>NZ_CP050695.1:2349845-2674403 GCF_012044895.1 Aquisalimonas sp. 2447
CGGCGGACCTGAAGGTCCGCCCTACGCGGGCTTCGTTTTATGGGGATCTAAGCGCCACCGAGAATCTGCCCGATGGTGTTGAAGGCATCGCTCCAGATGCCGGAGAGCCGCCCCGGCAGCGACGGCACCACCAGCGTCATCAACGCCAGGAAGCCCACCAGCATGGTCACGGGAAAGCCCACGGAGAAGATGTTCATCTGCGGCGCGGCGCGGGTCATGACACCCAGGGACAGGTAGACCAGCAGGAGCAGCACCACCGCCGGCAAGGCGATCAGCACGGCGCCCGCGTACATCTGCGCCCCCCAGCCCGCCACGGTCCGGAACTCCTCCTCCATCAATCCATCGGTACCCACCGGCAGCATGACAAAGCTCTCCGCCAGGAGCTCGATGAGCATGAGATGGCCGCCAACGGTGAGGAAAATCAGCGTGGCAATCACCAGCAGGAACTGGGAGACCACCGGCGTGGACTGCCCGGTGACCGGATCGACCATGTTGGCGAAACCAAGCCCCATGGACAGCGCCACGCTCTCCCCCGCCAGGCTCGCCGTCTGCAGGGCCAGGGCCAGCAGCAGCCCCATGGCCATGCCGATGACCACCTGCTGCATGCTGATCAGCAGCCCCTCGGCGGACAGGGGCTCCACCCCCGGGGCCAGCCCCACCACGGGCATGACGCCCACGGTGAGCGCCACGGCCAGCAACAGCCGCAGTCGCACCGACACCTGCTGATCACCCAGCACCGGTGCCACCAGCATCATGGCGCCGATGCGCATGAACGGCCAGAAGAAGGCGCCGAGCCACGTCATGATCTCGGCGGTGGTAACGGTCATGCCCGCTCCCTCAGCTCACCCAGGACGGCACGTTCATGAACAGCGAGCGGGTGAAGTCCAGCAGCACGCTCAGCATCCAGGGGGAGGCCACAAACAGCGTGATCACAAGCGTGCCCAGCTTGGGCACGAAGCTCAGGGTCTGCTCGTTGATCTGCGTGGCCGCCTGGAACATGCCGATGATCAAGCCGGTGATCAGCGCCACCAGCAGGATCGGGCCGGCCAGCAGCACTGCGACCCAGAGGGCCTCCATACCGAGTTCAATCGCAAAGTCAGGACTCATTGCCAGGCTCCTGAATAACTAGAAGAAACTTGCCGCCAAGGTGCCCATGACCAGGGACCACCCGTCCACCAGCACGAACAGCATGATCTTGAAGGGCAGCGAGATGATCATGGGCGAGAGCATGAGCATGCCCATGGACATGAGGGTGCTGGAGACCACCAGGTCCACCACCAGGAACGGCAGATAGAGAATGAAGCCGATCTGAAAGGCGGTCTTCAGTTCGCTGGTCATGAACGCCGGCACCAGCACGGTAAAGGGCACGTCCTCGATGGACTCCACGCCCTGGTTGTCGGAGATGCGCAGGAACAGCGCCAGGTCCTCGTCCCGGGTCTGGCTGGCCATGAACTCCCGGAAGGGCTCCTGCGCGGCCTCCAGTGCCTCTTCCGGAGCCATTTCCTCGGACAGGTACGGATCCACGGCGTTGGTGTAGACGTCTTCCAGCACCGGGGTCATCACGAATAGGGTGAGAAAGAAGGCCAGACCGATGATCACCTGGTTGGACGGCGTCTGCGCGGTGCCGATGGCCTGCCGCAGAATGCCCAGCACGATGACGATTCGGGTGAACGCCGTCATCATCAGCACCGCCGCCGGCAGCAGCGTGAGCAGCGTCATCAGCAGCAGCACCTGCAGCGTCACGCTGTAGGTCTGGCCGTCCTCGCCGTCCTGAACGGTAATCGCCTCCACGCCGCCGATCTGGGCGTGGGTCAGGGCAGGAAACAGCAGTAGAAAGAGTAGGAGAAGTACGCTCCGTGTCATTGCTGTCGCTTCTCGTCGGGCTGCATCATCTGACGCAGACGTTGCGCAAACGGGTGTCCCTGCTCCGCAGGACCGCCGTGGCGGTCCCCGGTACCGGACGCCCCATCCAGGGGTTTGTCCAGCACGTGCAAGGTTTGTACCCGTCCGGGCGCAACCCCGACGAGAAGCTGTTGCTCGCCCACCTGGACGAGCACGACACGTTCGCGCGTGCCGACGGACACACCGCCGATGACGCGCAGTTGCCCGGCGGCCGGGCTGGAGTACCGGCCCACCCGACGCATGACCCAGCCCAGAGCCACGATCAGCAACAGGACCACAAGCAGACCGATCACCACCCGCACCAGCGCCGCCGTATCGACACCCGGTGCCGCAGTTTCACCGGCCTCGTCCGCCAGCAGGGTCGCCGACGCCAGAAAATTGGCGCACAGCACCATGACGCCGGGGAGCAGGCGCTTGAGGTGACAGAGTTGGCGGGTCAGATGTCGGATGGTGATTGTCCGTGTTCCAGTGTGTACAGAGTTCCGGCGTTGTCTCGGTGCATCAAGATGCACCCTACGGCGACGCCCGGCATTGAGCTTTCCCGTAGGGCGGACCTTCAGGTCCGCCATTCCGGCTTTGATGAGCCGCATTGGCTTGCATGTCTTTTGACGGCGGACCTGAAGGTCCGCCCTACGGTCCGCCCTACGTTCGCCGTCCGTCCTACTTCAGTTTTTTCACGCGCTCCTGGGGGCTGATGACGTCGGTGAGGCGGATGCCGAAGCGCTCGTTGACCACCACTACTTCACCGTGGGCAATGAGCGTTCCGTTCACCAGGACATCCAGCGGCTCGCCGGCCAGGCGGTCCAGTTCCACCACGGAGCCCTGGTTGAGCTGCAGCAGATGACGAATGCTGATCTTGGTGCGGCCGATCTCCATGGCCAGGGTCACGGGAATGTCCAGGATCACGTCCAGGTTGACGTTCTCATCCCCCTCGGCACCGCCCTCGTCCTGCAGTGCCGCCATGGCTGCACGCTGGACGCTTTCGCCGCCCGCCTCCTTTTCAGCGGACTTGCCGCCATCGCCGGCATCATCAGCGCCACCGGCAGCATCGTCGCCGCTGCCGTCCCAGGTCTCGGCCTGTTCCTGCTCCTGCAGCGCCGCTTCCCAATCCGCGGCCGCCGCGTCCTCGTCACTCTTCGTTTCGTTCTCGTCGCTCATCGTTTCCTCTCCTTAGCGGCAGCGGCACTTCGGCCTCCTGGGAGCGGATCTGCTCCAGGACCTTGATGGCCATCTGGCCATTGGACACGCCGTAGCTGCCCCGCAGCACGGGAATGCCCTCCGCCTCCACCACGACTTCATCCGGGATCTCGCAGGGAATCACGTCCCCCGCCTTCATCTGGCGCAGATCCCGCAGGCTGACCTGCACCTCCGTGAGCTTGGTGCTGAGCTCCACTTCCGCGCTCTTCATCTCCTCGCGCAGGGAGCGGGTCCAGCGCTCATCCACCTCGTTGCGGTCACTCTGCACGCCGGCATTGAGCTGGTCACGGATGGGCTCGATGTTGGTGTAGGGAATGGTCAGGTGGAACTCCCCGGCGCCACCGTCCAGCTCCACGTTGAAGCGGCAGACCACCACCACTTCCGAGGGGCTGACGATGTTGGCGAATTGCGGGTTCACCTCGGAATTCATGTACTCGAACTCCACCGGCAGCACCGGCGCCCAGGCCTCCTGCATGTCCGCGAAGGCCTGATCGAGCACCATGCGGATCACCCGCCACTCGGTGCTGGTGAACTCCCGGCCCTCGATCTTGGTGTAGTAACGCCCGTCGCCGCCGAAGAAGTTGTCCACCACCACGAACACCAGCTTCGGGTCCACCACGCACAGGCTCATGCCGCGCAGCGGATGCATGCGCACGATGTTCAGGCTGGTGGGCACGAACAGCGTGTGCACGTACTCGCCGAACTTCATCATGTCCACGCCCTGGACGGAGACTTCCGGCGTGCGGCGCAGCATGTTGAACAGTCCGATGCGAAACAGCCGCGCGAAGCGCTCGTTGATCATCTCCAGCGTGGGCATGCGCCCGCGGACGATGCGCTCCTGGTGCTGGAAATCGAACTGGCGCGGCTCGCCGTCCGGCCCGGTGTCCGAGCCGGCATCCACGTCGCCGTCATCCACGCCGTGGAGCAGGGCGTCGATTTCGTCCTGACTGAGGATATCCTCCTGGGCCATGGCTATTGCGTCACCAGGTGGGTGAAAAAGACGGCTTCCACGTTCGGCTGCTCGCCTTCCTCACGGAGAATGTCGTTGATCTCTTCCAGCGCCTGCTCCCGCAGGGCGTTCTTGCCGTCGCTGGAGGTGACTTCCTCGTAGCGCTGATCACCGAACAGGCTGATGAGGTTGTTGCGGATCATCGGCAGATGCCGGTCGACCCCTTCCAGCACCGCCTCATCCCGCGCCATGAGCTCGATACGCGCCTGCAGGATGGCGTTGCGTCCGCCCTCGCGACTGATGTTCACCGTAATGGCGTCATCCAGCCTCATGTACTGCGCCGGCCCCGAAGGCGCACTTTGTTGCTCCTGCGGCTCGTCCTGCTCGGCCACTTGCTGCTGATCGTCGCCGTTGCCGCCGGGCGGGGACACGACGCCAGTGAGATACAGCGCAGCCGCCGTGCCCACCGCAAGCAGGATCACGATCAGCAGCACCAGGAGAATCACGACCAGCTTGCTGACGCCGCGCTGATAAGCCTTGCCGGTGAAGTGCATCCGTTGTCCTTTCTGCAATTCGATGTCATCAGCCGGCCTACCCCCGACCGATTGTCTGGCCTCCATGGTATCGGCCGCACCCCGCCGTACAAGACCCCGAAACTGTGCAGGCGTCGCAAAACCGGGAAAAACTCACGTCTGCAGCCTTACGCGTAGTGATCCACCAGACCACGCGGCCTCATGTCCGCATCCGCCGCACCGGCGGTATCATCACCACCCTCGCCATCTTCGGTATCCCCCCTGGCATAGCCCTCCGGACGCTCGCCTTCATCGTTCTGGGTCATGGTCTCCTGCTGGTCGACGTTGACCTCGGCATCCTCGATGCCGTTATCGCTCAACATCATGCGCAGCCGCGGCAGCTCGGCTTCCAGCGCCTCGCGGGTCACCGCATTCTGGGCCTGGAACACGATACTGGTCTTGTCCTCGCCCATCTGTATGCGCACATCCAGCGGCCCCAGCTCACGCGGATTCATCTGAATGCGCGCATGCTGCACATCCTGCTTGGCCATCATTGTCAGGCGCTCACCCAGCGCCTGCCCCCAGCCGGACTGATCCATGGGTTGCGACACGGTATAGGTGGGAACCCCGCCGGACTGCGGCATGGCGCTCTGCAGCGTCTGCTGGAACTGGGCCTGGGCACCACGGCCACGCTCGGCGCTGATCGGCGTCTCCGCGTCCGCGCGCGCCTGGGCTGCGTCGTTACCCAACTGCTGGAACTGCAGGTGCCGCGACCGCCCCCCTGTCTGCACCAGATCCTCCTGCTGCTTCAGCGCATCACTGCCCTGACCCGCCAGCGGGTTCATGCCGCCCATGGCAAGCAGGTCCTGCAACAGCGCCTCATCCTGCTCGGCCTGCTGCACACCGGCGCGGTCTTCCAGGCCGCCCTTGAACTCCACCGCCGGCTCCACACCGTCCGTCTTGGCACCGCGGGCCAACGCGGCGCTTTCACCGCCCTGCCCCTGCGTCGGCAAGTCGTGTCCGCCCAACGGCAGGCCCTTGCCGCCCTGACTGGCCAGCCACGCCTCCAGGTCCTCCAGCGTCAGCCCGCTGTCCTTGAGCGCGTCGGTCTCCAGCAAGGCCTCCAGAAACGCCCGGCTCTCCGGCGCGTCCGGCGCCGCCGGGTCCAGTTTGCCGCCATCCAGATTCCTGAACGCGGTTTCAATCAAATGCAGCCCCTGCATGCCATTCTCCCGGATGTTCATGGTTCTGAGGGGGGCACTAGCAAGACCGGGGCCAACTTGGGGAGATCGGCCTGAACCACTGTTTTTCGGGGCTGAAGCCCCTCCCACAGCAACGCAAGGCCACGGGAGACAACAATTGTGGGAGGGGCTTTAGCCCCGACAACGCATCAAGCCCGGATAATTCACCAGCAGGGTAAGAAAAGGATGACGCAGCGCCGTAATCCCTTCAAAATCAGTGTTGTGACGACATTGATCAAGAGAGGGGACGCTGCGCCATGGGTGAAACGCTATCGCTGTTCGAGCCGTCGTTCAATGGCTCCGTGCGGGTGGAGACGCGCTCGGAGCGTCTCAGTGGCGATGCCGGTTTCCTGCTGTTGCGCGAAGTCCTCGATGACACCGGCCTCATTGACCACCTCGTCGGGCGGCTGCACGACCCGCGCTGCCCGGAGCGTGTCGTGCATTCACTCCCGGAGCTGCTGCGCGAAGCCGTTGCCATGATCGCCCAGGGCTGGGGCGATCAGAGTGATGCGCAGCGCCTGCGCGACGACCCCTTGCTCGCGCTCGCCGGCAGTGACCGGCGTGGTATGGCTGCCGCCGGCAAGACGCTGGCTTCGCAGTCCACGTTCTCGCGGTTGCTGGACCTCCTCGCCCAGCCCGCCAACCAGGCGGTGATCGACACCGCGGCGCTGGAGCTCGCCACGCGGCGGCGGGCCGCAGCCGGTGCGCCGCCGGCGGCTGTGATGACCGTCGATGTCGACGGTCTGCCGCTCACTGCCCACGGTGAACAGCCAGGCAGTGAGCACAACGGCCATGTCGGTGACCGGATCCACTACCCGCTGATCGCCTCCTGTGCCGAGACGGGCGACATGCTCGCCGGGCTGCTGCGCCCCGGCAACGCCGCCCCTGGCGCGCAGGCCGCAGCGTGGATCCCGCAGCTTGTCGCCACCCTGAGCGAGCGCGGCCTGGCCCGGCAGGTGTGCTGCCGGCTCGATGCCGGGTTCACCGATGGCGCCACACTCGAGGCGCTGGACCAGGCGGGGATCGGCTACCTGGGGCGGCTGCGCGATAACGCCGCGCTGGACCGCCACTTCGACCCGCACCGCCGGCGCGGCCCGGGGCGCCCGGCCGAGCGGCCCCGGGAGTGGACCGAGGAGACGGTCTACGGGGCCGAGAGCTGGCAGCGCAAGCGCCGGGTGGTCATGGTCATCCAGGAGCACCCGGCGGAGCTCTTTCGCAGGTGCTTCTACATCGTCACCAACCTGCCCGCCTCGACCCACAGCGGCGAGCAGGTCCTGGCGCTGTACCGCCGCCGTGGCAAGGCCGAGGGGCACATGGGCGAGTTCAAGGACACCATCGGCACCTCGCTGCCGTGCACCTCGCGGGGACGGGCCAGCGAGGCCGAGGTCTTCGCCCGGGCGCAGGCGCTGCTGTCGCTGCGGCTGCTTGCCTATGAGCTGCTGCACGTGCTGCGTGCGCAGATGGAGGCGGCCACGGGACAGGGCTGGAGCCTGCGACGGCTGCGCGAGCGCGTGCTCAAGGCCGCCGCCCGCGTGCAGTGTCATGCACGCCGGCTGCACGTCATCCTGGAGCGTCGCGCCGCGACGATGTGGCGCAAGCTCTTGGGGCGGCGTCACCGATGGCGACTGGCCGCATGACGGCGTCCGGCTCAACGCGAAAAGCCAGCCCCGACACGCTGGAACACGTCGGCGATGGTGGCGCTCGTCCAGAGCGTGGCCAACGGGCTTCGAGAGCCCCTTGTGAGACCGCTTATGCAGGCCTCGCACCCGGTTCGGAACCGTGGAATCCGCCACCGGCTTCATCAATGAAGGTGATCCGCGCATAAACAGCCAGTCAGCCAGGCCAAATCACTGCCTGGTGCATTAGCCGGGATCAAGGGCGGTTGCGCCGATGGGCAAACATTCGCGCCGCCAGCTCGTCCGCCTGGCTCTGCTCGCGCTTCTGCTCCCTGCGCGCCTCCGTCTGGCGTTCCTGATCCACCACCTTGCCCAGGGCATCGGCGCGGGTGCGCTCCTCGTTCCACTGCGCCCGGGCGCGCTCGAGCTTCTGCTCCACTTCCCGGATCTGCCCCCGCTGCTGCTCGATGGCGGCATCGATCCGCAGAATGAACGCGTTGAAATCCCGCAGCCGGAAGGCGTCCATGGGTTCACTGGCATCGCCGGTAAGCCGGCCCTGGTACTCTGCCCGGAACTGCTGCAACTGCTCCAGCCGCTGCTGCTCCTGCTGCAACTGCTCCTGCACCCGCCCGAACTCCCGCGCCGCGCGATCGGCCTTGTCGCCCATCACGCCTTCGACCGTCTGCAAGCGCTTCAGTCGGGACATGCACCCCCCGGAAACCAGTGAAAACAACGCCTCCGTGCAAGATACGCCATCTTGGGCCGTGCAGCGATACAGAAGCTTAGGGTGGACCTTCGGGTCCACCGTTGTGGGCCTGGATCACCCGTTGCGCTACGCGTTTCGGCGGACGGCGGATCTAAAGATCCGCCCTACGGGCTGCCGTCGCGTTTGCGCCCTGCAGGAGCGTAGGGTGGACCTTCAGGTCCACCGTTGCGGGGCTGGATCACCCGCCGTGCTCCGCGTTTCGGTGGACGGCGGATCTAAAGATCCGCCCTACGGCGTGGACTGGCGCGGCGGTTTGCGCCTCGCGGTGACGAGCCCCCGTCATTTTCCTCCATCGCCCGGCAATACCTCTTCCAGCCTGGCAACACTGGCTTCCAGCGTCTCCGACGCATGCAAATCCTGCTGCAGAAACTCCAGCAAGCTTGGCCGCATCTCGATGGCCTCGTCGACGCGCGGATCCGACCCCCGCTGATACGCCCCCACGTTGATCAGATCCCGGTTCTGCCGCCAGACGCCGTAAATCTGCTGGAACCGCTGCGCCATTTCCCGATGCCGCACGTCGACAATGTTCGCCATGGCCCGGCTCACCGACGCCTCAATATCGATGGCCGGATAATGGCCGGAGTCCGCCAGATCCCGGCTCAACACCACATGCCCGTCCAGGATCGCGCGCGCCGCGTCGGCGATGGGATCGTTCTGGTCATCACCCTCCACCAGCACCGTGTAGAAGGCCGTGATCGAACCACCACCCACCGGCCCGTTCCCGGCACGTTCCACCAGCCGCGGCAGCCGTGCAAACACCGACGGCGGATAACCCTTGGTCGTGGGTGGCTCACCGATGGACAACCCGATCTCCCGTTGCGCCTGGGCGTAACGGGTGAGCGAATCCATGAGCAGCAATACCTGCTTGCCCTGATCGCGGAAATGCTCCGCAATTGCCGTCGCCTGCATGGCGCCGTGCAGCCGCATCAGCGGCGAGGCATCCGCCGGGGCGGCCACCACCACCGAACGCTTCAGCCCATCCTCGCCGAGAATGTCCTCGATGAACTCCTTCACCTCGCGGCCACGTTCACCGATCAGGCCCACCACCACCACATCGGCGTTGGTGTACCGGGTCATCATGCCGAGCAGCACGCTCTTGCCGACGCCACTGCCGGCAAACAGCCCCATGCGCTGCCCGCGACCGACGGTGAGCAGACCATTGATGGCACGCACGCCTGTATCCAGCGGCTCGCGGATGGGCGCCCGGGAGAGCGGATTCACCGACTCCCCCAGCAACGGCTTGCGCTCGGTCACATGCAGTGGCCCGGCGTCGTCAATCGGGCGGCCGGAGCCGTCCAGAATGCGACCCAGCAGATTCTCGCCCACCTCCGCCTCGTAGACCCCCTCCTGGGGCGTCACCGTGGCATTGGGCGTAAGACCGTGAATATCCCCCGTGGGCATGAGGAACAGACTGTCGTCACCGAAGCCGACGACCTCGGCCTCCACCTCCGTGCCATCCGGAGTCGCGATCAGGCAGCGGGCGCCCACCGGCGCCACGCACCCCTCCGCCTCCAGGGTCAGGCCCACCATGCGCCGCAGCACCCCGGTGGGCACCATCCGCGGCGGCTCGACCCGCTCCTCAAGCCCGCGCAGGCGGTCCAGCCAGATGTTCCGGCGCTCGGCGGCAGGGTCACTCATGGTTCGCGGCGCTCCTCCGGATCGGCATTGTCATCATCCGCGTCCGGCTCACCCTCCGCCGGGGTGTCATCCGCCGCGGCACTCTGATCGACATCCTCACCAGCCGGTTCCTGCGCGTCAAACACGTCTTCGGAGACCTCTGAATCCGCAGAAGAGGCGTCGTCCGGGGTATCGGCCTCCGGCGCGGCCGGCGCCCCGGTGCCTTCAGTATCCCGCGGCTGCGTCGTCCCGGCGTCACTCCGGGTCAAATCCCGCACCAGGTCATCCTCCCGTCCACCCAGGAGCTGACTGGCCAGTTGTGCCAGACGTCGCTCCAGCGTGGCGTCCACCCGCGAACGCTCGGCCTGCACCACACAGCCACCGCGGCTCAGGGCCGGATCGTCCACCAGACGCCAGGCGCGACCACTCTCGTCTTCGCCCAGGAGTTCATTGAGAAACCGGTGATCGTCCGGGTGCACGTGCACGCGCACATCCCGCGCCGACATGGGCAGCAGGGCCACCGCCTCACGAATCACCGGCAATATCTCGCCGGGCTGGGTCTGCAGCTCGCGACGGATCACCTGTCGGGACAGTGTCAGCACCAGGCGGACCATCTGCTCCTGGACCTCGTCGTCCAGCTGCGCCAGCGGCTCCGCCTGGGCATGGATGAGCGCCTCCAGCGTCTGCAGCCGCTTCTTCTGCTCCTGCTCGAGCTTCTTTGCTTCCTTTTCGCCGGCCTTGTAGCCCTTGTCGCGCCCTTCCTGATGCCCCGCCTCACGGCCCTCGGCAAAACCCTCGTCGTGGGCCTGCCTGCGGATGGTTTCCAGCTCCTCGACAGTGGGCCAGCGGGGCCGGACCTCCTCCTCGGGCTCCGCCTGCGCCTCCTCAGCCTCGCGGGTCTGACTGTCGGACTCCGCCCGCCCGTCGACATGAGGCAGTTCCCAGCGACTCATGGCATCCGCTTCGTCGCCGCGAAGGACCCTAGACAAACTCATCGCCGCCTCCGCCCAAGGAGATCTGGCCCTCGTCGGCCAGGCGCTTGGCAATGCCCAGCACTTCCTTCTGCGCCTGCTCCACCTCGCTCAGGCGCACCGGCCCCTTGGCCTCCAGGTCGTCCTGGAGCATCTCCGCGGCACGCCGGGAGAGGTTGCGGAACATCTTGTCCTTCACCGTCTCGTCGGCGCCCTTGAGCGCCAGCACCAGGTTGTCCGAGGTCACTTCGCGGAGGAGCGTCTGCACGCTGCGGTCATCCAGGTTGCCCAGGTCATTGAACACGAACATGAGATCCTGGATGCGATTGCCAAGATCCTCGTCCATCTCGCTGATGGACTCCATCACCGAACCTTCCACCGAGGTGTCCAGGAAGTTGAGGATATTGGCCGCGGCCTGCAGACCACCGATGGACGACGACTTGAGACGCTGCTTGCCGGAGAACTGCTTCTCCATCATCTCATCCAGCTCCTGCAACGCGGCGGGCTGGACCCCATCCAGGGTGGCAATGCGCATGACGATGTCGTGGCGCATGCGCTCGGGTATCTCCGCCAGCACCTCGGCGGCGTGGTCGGAATCCAGGTACGACAGCACGATGGCGGTGATCTGCGGATGCTCCAGGCGCAGCATCTCGGCGACGGTACGCCCGTCCAGCCACTTGAGCTGCTCCAGGCCACGGGTGTTGCCGCCCATGAGGATGCGGTCGATGATGCCGCCGGCCTTGTCCTCGCCCAGCGCCTTGACCAGCACCGAGCGGATGTAGTCCGTGTTGCCGATGCCCAGCGAGGTGTGCTGGCCCACCGTGACCACGAACTCCTCCATGACACCGCCCACCTGCTCGCGGCTCACATTGGTCAGGCTGGTCATGGTGGTGCCCAGTACCTGGACCTCCCGCGGCCCCAGATGCTGCAGCACCGACGCGGCTTCGTCCTCGCCCAGGCTCATGAGGAAGATGGCGGCCCGTTCGGCACCGCTGAGCTTGCGTACTGCCTGCTGATTCTCTTCACTCATCTTCGTTCAGCCAGTTCTTGATCACGTTCGCCGCCAGTGCCGGGTCGCTTTCCACCATTTCCCTGGCAGCCTGCACCTTATCATCGCTCTGATCCGGGGCAGCCGTCGCAGTCTGGGCAATCGACCCGCTCTCGACGTCCGGTCCGGTCAGGCGCTGCTGCTCGTCGCCGGCATCCGCGTGTGCGCCACCGGGCGGCAGCCGCTCGCCGTCCGTGGAGGCCAAGGCCTTGTCATCGTCACCCGGACGGCCGACCAGCGCGCGCACCAGCGGGCGGATCACGAACAGGATCAGTGCCAACGCCACCAGTCCGGCGATCATCCAGCGCAGCAATTCCTGCATCCACGGCTGCTCCCAGATGGCGGGCTCCACCATCTCGGCCTCCGCATCCACTTCCTGGAACGCGGCATCCACGACGTTGACGCGATCGCCGCGGGCCTCGTCGAAGCCCACGGCATCCTGCACCAGCGCGGTGATCTGCTCCACCTGCTCCGCGGTCATGGCCTCACGGACCATTTCGCCCTCTTCCTCACCTTCCACCATGGGCTGATCCACCAGCACCGCGACGGTAAGCCGCTGCACCGCACCTTCCGGGCGTTGCAGATGCCGCAGGGTGCGGCCGACCTCGTAGTTCCGCGTGGCGGTGTTGGTCATGTCCAGCGGCTCGGGCATGAATCCGCCGCCGTCCTCGCCCTCGCCGTCACCGCCGATCACCCCGGCGCCGGGGGGCTGATTCGTGAGTGCCCCGGGGATGCCCTGGGCCAGCTCCCTGCCGGCCCCCTGCTCCTCGCTGGTCTGCTCGCTACGGATCACCGTGGCGTCGGGATCGAACATCTCCTCGGTCAACTCCTCCCGGGAGAAATCCACGTCGGCGTTGACCTTCGCCTTGACCCGGCCGTTACCCACCATGGGCGTCAGCAGGTCCTCGATGCGGCGCTGGTAGTCCCGCTCCAGGCGTTCCCGCACTTCGAACTGCGAGGAGGACATGCCGTCGCCGCTGTCGTCGTCACGGGTGAGCAGGTTGCCGCTATTGTCGACCACGGAGACATTGCCCTCGGTCATCTCCGGCACGCTGCTGGAGATCATGTGCACGATGGCCTGCACCTGGCCGTCGGTGAGGCTGCGGCCACCGTGGAGATGCACCGTCACCGAGGCGGTCGGCTGGGTGGTTTCACGGATAAAGACCGAATCCTCGGGCACCGCCAGATGGACCCGTGCGTTCTGCACCGGCCGCAGGGAACTCACCGAGCGGGCAAGCTCCGTCTCCAGGGCACGCTGGAACCGGGCGGATTCCATGAACTGGCTGGTGCCGAAGCGCTGATCTTCATCCAGCATCTCGAAGCCGGTCCCCTGGCCTTCCGGCAGGCCACGACCGGCCAGGAAAATGCGGGCCTCGTGGACCTCGCCACGGGGCACCTCCACGGCGCCGGTGTCACGATTCAGGCGCACGGTCACGTCACTCTCGCGCAGCGCCTCCACCACCTGGGCGCGGTCCGATTCGCCGAGGCCGCTGTAGAGCGTCTGGTAGCTGGGCTGCTGGGCCCAGAAGAACAGACCCACGCCCAGCCCCACGGCCCCCAGTATGGCGGCGATGAGCCCGATCTGACGCATGTCCATGGGGCCACGCATGAAACGCTGCCAGGGGCGCTCACCGCTGCTGCCACCCATCTCTTCCGGATCCGCGGTGAGATCCTGGCTGTCCCGTGGGCTCAGTGCCTGTGACTCGGCCATGACTCGATTACCTCAGATCAGACGGGCATGTTGTAGATGTCCTGGTAGGCTTCCACCAGCTGGTTACGCACCTGCTTGGTGGCCTCGAAGGCGACCTGCGACTTCTGCAGCGACACCATCACTTCCGTCAGTTCCACATCTTCGCCGCTGACGAAGGCATCCTGCATGGCACTGGCCTGAAGCTGGGTCTCGTTCACCGTCTCCACGGCATTGCGCAACGCTTCGGCGAACTGGGGCCCCTCCTGCGGATTGCCCTGCGCCTCCCGGGCGCCGCCGGCCTGCTCGGCCATGGCTTGCATCTGCTGGAGCAGTTGCGCCGCACCATTGTTGTTGACCGGATTCATAGCACACCTCCGTTACCGTGCCCCATGAACGGGGCCGCAATTCCGTTAACCCGCCTGCACCTGGGCCGTGCCGGCGCTGTCCGGCACCGACACGCCCTCGTCACGCATGCGGGCGATCTTGTATCTGAGCGTGCGCACGCTGATGCCCAGACGATCCGCAGTCGTCTTGCGACTGCCATTGGTCTGGCGCAGGGTGTCAAGAATCAGACGGTGCTCGCTGTCCCGCAGGTTCTCATCCAGGGAACCGTCGGCATCCGCCGCCCCGTCCGCGCTCAGCGGCGCCACCTCGAACTGCAGATCCTCGGCGTCCACGTGTTCGCCGTCGGCGAGGATCAGCGCGCGCTGGACCACGTTCTCGAGTTCCCGGACGTTGCCCGGCCAGTCGTGTTCCAGCAGCCGGCGGCGCGCCCCCGGCGAGAGGGTGGCGCTGCCGTTGCCCAACCGCTGCAGAAGCTCCTCGGCCAGCGGCAGCACGTCGTCACGGCGCTCCCGCAGCGGCGGCAACTGGATGGGGAAGACACACAGGCGGTAGTAGAGATCCTCGCGGAAGGCGCCGCTGGCCACGGCCTCGCGGAGATCGCGGTTGGTGGTGGCCACCACGCGGGCGTCCACGGGAATGGGCCGCGAACCGCAGAGGCGTTCCACCTCCCGCTCCTGCAGCACCCGCAGGAGTTTCGCCTGCAGGGCGCCGTCGATCTCGGAGATCTCGTCCAGCAGTAGCGTGCCGCCGGCGGCCTGCTCGAACTTGCCGGCGTGGCTGCGGACCGCACCGGTGAAGGCGCCCTTCTCGTAGCCGAACAGCAGCGCCTCCAGCATGTTCTCGGGGATGGCCGCGCAGTTCACGGCCACGAAGGGGCCCTCGGCGCGCTCGGAGTGATCGTGGAGATACCGGGCGAACACTTCCTTCCCGGTACCGCTCTCGCCGTTCAGGAGCACCGTCACCGGCTTCGACGCCACGCGACGGGCGAGATCCAGCACGCCGCGGGTGCGCTGATCCACCGCCACCAGACCCTCCCCCGAGGCGGGGATCGCATGGCGCCGGCTCACGGTAACCACGGCGGCGGCGTCCTCGGGAGCCGCCAGAAAATCGACGGCGCCGTAGCGAATGGCCCGCACCGCCCGCGGCACATCGGCCCCGGGCTCCATCACCACCACCGGCGGCGCCCCGGGCCGGCGGCGCAGACGCCGCCAGTCGCCGACGCTGCTGGCATGCACCAACGCCAGGCCCACCGGGGCTGTATTGACGGCGTCACAGGCGGCATCCATGGACGCAACGGACAACACCTCGAAGCCCGCATCGCCCAGCGCCTGGACCGGCGCGGCCCGCATGGCCTCGTCCGCTGCAACCACGAGAATCTTCGTCTCCGACACGACGCACCCTCCCACTCACAGGCCGACGACGACGATTCCCCGACGGCCCTGTTATTCGTGTGGGAGGGGTTTTGCAGTAACCGTGCCAGGAGGGTGGATGCGGGGCCTCGTAGGGCGGACCTTCAGGTCCGCCGATCGGCTCCGATGGGCCACGATGGCCTGCATGTCGGGAAAACGGCGGACCTGAAGGTCCGCCCTACGGCGGGCGAAGGCAAGCGAAGGCGGGTGACGGCGGGGCTTTACGCCTCCTCGGGGCGCTGGATGTCGTACTTGCGCAGTTTCTCCACCAGGGTCGTGCGGCGCAGGTGCAGCAGCTTGGCGGCCTGGGCGACGACGCCGTCGGATTCCTGCAGGGCCTCGCGGATCAGCCGCTGCTCCAGATCCGCCAGATGTTCGCGCAGATCGATGCCGCCGTCCGCCCAATCCACCATCAAGCCATTGGCGTCCGAGGCGGCATGGCCGTTGGTTTCGGGCACTGCGTGGCCGTTCACCGCGGCAGCCTCCGATGGCGTCTCCAGGGGTTCGGCCGCGGCGCCCTCCTCCTGCGACGCCGCCGTGTCCTCGCCCTCGTCGCCGACTTCCCGCAGGATCTTCTCCGGCAGTTCCTCCACCACCACCTCGCCGTAGGGGCAAGTGATGGCCAGGCGCTCGATCATGTTGGCCAGTTCGCGCACGTTGCCGGGCCACTCGTACCGGCTCAGCGTCGACAGCGTTGCCGGGGACATCTGCACCGATCCACGGCCGTCATCCTCAATGCGCTTGGTCAGCTCCTCCACCAGCACCGGGATGTCCCCGGGGCGGTCGCGCAACGGCGGCATTTCGATGGGAAACACGTTGAGCCGGTAGAACAGATCCTCGCGGAACGCGCCATCACGGATTCGCTCCTCCAGATCCCGGTGGGTGGCCGCCAGCACCCGCACATCCGCCTCCATGGACTTGTTACTGCCCACCCGCTCGAAGGTGCGCTCCTGCAACACCCGCAGCAGTTTCACCTGCATGTTCGGGCTCATGTCACCGATCTCGTCCAGAAAGATGGTGCCGCCCTGGGCCAGCTCGAACCGCCCCTGGCGGGCGGTGATGGCGCCGGTGAAAGCGCCCTTCTCGTGGCCGAACAGCTCACTCTCCAGCAGCTCCGGGGGAATGGCGCCGCAGTTGATGGGCACGAACGGCCCGTTGCACCGCTCTGAGAGGGCATGGATGTTCTGCGCCACCACCTCCTTGCCGGTGCCGGATTCACCCAGGATCAGCACGCTGGCATCGGTGCCGGCCACCTGATCGATGAGCTTCTGCACCCGGCGCATGGCGCGGCTCTCACCCACCAGGCGCGGAGCGCCGGCCTTGCGGGCCTGACGCGCGCGGCGGCCGGTGTTATGGCTCATGGCCTGTTTCAGTGCCGATGCGAACTGCTGCTGGCGCAGCGGCAGATCCAGGGTACCCAGGACGTTGGCCGTCAGACTCTCCGCAGCCACGCGGTTGACGGCATCGGGATTGAGCAGGAACACGGGGAGGTCTTCCGCCAGCCGGTTCACCCGCTCCAGCGCCGCCCGCCAGCCGGCCTCGTCTGCCGCGCCGGCCAGCAGGGCCAGCGCCGGCTCGCGCGCGGCGAAGGCCGAATCCAGGGACTCCGGGCTGGAACACACCACCGCCTCGTGGTCCTGAAACCGCAGCACCGCCTCCACGCCCGAAGCCCGCTCCCGGTCTTCGTCAAAGATCACCACATGAACCACGCGCACCCCCACGCTATAACCGCCGCTGCCCGGCGGGCGTTCGTTCTTGATTACTTATTGCGGCGTCCTGCCCGGGAAATTCCTGTCAACCCGTCGCACCCCGGCGACGTCAATAACCCGACAGTAGTTGGCCCTCAGCTACAGTGTCAACGAACCGTCGCCGAGATTGGGAACCGGTTCACGTAATGGCGGGAAGGGGGGAACGACGCGCGGAAAGAACGTAGGGCGGACCTTCAGGTCCGCCGTGCAAGATATGCAAGCCAAGGCGGCTCAATCGACGCCCGATCGGCGGACGTGAACGTCCGCCCTACGAAGCGACACAACCGCCCTGCGTGCTACCTGCGTAGCTCCGCCCACACCATGACATCCTACTTCGGGATGCAGGCGAGCGTCTCCCGGGCCCTGCTGGCACCTGACGGCACAACCAGCGGCACCGCCGCAGACATTATATTTCTTGACCGCACCTGTTCACCGGTGCTATCGATAGCACTCTCCGGTTGAGTGAGCGGTCCCCATGCCAGTGAAATTTTCCGAGGATGTCATCCCTCTTTCAGACTTGAAGATCAATCCCGGCAAGGTGGTTGGTCGGGCGCAGGATACGCATCGTCCGATACTGTTGACCAGTCGAGGCCGCGGCATCGCTGTTGTTCAGGGGCTCGAGGATTATGAGAAAACCGCGGAGGAATTGCGGTTCGTAAAAGCGGTGGCGCAAGGGCTTATGGATGTGCGTGAGGGCAACACCGTATCGCTGGAGGACGCCAAGGCAACGCTGGGCATGAAGTAAATGGAATTACGCATCGCACAGTCCGCCCTTGAGGACTTGCAAACGATTCAGGAGTACTACGCGGAGCAGCAGGTACCACACATTGGTGATGAGTACCTGACTGCCATTCTGCAGCACTGTGAATTGCTTCAACGTCACCCGGATGCAGGCCGAATCGTCCCTGAATTCAATCTGGACCACATTCGCGAACTGATTCACGCACCGTTTCGCGCGGTCTACCTCAGGCATGCCACGGAGGTTGTGCTCATACGAGTATGGCGGAGCGAGAGGCAGCTCGAATTACCGGGTAACGAAATATAACCAGCTTTCGTAGGGCGGACCTTCAGGTCCGCCGTGCAAGATATGCAAGCCAAGGCGGCTCAATCGACGCCCAATCGGCGGACGTGAACGTCCGCCCTACGAAGTAAGAGCACCCGCCCTGCGTGCATGTGGGTTCGTTATCTGGAATAGCGGCGGTAGGCGGAGAGGGCCGCCTTGCCGGTCTGGGTCTTGCGCACGGCGTCGCCGGCTTCATCGCGGGCGGCGGCGGCGAGGCGCTGGAGTTCCGGGTCGATCTCCAGGAGTTCGCTGATGCAGCGGCGGACCACCTCCACTGCCTCATCCGGCACGGGTTCCGCAAACAAAGCTTCACTCAGTTCACGGCGCTGCCCTTCCATGGCGGCCACCGCGGCCCAGTCCTCCTTGCGCGCTTCACGGAGCATCTGCTCCGTGAGGCCCAGGAGGCGACGGGCGGCCTGTTTCTTGTCGTCGGGGGTCATGCGTCCATACTGCCGGGGCTCAGCCGGTCACGCTGATGCGCGGCTGGGCCGGGGCCTCCTGTTCCGCCGAAGCGGTGGTGCCACCGGACTGGGCCTGCGGCGAGACGCCGTCCCAGCCGGTCTTGATCTCGCGCATGAGCTGGGCGACGTGATCGAACAGCTCCACGTCCTTGCGCGCCGACGCCAGCAGCAGCTGACGCTGCATGTAGTCGTACAGGGCTTCCAGGTTGCCGGCCAGTTCACCACCGTGCTCGTGATCCAGGGTGCCCTGCAGGGCGTGGAGAATGCCCAGGGCCTTGTCCACTTCCCGGCCTTTCGCCATGTAGTCCTTCTGCTCCAGCGCGGCGGTGGCCCGCACCATGCGCTGACAGAAGTTGTCCATCAGCATGCCGACCAGGGTGTACGGGTCCGCATACTCCGCCGACTGCGCCGTGGTCTGCTGGTAGGCCTTCAAGTTGCCGTAGGTCATGGTTCTTCTCCTCGACCGCGGTCCGGGCATGCCGGGGGCGCGGGGTCAGGGTTATTGCTGGTTCAAGCCGGCGAGCTGCTGTTCCAGGAACTCACCGGTCTGCTGAAGCTCCGACACCAGGCCGTCCAGGCGGCCGAACTGCTGGTTGTAGCGCGCCTCCACCTGCTCCATGCGGTCGTCCAGGCGCTCGCGGCCCTGCGCCACGCGCTCCAGGCGATTGTTCAGGCTGTCCGTCTGGCTGCCGATGACACCATCGGCGCCAAGGAACCGGTCCAGGACCCGATCCACCCCCGCCAGTGACCCCCGCGAGAACGCCAGAGTCCCCAACTCACCGAAAGCATCCGGCTGGGTATCCAGGCTCAGGCCGGCCGCGGGGCCGTCAAAGGCGGTGAGCTGCAATCCCTCGCCGGTGGCCTCCACGCCGCCGATGGTGCCCTGGACATCGCTCCCCGCCGTGCTGGTGGCGTCATCCAGGGACAGCCGATCGCGCAGATCCGCCCCCACGTCCTCGAAGGCGATGGTGGACTCTTCACCAAAGCTGTTGGAGCGGATGCGCAGGGAGCCATCCTCCAGGGCCTCCACCTCGACACCCAGGCCGCCGCTGCGCACCGCCTCGGCACCGTTGATGGTACGGGCGAGTTCGGCGGCCAGCTCGTCGGCGGAGTTGATCTCGCCGCCGGGCAGGTCAAGCAACTCGGTACGTTCGCCGTCCACGATCACGCGGAAACTGCTGTCAGCATCGTCCGGGTCGAAAGGGAATTCACCCGTGGTCAAATTCTCCAGGGAACCGCGGGTGGCGGCCTCGGTGACTTCCACGTCGAACCGCCCCGGTTCGGCGCTGCCGCTGGCGCTACGCAGACTGAAGCCGTCGCCCTCGACCAGCCCGGTGGACTGGGAAAACAACGCCTCCACCGCGCGCGGGTCCTCCTGCAGGGCATCTTCCAGCCGTGCCTCGTCCAGTTCCAGGGTGCCCTCTCGGGTGGTGAGAATGCCCACGTCCGCCAGGGAACGAACGGCGCGTCCCTCCAGCTCATCCAGGGGCTGAGTCAGTTCATTACGCAACTGGCTGGTGAGGCCGCGCAGCAGCGGGTCACCGTTGAGTGGGCCGCTTTCCTCGGTTTCGGGGTCGAAACGCGTGAGCTCGTTGATCTGGGTCTGCAGCTCGTTGAAACCTTCAACAAAGGCTTGCACGCCCTCGGCCGCCCCGCTGCTATCCTCGGAGACGCTCACCGTGGCCGGGCCATCGGTGGTGCCGTCCAGGGTGATGCTGGTCCCGGGGAGAATATCGTCCAGTTCGTTGGAGCTGCGGGTGATGGCCAGGCCGTCCACGCTGAGCTCCGCGTCCTGTGCACTGCGATTCAGCAATGCCGATGCGGCGTTATCCTCGTTGAACGCGAGGGCTTCCAGCTGACCACCAGCGTCGTCCGCATCGACATCCACCACGAAGCCGCTGTCGGCACCGGTATCCGTGGAGTTGAACACCAGCCGGTCCTGGGTGCCGTCATTGACGATACTGGCGCGCACGCCACCATCGGCCGCGTTCACCGCGTCGCGGATCTCTTCCAGGCTGCTCTCGGCGGGATCAATGTTGATGGAGACGGTGCCGCGGCTATCGCTGGGCGTGAAGTCTTCAACCCCCCCTTCCTCACCCGGCGTGACTTCACCGAAGCGGAAGGTCAGGCTGCCGCCGCCGAGCTGCTCGTCCCGCTCGACGCCCTCGGGCCCCACGGCGAGGCTCTGGCCCCGGGCGAGCTGTTGCACGTCCAATTCCACACTACCCGGCTCCGCATCATCGCCGGCGCTCACGGAGACGGCGTCACTGGTGCTGTCGGCGGCGATGGTCTCGAAGCCGCCTTGGGCGGCCTGCACCGCCTCGCGGAACTGACCCAGCGCGGATTCCACCTGCCCCATGGCGGAGAGCTCCGTCTCCAGGCGCTCTTCCTGACGGTTGAGCCGGTTTTCCTGGGGCGCGCGTTCCGCCTGCACCAGATCATCCACGATGCCGCGGATATCCAGCCCAGAACCGACGCCCAGCGAGCTAATGGTGGACATGCAAACCTCCTCTCGTGACCGGCGGCAATCGCCTGCCGGTCGCCGGCATGTTACTGCCGCGGGATGCGGCGTCGATGCCGGGTATTGCTGTCGCTACCGACCCGGCAGCCGTCTTTCTGCAAGACCCCTGCCGCCTCGGCAACGCGATCTGTTCAGGCTTCCGCCTCGAACAGCAGACCGCGGACTTCTTCCAGGCTTTCCGCCACGGCCATGAGCTTCTCCGGCGGAATCTGGCGAATCACTTCCTCGGTGGCGGAGTCCTTCACGGTGACGATGATGCGGCCGGACTGATCGCTGACCTCGAATTCGAGATCGCGGCTGACCATCTGTGCATTCTCGTTGAGGCGATCCACCGCCTCTTCCACCTGGTCCGGGTCCATGGGCTCGACGGGCCCCTGATTACCAAGCTCCGGAGAGGCACTCCGGTCACCGCTCTCGTTGCGGCTCACCGCGCCCGGATTGACCAGACCGGCACTGACGAATTCAAGCTTGTCCATCCTTCCATTCTCCACAGGAACCGAAGGGAGCGGTACCCGGTCATCCCGGGTACCGCCCATTCACCCCGAAGGGCTTTACTGCAGCAGGCTCACCACGTTCTGGGGAATCTGGTTGGCCTGGGCCAGCACCGAGGTACCGGCCTGCTGGAGGATCTGCGCACGGGTCAGATCCGCCGTCTCGGAGGCGAAATCGGCATCCACGATGCGGGAGCGGGCGGCCGACAGGTTCTCCGACCCGACACTCAGGTTGGCGATGGTGGACTCGAAGCGGTTCTGGGTCGCACCAAGATCCGCCCGCAACCCGTTCACCTGGTCAATGGCGAAGTCCACGGCCACCAGGGTCTCGTTGGCCGCGTCGCGGCTGATCACGCCCAGGTCGTTGAGCGAGCGCCCGTCCGCCTCGGCATCGGCATTCAGTTCGACATCGACCACCTGCTCACCGTCGACATCCGCGGCCAGGGACACCGAGAAGTCCTGCCCGCGCTCACCGGAGAAGACAATGTCGTTACCATCCGCCGTCAGATTCGCCTGGACGCCCGTCTCGGCCGATTCGGCGTTGATCTGGCCGATCACGTCGTTCAGGGAACTGGCGTCCTCGATGGCAACCGCTGTGCCGTTGACATCCGCCTCGAAGGTCACCGTCTCGCCCGCGGCAAAGCGGTCGTTCAGGGTCTCGATCTCGGCGCTGCTCAGATCCGTCTCGGCAGTGACCTGGTTCTGCCCATCCTCAATGTCCAAATCGAAGTCGAACTGCTCCAGACCGGCGTTCGTAATGGTCAGTTCATCTCCGGAGCCTGAAACGCTGATCTGCTCATTGCCGGCTTCCTCCTGCACGGTGGCCTCGATGGCAGCTGCCAAGTCGGTAATGCTGCTGCCTTCTTCGACGGAGAACTCGAACTCACCAACACCATCGATGGTGATTGTTCCCGTGGCTCCGGTCGAGATATCGAAGTCCGCGTTCTCAGCGGCAAGATCGAGTTCAGTTTCCTGTGCGGCCGCAGCATCCAGCGTCAGATTAAAGTCGTCGCCCGTCGTGCCATCCTGATCGAGCTGAAGCGAATCGAGAGAGAATTCCTCGAGGGTTGTATTTTCAAAGGTGATATTATCACTAGTGCCAGTATCTCCGTCTACCCCGAAATTCTCGATTCCGTCGATATCCTGGAGCTCCGAGGCATCACGAATTGCTGCCTGCAAAGCGCCAGCCAGGTCATTGGAATCATCGAACTGTTGTCCGTCAATACCGGCTGCATCGGCAAGATCCACTGTCACGCCACCGAGGGTGACTTCAAAGCTTTCGACGGTTACTGGATTCTCAGCTCCTCCCTGATCGAAATCCCCATCATTCGTATTGATCCCGCCAGCGGAAACATCAACTGTGCCTGTCTCCGCCTCAGCTCCATCGACGTCCTCGTTATTGAAGTTGACTTCTTCACCATCACCGGTGCGAAGGTCGGCCCCGAAATCGACGGAGTCCGTTGTCAGGTTCGTGACCGAAACGGTGTTGAGAGAGGGGTTAGAAGTTACTTCGAAATCGTCGGCATCCAGAACACTGTCATCAGCGATTCCATCGCGGATCGCATCGGCGATAAGGCCCATTTGCGTTTCCGAATCCTCACCATCGAGATCCGCCTGCGCAATTTCGATATCGATCGTCCGACCGTCGATCTCCACGCTACCGGTCAGGTCGCCCTCGTCAAAGGCGACGTCACTGAAATCCAGCGACGCTTCTCCTCCAGCAACGCGGTCCACCTCGGTTTCACCCAGGCTCACGGCGTCGCCGGCACCGGTCTGGGTCAGCACGGCTCCGAGCTGGCTACCCCGGGAGTCCGCACCGTCCACACCGATGGTCTGCCCGGCATTCGCGCCCACCTGGAAAATGAGCTCTTCGAGATTGCCGTCCAGGACATTCTGGTCGTTGAACTGCGTAGAGGCGGCGATCCGGTTCACCTCTTCGATCGCCTGCTGCACCTCCTGATCCAGCGCCTGCCGGTCGGAGTTGGAGTTGGTGTCGTTGGCCGCCTGCACCGAGAGTTCGCGCACCCGCTGGAGCAGGTTGCCGATCTCGTCCAGGCCGCCCTCGGCGGTCTGGGCAAACGAGATACCGTCGTTGGAGTTGCGCTGCGCCTGTTCCAGGCCACTGATCTGGGCGCTGAAACGCTCGGAGATGGCCAGGCCGGCGGCGTCGTCACCGGCGCTGTTGATGCGCAGCCCGGAGGACAGGCGCTCCAGGGAGGTCTGCAGGCCGCCCTGGGACTCGTTCAGATTGCGCTGCGCGTTAAGCGACGCAATGTTGGTGTTGATTACCTGAGACATGTTGTTTCTCCTGCGTTTGTCCTGCGGTGCTGCTGCACCGGTTCATCGGTTTGTAACCGCGAGATGTTGTCTCTCGGGCGGGTTAACGGCAGGGGTTGGGGGGACTTTAGGGGTTGCGGGCGGTTTTTTGTGACGGGGCTCACAAAACCGGGGTTGGAGAGGTCGCGGCCTGCGCCGCTCCTACGGTGGGGCATGGTCGTGACCGGGCTCGTAGGGCGGACGTTCACGTCCGCCGTCAATCGACATGCAAGCCGAGGTGGCTCATCGAAGGCCGGATCGGCGGACGTGAACGTCCGCCCTACGCGGGTGGTCGAGATGCCGGCCGCGCGATTCATTCGCGGGTGCCGGGATCCGGGGTGACGGTGAGGATGCGGCCTTGGGTGGACTGGACGCGGATGGGGGTGCCGTTGCGGATGGGGTCTGCGGCGCTGCGGGCGCGCCAGAATTCGCCGTTGACCAGGACCAGGCCGCGGTCGGTGATGTCGGAGTGGGCGCGGCCGCGGGCGCCTTCCAGGGTGGGCACGGGCTGGCCGCGGATGCCGGACTGGAGCGCGGGGCGGTAGAGGGGGTAAAGCGCGGCGTCCTTGGCGACCCAGATGACCATGACCCAGGCGGCAGTGCTCCGGGAAATCCACCCCCAGCCCAGCAGCATGTAAAGGCCCGCACCGAGGACCAGAATGCCGGGAACCTGGATCAGAATGTAACGAATCAGTGGTCCGTAACCGGATGTTCGGTTTCGTGACTCAGGTCCGGGCATGAATCATCCTGTTCTGTTCTAATGCGGCACTGGAGAAGCATATTCACGCACACGCACAGTCACGCATATAACGAGCGGCCATAACAAGAACAGCCGCCGGGAGAGCGTTCGTGACGGATCGGCCCGAATCCAGCACGCAGCAACGTCACACCATCGTACGCCGGCTGGGTGAACTGGATGAGCGCACGATGGCGCTCATGAGAGATATCACTGGCCTCGCCTCGCGACTGGCCGGTACCGAATTCGCCACCATCACGCTGGCTGACGTGGAGGCCATGCGTGTGCGTGCCTGCGTCAGCCTGCAGGACCACGACCTCCCCCACGAGGAAAGCTTCTGCGCGCGAACCGTCACCGACGACGACCTGGTGATTGTGCCGGATGCGCGCAACGACCCCCGTTTCCGGGATCTGCCCCTGGTGCAGCAGCAGGACGGTCTGCGGTTCTACGCCGGTGCGCCGCTGCGCAGCCCGGAGGGCCTGCCCTTCGGCACCCTCTGCGTCCTCGACCGAACGCCTCGGGACGGCCTTAACGAAATCGGTCAGCACGTTCTTGACCACCTGGCCCGCCTCGCCGCGGCGTATCTGGACAACTACCTCGCCCTCCAGGATGCCCGCCACCAGCGCCAACACCAGGCGGAGCAGGAGCAGATCCTGGACGCCTTCTCCAGGACCAGCCACAGCGGCTACAGCCTTGCTGATGCCGAGGGCCGTATCCGGCGCATCAGCGGTTTCAGCAGCCACATTCTGGGCTACTCCCCGGAGGAACTGGTGGGCACCCAGGTCGTCCGGATGGTGCCCGAAGAGCTCCGGGGCACCGTCCGGGAGCAGCATGAGGCGGTGATCCGCGACGGCAAGCCGCGCTCCGGTGTGTGGAAGTTGATGCACCGCCGTGGCCATTTTCGCTACATGCACATCTCCGGAGAGCGGGTGACCGGGGCAGACGGAGAACCACTGGTGTTCTCCAGCCTCACGGATGTGACCCAGGACCACCTGCGCACGCGGCTGCGCAACGAGCGCTCGCGACTGCTGGAGCGGCTGGCGCGCAGCTACTCGGTGGCCGACGTGCTCTCGGAACTCCTGGGCACGTTGCCCCGCTACAGCTCCAACGCCGTGGCGGCCATCGCGGAGTTGAACGGCGAGGGTCTGCAACTGCTTTCCGCGCCGGCGTTGACGGCAGAGCAGCGCGAGCTGTTCCAGGCGCTGCTGCAACTGCCGGGCAGCCCCGTGGAGGTTATGCGCCAGCGCGACTGGCTCACCGCCACGCCGGACCTGCAGCGCAGCAGCACTTACGCGGGCGGGGAACTTGCGGCCCGCGCCGGCTGGCAGGCCATGATCTGGTTCCCCCTGCGCCACCCGGACGGCAGCCAGCGGGGGGCCATGGCGATCCTGCGCGACCAGCCGGAGCCGTTCGGCGACGATGAGACCGAACTTCTGGCCGATGTGGTGGCTTTGGCGTCTACCATCCTGGAGACGGGCTCGTTGCTGGAGCGCATGCACTACCAGGCCAACCACGACATCCTCACCGGCCTGGCGAACCGGCGACTGCTCAGGGAGCGCACCACCCGGGCGCTGGCGGGAGCGCGGCGGGGACGATCCCAGCTGGCCGTGTTCATGCTGGACCTGGACAACTTCAAGATGGTCAACGACAGCCTGGGGCACGATGCCGGGGACGAGCTACTGAACGACGTCGCCAGTCGGCTGCTGGACTGCACCCGGGACGAGGACACCGTGGCCCGGCTGGGTGGCGACGAGTTCGTGGTGGTCGCCCCGGAGGTGGACCGGGCCGGCGCGGAGCGGCTGGTGGAGAAACTGATGGCCGCCCTGAGCAACCCGGCCCGCCTCGGCGGCCAGGCGGTCACGGTGCGGCCCAGCATCGGCATCGCCCTCTCCGGCGTGGACGGTGATTCAGCGGATGCGCTGCTGAGCGCCGCCGATGCCGCCATGTACGACGCCAAGGCGTCCGGGCGGAACACTTACCGGTTTCACGGGCCGGACATGGACCGGCCCATCGCAACGCGGTTCCAGCTGCAGCAGGAACTCTACCAACCCGAGGTCCGCTCGCAGCTGGCCACCGAGCTCGACCCGCGGGTCGACCGGCAAGACCGGCTGGTGGCCATGGAGTACATCTCGGTCTGGCATCACCCGGTGCAGGGCTACATCGACCGCGCCCAGTTGCTGGAGCTGGCCGAGGAGACGGGGCAGCTCCATGTCATGGAACGCCTGATCGTGGAGAAGATGGCGGCAACCCTGCCCACGGTACTGAGCCGCAATGCCAACGCGGTGCTCTCCGTGCGCCTGGCCGAGATCACGCTCAAGGACGAGACGTTCCCGGAGCGGCTGGAGCAGTACATGGACACCTTCGGCATCGGTCCGCGGCAAGTGGAAGTGGATGTGACCCGCGCGTTCCTGCATCACGACCCGCAACTCATGCAGGGGATTACCGCCCTGAAGTCGCGACTGCCCGGCCTGCGCCTTGCCATGTACGACTTCGGCGCCCGCGCCGTGCCCATGATCGAGCTCGCCCGGCTGGGCGTGGACACGGCCAAGCTCGCCCCCGAGTGGCTGAGCCTGCTGACCGGCACCAACACCTCCGAGCGCCGTCGGGCAGAGACGGTTATCACGCACTTCCGCGGCCTTTGCCAGGACATGGACATGACCCTGGTGGCGGAAGGTGTGGAGACGCCGGAGCAGCGGGATGCGGCTTGGGCGGTCGGGGTGCATCAGTGTCAGGGGGCGTTGTTCCTTGAGGGGGCGCCGCTGGAGTCGGACGGTACGTCCGGGTAGGTGTTGGATTCGTAGGGTGCATCTTGATGCACCATGAGAACCTTTCTCGAAGCCGTTGAAGGTGCATCAAGATGCACCCTACGCGTCCGGGGTGTCGGCTTCATTGATCTTCATTGACGATGAGGGTGTAGCCCGCGCGGGTCAGGGTCTGCCGTTCCAGTTCCAGGTCCGCCAGGGTGAGCGGGTGGCGGTCCAGCCACACAGGGGGGAAGGTCAGGGTCAGGGTGGCGTCTTCGGCCTCCAGGCGCACGGGCGGGGCCTCTTCGTCCAGGCGGCTGCGGTGCAGGACCACCGCCAGGCGCAGCAGCGGGATCAGGCGCCACGTTCTCTGCTGCCGCCCGTGCGGGACGGCCGATAACGCCGAGCGGGCGATCTTGCGGCGGTGGCACCGGATCAGCGCCGCCAGCACCGCCTGATCCTGGGCCGAGAAACCGCCCAGATCGCCGTGGCGGGCGATGTACTCGCCGTGGCGGTGATAACCGCTATGGGCAACGTCCAGGCCGATCTCGTGCAACCGCGCCGCCCAGGCCAGCCAGTTCCGCGCCTCATGGTCCAGGCCCCAGTCGTCCGTTACCTGGCCCAGCAGCGACAGCGCGGTGCGCTCCACCCGGGCGGCATGCCCCGCGTCCACATGGTATCTGCTGGCCAGGGCGGCGACGGTCTGGTCACGGACGTCGTGGTAGTCCATGCGCCCGACCAGGTCGTGGAGCACGCCTTCCCGCAGTGCGCCGTCGGAGACCTGCATGCTCTCGATGCCCAGCGCCCGGAACAGCCCCGTGAGGATCGCCACGCCAGCAGGGAACACGGGCCGCCGATCATCCTCAAGCCCCGGAAGGTCGAGTCTGTCCATGGTCCGGGCGGCAGCGATCCGCTGACTGAGATCCATCAGGGCATCCCGCCGGATGCACTCCTCGGCCTGGCCGCCGGCGGTCAGCACACGATGCACGGCCTTCACGGTCCCCGAGCCACCCACCGCATGGGCAAAGGCCGGCGCCCGGAACCGGGCCACCACGGGCTCCAGCACGCGCTCCGCCTCCAGCGCCGCTTTTTCCATCGCCTTCGCCCCAAGGCGACCATCGGCAAAGCAGCGGCGAGTCAGGTTGACGCAGCCCACCTCCAGGCTCTCCATGCGCAGCGGCCGCACCCCCTCGCCGATGACCACCTCGGTACTGCCCCCGCCGATATCCACCACCAGTCGCCGTCCACCCTCCTCGCCGAGACTCCGCGCCACACCGAGGTAGATCAGGCGCGCCTCCTCCATGCCGGAAACCACTTCCACCGAATGCCCGAGGGCCGCCTCGGCCGCCGCCATGAAGGCGTCGGCATCACGCATCTCCCGCAGGGTGTTGGTGCCGACCACCCGGACATGGCTGGACGGCAGCCCCTGCAGGCGCTGGCCGAAGCGCTCCAAGGCCTGCAGAGCGCGGCTGCGTACCGCGTCACCGAGCGCACCCGTGTCATCCAGCCCTTCGCCCAGGCGCACCATGAGTTTCAGGCGATCCAGGATCTGCAGATCACCGTGGTGGCGCCGCGCCACCACCATGTGGAAGCTGTTGGAGCCGAGATCCACCGCGGCCACGGTTGCCGTGGTGTCGCTCTGCGCTCCGCTCATCTGCGCGCTCACCCCGCCGACACGGCCGGTGGCAGGAAGGCTTCAAGGCGGCCGGCACCTGGCTCCGGGATACCGGGGAACTCCACCACAGCCACGCCGGCCTTGCGGAAACGCGCCAGACCCACCGTCTCCCCGGTCAGTGCCAGCCCCAGGAGCAGATTCATCTGCGGTTCATGGCCCACCAGCATGGTGGTCTCCACCGCCGGTTCGCCGTTGAGCCATGTGTAGACTTCCCGGGGAGCGCCTTGCGGCGCCAGGCCCGGAAACTCGGCGCGCTCCGACGGCGACAACGCCTCGGCCAGCAGGTCGGCGGTCTGCCGCGCCCGCAGCAGTCTGCTGCTCACCAGCCGGTCCACCGGCCCCAGCAGGGTCGCCAGCGTCCCGGCTACTGCGCTTACCCGGTCGCGCCCACGCCGGGTAAGCGCCCGGTCGGCATCCGCCTGGCCCGGCGCCGGATCCTCGGCAATGCCGTGACGCACCAGTATCAGTTGTGGCATGCAATCGCCTCGCTGTGGGAGTGTCCGCCGAGTGTGCCACAGCCGTGGGGCGGGGCCATGACATCGTAGGAGCGACGTCAGTCGCGATGCCGAAGCCGCATGCTCTGCAACATCGCGACTGACGTCGCTCCTACGGTCGGGTGGCAGAGGGCCGCGAGGACGCGCAGCGGCAGGCAGGCGTGGTTCAGCGATTCCGCTTGAGTCTGAGGGACATCACGCGGATAATGCGCGCACCGTAGCCGGGGGCACCCCCGGCAGGAAGGATTGCTTCGTGTCTTCCGGGCCCCGCGCCCGTCCCCGAACGTTCTCACCTCCTGCCGCAGGTGTCCGGCGGCTGTTCCGATTCGCCGACCTGACGGACGACCAGACGTGATCGACAATCTTCGTAACATCGCCATCATCGCCCACGTGGACCACGGCAAGACCACCCTCGTGGACAAGCTGCTGCAGCAGTCCGGGACCCTGGACAGCCGCGCCGCGCCCACCGAGCGCATGATGGACTCCAACGACCTGGAAAAAGAGCGCGGGATCACCATCCTGTCCAAGAACACCGCCATCCGCTGGCAGGACTACCGCATCAATATCGTCGACACCCCCGGCCACGCCGACTTCGGCGGCGAGGTGGAGCGGGTGATGTCCATGGTGGATTCGGTGCTGCTGCTGGTGGACGCCGTGGACGGCCCCATGCCGCAGACGCGCTTCGTCACCCAGAAGGCGCTGGAACAGGGCCTGAACCCGATTGTGGTGATCAACAAGATCGACCGCCCGGGTGCGCGCCCGGACTGGGTGCTGGACCAGACCTTCGACCTGTTCGACCGGCTGGGCGCCAGCGACGAACAGCTGGATTTCCCGGTGATCTACGCCTCGGCCCTCAACGGCTACGCCAGCGAGGATTCCGAGCGCCGCGACGGCGACATGCAGCCGCTGTTCAAGGCCATTGCCGATGGCGTCAAGGCGCCGGACGTGGACCCCGAAGGCCCGCTGCAGCTGCAGGTCTCGTCGCTGGACTACAACGCCTACGTGGGCGTGGTGGGCATCGGCCGCATCAAGCGCGGCAAGCTGCGCACCAACACCCAGGTCACCGTCATCGACCGCCACGGCAAGAAGCGCAATGCCCGGGTGCTGCAGGTACTGAGCTATCTCGGCCTGCAGCGCACCGAAGTGCCCGAGGCCAGTGCCGGGGACATCATCGCCTTCACCGGCGTGGATGATCTGCACATCTCGGATACGCTTTGCGATCCCGCCAACGTCGAGGCGCTGCCGGCGCTCACCGTGGACGAACCCACCGTGAGCATGACCTTCGTGGTCAACAGTTCGCCCTTCGCCGGCCGCGAGGGCAAGTACATCACCTCGCGCCAGATCCGCGAACGCCTGGACCGGGAGCTGCTGCACAACGTGGCGTTGCGGGTGGACCCCACTGACGACCCGGAGAAGTTCCGCGTCTCCGGCCGCGGCGAGCTGCACCTGGGCGTGCTCATCGAGAACATGCGCCGCGAGGGCTACGAGCTGGGCGTCTCCCGGCCGGAAGTGATCGTCCGCGAAGTGGACGGCGTGCGCCAGGAGCCTTATGAACAGCTCACCGTGGACGTGCCCGAGGACTGCCAGGGCGCGGTCATGGAAAAACTCGGCGAGCGCGGCGGGGAAATGACCAACATGACCCCGGACGGCAGGGGCCGGGTGCGCATGGACTACACCATGCCGGCGCGCGGCCTGATCGGCTTCCGCACCGAGTTCCTCACGGCCACCTCCGGGGATGGCCTGATGTATCACGTGTTCGACCACTACGGCCCGTATCGGGGCCGGCAGCTGGGCCAGCGCCCCAACGGCGTGATGATCGCCAACGCCGCCGGCAAGGCCGTGGCCTATGCCCTGTTCACCCTGCAGAACCGCGGCAAACTGTTCGTGGGCCACGGTGACGAGGTCTACGAGGGCATGGTCATCGGCATCCACGCCCGGGACAACGACCTGGTGGTCAACCCCATGAAGGCCAAGCAGCTCACCAACGTGCGCTCCGCCGGCAACGACGAGAACCTGGACCTGACCCCGCCCCTGCGGCTGACGCTGGAACAGGCGCTGGAGTTCATCGACGACGACGAGCTGGTGGAGGTGACGCCCAAGGCCATCCGCGTGCGCAAGAAGCTGCTCAAGGAGCACGAGCGCAAGCGGGCGAGTCGGGCGGCGGCGAACGCGTAGGCGCTGTGGGAGCGACGTCAGTCGCGACGACCGAAGGCGTCTGCTCTGCAATTTCGCGACTCACGTCGCTCCCACGGGCTCTCTCGGACAACCCCTGCAGGGGTGCACCTTGATGCACCTTCCCGAGGCCGGCCAACCGAGGCGGCGCGATCCGGCGGTGTCGCGGTGCATCAAGATACACCCTACGCGGGCGTATGCCGCGGCGGTGCCGGGTTCGTAGGGTGCATCTTGATGCACCTTCCAAGGCCGGACCACGAAGGCGGCTCATCCGGCGTTGTCGCGGTGCATCAAGATGCACCCTACGCGCCCCTCTGACCGAGGATGTCATCCCCATTGCTGCTGGTGGTGGCGGAGCTGCTGGCGGCGGGTTCGCCAGTCCGGGAGGATGCGGTCCATGTGGGCGTGGAAGCGGGGGCCGTGGTTGAACTCCAGCAGATGGCAGAGTTCGTGGACGACCACGTAGTCGATGCAGGCCAGCGGTGCGCGGATCAGCCACAGGTTGAGATTGACCCCGCCGCGGCTGGAGCAGCTGCCCCAGCGGCTGCGCATGGCGCGGATACGCAGGGACGGCATCTGCGCCACGGGTAGGCCCAGAGCCGGATACCAGTGCGCCAGGCGCTCCTCGAACAGGCCTCGCGCGCGCTGCCGGTACCACTCCCGCAGGGCCCGCTCCACCGCCGCCGGCTCCCCGGGGCGGGGCAACCCCATGAGCAGCGCGCTCCCCTCGCGGCGACAGTGGCGCCGCCCCCGGGGATAGATCCGCAGGGTCAGCGCCTCGCCCAGGTAGGGGTGGACCGCGCCGTCCTCGTACGCCGGGGCCGCCGGCGCTTCCGGCAATGCCTGCAGCGTATCCCGCAGCCACGCGCGCCGCTCGGCGGCGAACGCCAGCGCCTGTTCACGGCTGGTGCCGTGGGGCACCCGGATCTCCACCCGGCCGTCCGGGAAGACATACAGACCCAGGGTGCGGCGCCGCGTCTGCCGCACCCGCACGGGGATGGCGCTGTCGCCAATGCGCAGCTTGGCGTTGTGCTGGTCTCCCGTCATCCTCGCGACCCGAACTCGAAGCGGTAGAGCAGATCAATGGCGCTCTCCAGGCTGGTCACCGCCTCCAGGTACAGGTTGGTGGCCAAGCGGTAGCGCAGGGTCAGGGTATTCACTGGTGTGAACACGCCAACACCATAGCCCAGATACAGATTGGGGTTGATGTACCCGCCCACCACCACCTGGGTGTCATCGCCATCCCCCTCGGTGTCGATGGTGAAATCCTGGATACCGATTTCCTCGGCCAGGGCGGTGGCGTAGCCGCTGCCTCCGGCCATGCCCAGCGCCAGGGCGGCACGGCCCAGCATGTTGTCGTCGCCGCCGCCCTGCCCCGCCGGCCTACCAAGGATGATATAGGAGAGCACGTCCTCTTCACCCATGGCCGGTTCAGAGAACAGGCTCACGCGGGGCTCTTCCGGGTTGCCCTCCAGTCGTAGCCCGGCGGTGACGTCATCGCGCTCGATGCGGCGCACCGCCTCGACGTAGAGCTGCGGCCGGTCCAGCGGCCCCGAGAACAGCAACTGCCCTTCACGGATTCGCAGGCGCTGGCCGTAGGCGCGGTACTCGCCGTCCATGATGCGGATCTCGCCGAAGCCCTGGGGCTCGTCGCTGCCGCTTTGCTGCAGGCGCAGATCCCCGGTCAGGCGCCCGGTGATACCGAATCCGGAGAGGTTGACGCGATTGCCGAGCACGATCTGTATGTCGGTTTCCAGGTTCAGCCCTTCCGGGGCTCCCGCCAGTGCCTCCTCGGCCTCCTCCAGGTCCTGGTCGTCTGCGGGCCCCGGTGCCTCGGGCTGGTCGTCAATGATCACCACATCGCCGGAGACCCGGACTGCGGATTCCGGCAGCTGGACCAGCGTGATTTCGCCGCGCGGCACGCGCAGCTCCCCGCCCAGACTCAGGGTATTGTCGGTGAAGGTGACATCGATATCCGGGTTCACCCGCAGGTCCGCAAGGGGGTCATACACCACCTGCAATGCCGACCCGGACAGATTCACCGCCGCGCTGAGCTCGTCCGCCCAGTCCGCTTCACCGGTGATGGTTGCGGTCCCGTCACCACTACTGAAACCGCCGGTGAGCGTCGCGTTGTCACCGTCGACTCCCAGCTCCAGGCCAATGTCCCGCAGTTCCATGCCGATGGCCACAGGCTCCACTCGGCCGTCGGTGAGCGAGACCGTGCCGTGATAACGGGGATCCATGACCTCGCCGGCCAGCTGACCCTGCGCGCTGATGGTGCCCCGTAGGGTCCGCAGTTCGGGGAAAAACGGCTCGATCACGCCGAGTTCGATGGCGCGGATATCCACTTCGCCGTCCAGCGGCCCGAACGGCTGATCACCGCCGACCACCGCGGCGTTGGCACTGAGATCCACCGTCCCGAGATCGTCCGAGCGCAGGGAAATGGCCGTGCGCAGGCGGTCTTCGTCCAGGTCCAACCGCAGGCCAAGGCGCTCGTAATCGAGCACCAGATCCACCTGGTCGTCGTCCATGTCACTCTCGGGATCGATCACGCGGATCTGACCGTCATCAATGCGGGCAGCCAGCGCAACGACGGGCAGCGGGGTCTCGCCCCAGCGGGCATCCACCTCGGCACCGATGCGCCCGTCCAGCTCCACCGCCTGGGGCAGCCAGGGGGCCAGCAGGGCCAGGTCGAAGCCTTCCAGGGCCACGGACGCCTCGCCGCTGGCACCGGCCAGGATCGGTTCCCCGGCGCACAGGCTCGCGCCGTCATACCGCCAGCAGTGCGGGTCGATCCGGGCCTGCTGCGCCGCCATGTCGAAGCGCACCGGCGTTGACGCATCCAGTTGCCAGCGCTGATCCGCGGCGCTGAGTTCCGCCCGCTCCAGGGCACCATCCCAGTCCAGCGCCTCACTCAGGGCACCAGCCACCGTCACGGATGCGGCGGCGCGCCTGGCGTCCACATCCAGGCTCAAGCGGTGGTCGCTGCGATCCCCCTCCAACAGGACATCAACGCTGTCAACGGTCTCTGCCTCCAGCTCCACCCCACGCACGGCCAGCCGCAGCCGGCTGGCCTGCTCGCCCAGCCCGGCCACCGCCGCATCCAGATCCACGCTGTCCACGCTGACCAGATCGCCGTACCGGATCTGTCCGGCCTCGATGGCGGCGGTGATGTCCGGCGCGGTCAGCGCCCCGCTGGCGGCGAAATCGCCGTGGACGCTGCCGGCGGCATCGGGCAGAAATGCGCCGAGGTCGGCAACGTCCAGGGACCCTTCCACATCCAGGGTCTCCGTCCCCACCCGGCCGGCCAGGCTCACCAGGCTTTCGCCGGTGCGCAGCTGGATATCCTGCAGGTTCCAGTCACCACCCACTGGCTTGTGCACGGCCCCCGAGAGCACCAGTTCGTAACCTTCAACGGCGGCCTGAATCCGGTCGATCTCCACATCCAGCGCCAGGTCGTCCTCGGCCAGCCGGCCGCGGGTCCGCAGCGCGCCGCTGACCGACTCCGGCGCCTGTTCCACGATCCTGCTCGCAGCCAGCCCCTGCAGTTCCACGCTGGCGTCCCATTCCACATCCGGGTGCCAGGCGGCGGTGCCGGTCACCTCCAGCCAACCGTCCAGGAGTTCACCGCGCAGACGCTCCAGCTGCGCGCCCTGGAGATCCCCGGCGGCATCCACCTGCCAGCGCCCCTCGGGGATGTCGGCGCCATCCACGGTGGCGCCCAGCTCCAGGCGGTAGTCGGTGAGATCGCCCTGGAGGCTGAGCCGGCCGTCGCGGGCAGCCACCAGATCCCGGGTATCCAGGGGCCAGCCCAGGGTGTCCCACTGTGCCTGGACGTTCATGGGCATGTGCTCGCGCCCCGGCGCCACGGTCCCCTCCAGCGCCAGGTTCGCCAGGCCGCCGGCCTGCAACCGGAACTCCAGATCGCCGATGCTGTTCCACAGCGAGGCGTCCAGCGTCAGATCGCCGACCTCCGGCAGATCCCGGGCCTCCACCTGGAGCTCCAGGTCCACGGGCCAGTCATCGCGCATGGTCAGGCTGCCGTCCGCCCTCAGCCGACCCTGTGCATGCACCACCTCCAATTGCCGCAGGCGGGCACGACTGTCACGCAACTCGCCGGCGACACTGAAGCGGTCCAGGGCCAGGAGTTCATTGTCCGGCCCCTGGACCACCCGCAGATCGTGCAGCCGGAGGTCGTCGACGACGATGTTCAGCGGCAGCTCAACCTCGGGCAGTTCCAGGCCCTCCCAGCCGGTTTCCAGAAAACCGGGACCGGCGTCGGGGTCCTCTGTCACCACCGCCTCGGCGTCATCGCCTTCCGGCAGTTCCACCAGGATGGATTCCCAGTTGAACCGGCTCAGGGTCAGGGTTCGCCCCTCCAGCGTGCCGCCGAGCCGCAGATCGCTCCAGCGTGCGCGGTGTCCGTCCACGGTGACGTCCACCTGCTGCGCCCGGACCTGCGGAAACGCGATGTCCACCGGCAGCGGGAAGGGATCCCCGCCGTCCGCCGCCGGCTCACCGTCATCCTCGGCGACGGGCATGGCGTCGGTGTCCACCCGGGCGTCAACGCCGCGCACCAGGGCTGCGTTCACGCACACCCGCGCCCGGAGCAGGCACAGATGGTTCCAGCGCAATTCCGCCTCTTCCACGGTGACGGCGACACCCTCGTCCCGCCACTGTACCGCGCGGACGTCCAGGCCGTTCCACAGGCTGCCGCCGGTGATCTCCAGCTGCAGGCGCTGTTCCTCCGCCATGGCTCGCTCGGCCAGCCACTGGGCGCCACTGGTGGTGAACACCAGCCACAGCACCACCGCCGCAAGGGTGATCAGGACGACGTAGAACAGCCGCGAGAGGCTGTTCACCAGCACCCGCAAACCACGCCCCAATCGTGCCAGCCAGCGCCAGAGCACGGTCATATCTCCGGCCCCATGGAGAAGTGGATGCGGAACGGGGTATCCGGCTCACTAACACCCCAGGCCAGGTCCAGCCGGATCGGCCCCACCGGCGACGACCAGCGCACGCCCACCCCGGCGCCTTCGCGGAAATCCTCGTCCAGATCGCTGAAGGCGTTACCCACATCATAGAAGGTGGCCAGCGTCCAGCGCTCGAAAATCCGGTAGCCGTACTCGACACTGCCCACCAGCAGGTAACGGCCACCAATCAGGTCACCATCCTCGTTGCGCGGCGCCAGGGACTGATAGCGGAAGCCACGCACGCTCTGGTCACCGCCGGTGAAGAAACGCAGCGACGGCGGCGTGCGATCGAAGCTCTCGGAGATCACGGCCCCGCCATCCGCCCGTGCGACGACCCGGTGGCGGCCGTACGTGCGCAGCCACTTGGTGCCAAGCCGGAAGCGAGACAGCTGGATGCTGGAGCCGAGTTCCTCGTGGGTGGCCTCCACGGAGGCGAACTGGCGATCCCCCCAGGTGGGGTCCATGCCGCCGCGACTGCGGGTCCGTGTCAGACTCATGCCCGGGAGGGTCAGGGTACTCTCGCCGCGGTCCCCGGCCTGAGTGAATTTCTCCCGCTCCCAGCGCAGGAACAGGGTCTGCGTCCAGCCGCGGGTGAGCACCCGCTGCCGCTGGATCGCCGCAGTCAGCTTTTCCGTCTCTGTATCTTCGATGTCCTCGCGCTGCCAGCCCCCCTGGAACTGCAGCCGGTGGTCCAGCGGCGGCGTCAGCGGAATGGTGTAGGTGCTGCTCAGGGACTGTCGCACCTCCGAGACCTCGGCCTCGGAAGACAGGCTGTGCCCGTCGGCGTTGACCCACGGCTTGCGCCAGTTCAGGCGCACACGCGGGCCAACGTCGGTGGCGTAGCCCACGCCGACGCCCACGCGATTGGGGCGGTTCATGCGGACATCAGCCTCCACCGGCACGCGACGCTCGTCGCCGGCCCGGTCCTGGTGCGTTCGCACACGCACGTCCCGGAAGTAGTCGCTGTTGAGCAGGTTCCTGTTCAGCGCGGCGATGCCGTCGGAGTGGTACGGATCATCCGGTTCGAAGGGCACCAGTCGTCGCCGCAGGTCCGCCGACAGGGTCTCGTCGGTGTAGTCCACGTCACCGAAGCTGTACCGGTCACCGGAGTTGTAGTGGAGGACGATCTCCGCCTCCTGGTTGCGCAAGCTGACGTTGATGCGGGTGGTCTCGAAGGCACCGTCAAAATACCCGCGGGTCAGGGCCAGGTTGCGGATGGCGCGCTTGGAGGATTCGTAGCGCCCGTGGTGGAGCCGATCGCCTTCGCGCAAGGGAATGCGATCGCGCAACGACTGGAACGCGCTGTCATCCGCCGCCTCGCCGCGGAACTGGACATCCACCCGGGTGATCCGGATCGCCGGCCCCGGCTCCACATGGATGATGATGGTGTGCCGATCATCCTCCCGGCGGCGCTCCACGCGGATCTCCGGCTCGTAGTGACCCAGCGCCTGCAATGCCTCGGTGGCGCGCTGATTGACCCGCCCGGCGAAGCGGCGCACCACCAGTGGATCACTGCTCGGCGGCTCGCCCACGTGATTGCGGATGTTGTCGGCCAGATCCCCTTCCACCCCCCGGATCTCGATGGTGACACTGGCCGCGGCGGACGCGCTGCACAGCAATAGCAGCAGTCCGCAGACCGCGACCAGTGCGGCGCGGAAGGGGTGACGACAGCGGAACATCGGCAGCGGCATCGGTACGACCCCGCCTAGAGCTGCAGTGGCGGTTCATCGAGGAGTGCCGCCTGCTCGCGCAGGGCAAGGATCTGTTCCTCCCAGTAGCGTTCCCCGCCGAACCACGGAAACGCCGGAGGAAACGCGGGATCATTCCAGCGTAGCGCCAGCCAGTAGGAGAACCGCATCATGCGCAGCGTCCGCAGGGCTTCCACCAGGTGCAACTGGCGTGGGTCGAAGTCGGAGAAATCCTCGTAGCCCTCCAGGAGCTCGTCCAGCTGCCGGGTCATCTCGCCCCGGTCTCCGGAGAGCAGCATCCAGAGGTCCTGAACCGCGGGGCCGTTCAGGGCATCGTCCAGATCAACAAAGTGCGGACCGTCATCGGTCCAGAGAATGTTGCCGGGGTGACAGTCCCCGTGCAGGCGGATGGTGGCCACATTGCCGGCCCGCTGGAAACACGCCTCCACCCGGGCCAGGACATCCTCGGCGACACCGGCATAGACTTGCTCCAGCGCCGGCGGCACCAGACCGTTGTCCAGCACATAGCGCAGGGCCACCCGGCCGAAGGTCTCGGGGGTCAACGTCGGCCGCTCCGCGAACGTGCTCATGCCGCCGACCAGATGCAGGCGGCCCAGGTAGCGTCCCAACCACAGGCGCGCCTCCGGGCTGTCCAGGTCCGGCAGACGCCCGCCCTGGCGCGGGAACAGCGTGAAACGATGGCCCCGGTAGTGGTGCAGAGTCTCGCCGTTGAAGGCGAGCGGCGCCACCACCGGGATGTCCCGCTCCTGCAGTTCCACCGTGAAGGCATGCTCCTCAAGGATGGCGGCGTCGCTCCAGCGACCCGGCCGGTAGAACTTGCCGATCACCGGGGTCTGATCCTCGAGCCCGATCTGGTAGACCCGGTTCTCGTAGCTGTTCAGTTGCAGCAGGCGTCCGTCGCAGTCCAGCCCCAGGGATTCCACGGCATCCAGGACCACCGACGGCCCGAGGTCCGCGTAGGGCGTTTCACTGACGGGCTGCTCCATGAGGGCTTTCTGCTCCGGGGTTAACGATGGTCGCGGAAACGCTCCGCTCGCACGGGACGTGCCTGTTGAATCAGACACGCAAGCTGCCGCGGAGTGCCGTGACCAACCTTTCAGGCGGTATTGCCAGGTCAGTCAAACGACTCCGCGAGTTCACGGGCGCGTCGCCAGTCGGGGTGCTCCTGCAATGCCGCCAGGTCCGGCGCCGCCGGCGTTCCGCCCCGCAGCCGCTGCAGCCGCTCCGCGGTGACGTCCGGGACCTCCGCGCCGAGCGCGTCCAGCACCTTGCCGATGCCGTCGAGTTCATTGCACAGCATGACCAGATCACAGCCGGCGTGCACCGCGGATTCCGCCCGTGCCACCAGATCACCCACACTGGCTGCGGCCTCCATGCCGAGATCATCCCCGACCACCACGCCCCGGAAATTCATCTCCTCCCGCAGGGTGCGGTGAATCCAGGTGGGCGAGAACGTGGCGGGCTGGTTGTCCACGTGCGGGTATACCACGTGGGCGGTCATGATCGCGGTCAGGGCGTCCTCGTCGATGAGTCGCTCGAACACCGCCATGTCCGCACCGCGCAGTTCCAGTTCCGGACGATGGTCCACCGGCAGGTCGGTGTGGGAATCGGCGGTGACGGCACCGTGGCCGGGGAAGTGCTTGCCGCAGCTCGCCATGCCGGCGGCGCGCATGCCGCGGGACCAGGCCCCGCCCAGGGCGGCCACTGCATCCGGGTCACCATGGAACGCCCGGTCACCGATAACGGCGCTGATGCCCCGGTCCAGATCCAGCACCGGGGCAAAGCTGAGATCGATGCCGGCGGTACGCAGTTCCGCGGACATCAGCCAGCCGAGCTGCCCGGCACCGGCCTCGGCGGCTGCGGGGTCCCGGTCATGCCACTCGCCCAGCCGTCGCACCGGCGGCAGTCGCGTGCACGGCGCACCGATGCGCTGCACCCGCCCGCCTTCCTGATCCACCGCCACCAGGCCCGGCGTGCTCAGCGACCGAATGTCCCCCACCAGGGCCCGAAGCTGCTCCCACTCACCGATATTGCGCTGGAACAGGATGGCGCCGGCGACCCGCGGGTGCTGCAGCAGCTCCCGTTCGTCCGCGGTCAATTCCGGGCCCTGGAGGCCGATCATCAAACCGCCCGGCGTCATGATGTCCTCCAGTCCGGGTAGAGCCCGCTGTCCGGCGCCCGGGGCGCCATGGCCGAGTCTCCCAGCCACACCGGCGCGCCCGTCGGCACCTTGTGGAACAGCTCCAGCACGTCGCTGTTACGCATGCGAATACAGCCTCGCGAACCGGGCTGCCCGAGGGTGACGGATTCCGGGCAACCGTGAAAATAGATGTAGCGGCGCATGGTATCCACCGGTCCGAACCGGTTCCGCCCCGGCTCCCGACCACACAGCCAGAGGATGCGGGTGAGAATCCAGTCGCGACCTGGCTCGGCCGCCATGCGTTCCGGCGTGCAGATCTCCCCGGTCCAGCGCCGGCCACGGAACACTGCACCCTCAGGAGCGCCAGCGCCGATGCGGGCCCGGATAACATGCCAGCCCCGCGGGGTGCAGAAGGAACCGTCCTGCTCGCCGGGCCCGTTGGCGGCGGTGGACGCGGGATACACGCGCACTTCCCCATCCGCAAGCAGTTGCACTTGCTGGCGGTCCAGCAGGACGCGAATCCAGGGCATCGACGGCGCGCTCACTGCCACTCCCGGTAGGGATGCTTTACCAGGCAGACATTGTAATAGCGGGGATCGTCCGAGACTTCCTCACCCAGCCATGCCGGCCGCTGGAACGCCTCGTCCACCGACTGGAGTTCAAGTTCCGCCACCACCAGCCCGGCATTGTCGCCGAAGAACTCGTCGATCTCCCAGAGGTGCCCGCCGTGATGAAGATAATGACGCGTCTTCTCGATCAACGGGGTCTCGCAGAGGTTATCCAGCATCTCGCGGGCATCGGCTGCGGGAATGGGGTACTCGTACTCCTGCCGGGAAATGCCCAGCGTGGCGCTCTTGATATTGAGCCAGGCGTGATCGTCGCTGAGGCGCACCCGCAGGGACGCCTTTTCCGTGCCACCGAAGTAGCCCTGACGGATGACCTGGGTCTTCTCCACCTCCTGCCGCCAGCTGGCATCCGTGAGCAGAAACTTGCGTTCGATCTCGGCGGCCACATCCCCCCCTTTTCAGCCTGTGCGCAAAGCCAGCATGGTAACGTAATCGTCTGCCAGGACGTATCGTCAATCAACTCGTCAATCTACGGGGACCGCTTGCATGACGACGGCCAGAGAGCTGCAGGACCTGCTGCACCGCCAGATTCCACTGAGCGCGGCCATGGGCCTCACCGTGCAGGCGCTGGACGGGCGCAGTCTGACCCTGAGAGCCCCGCTGGCGGCCAACCACAACCACGCGGGCACCATGTTTGCCGGCAGTCAGCACGCCCTGGCCAGCCTGGCCGGCTGGGGGCTGTTGCGCGCCTGGGCAGACGATAACGACTGGTCCGCCGAGCTGGTGCTGGCCCACGCGGACATCCGCTATCTCCGCCCTGCCCCGGGTGACCTGGAAGCGACGGCAACCCTGGACGACGAGCAACGGGCGCGCCTGCAGGAGGCCCGGGAGACCAACGGCGCGGCGCGCCTGGAGCTGCGTATGGATCTGGTGGCCGACTGCCAGGTCTGCTCCCGCTTCACTGGCCTGTTCGCAGCCCGCGGCACTGCGTCCGGCGACTGATTTGGTAGACTTCGCGCCTGTTTTCGGAATCAAGGGAGATCTTCATGAAACGCCTGGTCATGCTGCGCCACGGACAGAGCATCTGGAATCTGGAGAACCGGTTCACCGGCTGGTACGACGTCGATCTGACGGATCAGGGGCGCGATGAAGCCCGCGCGGCGGGCGAACTGCTGCGCGCCCACGGCTTCCGTTTCGATATCGCCTACACCTCGGTGCTCAAACGCGCCATTCGCACCCTCTGGATCGCCCTGGACGAACTGGACGCCATGTGGATTCCGGTGATCAAGGACTGGCGTCTCAACGAACGCCACTACGGCGCACTGACCGGGCTGAACAAGGCCGAAACCGCCGAGAAGTACGGCGATGACCAGGTCCATGTGTGGCGGCGCAGCTATGCAACCCCGCCCCCGGCCCTGGAAGCGGACGACGAGCGCCACCCGCGGTTCGATCCCCGTTACGCCGGGCTACCCGCGGATCAGCTCCCGGGCACGGAATCGCTGGAGACCACCCTGCAACGGGTTCTGCCCTACTGGGAAGCGGACATTGCACCGGCGCTGAAGCAGCACGACACGGTGCTCATCGCCGCCCACGGCAACAGCCTGCGGGCGCTGATCAAGCACCTACAGGGCATCAGCGACGAGGAGATCACCAGTGTCGAGATCCCCACCGGCCAGCCGCTGGTGTTCGAGCTTGACGACAGCCTGCGTGTGAGCGAGGAATACTACCTGCGTGACCGGGCCCTGCCGGATCGCTGAGAAGGTGCGACACCATGACTGACAGCCGCTCCATCGCCCTGATTACCGGCGCCAACCGTGGCATCGGCTTCGAGACGGCGCGACAGCTCGGCAAGCTCGGGCTTCGCGTGGTGCTCACAAGCCGGGACGGCATCAAGGGCAAGGCGGCCACGGACAAGCTGCAGACCGAAGGCCTCGATGTCCTCTACCATCCGCTGGACGTTGACCGGGAGGACAGCCGTCTGCAGCTTTTCCAGCATCTGGAGGACCGCCACGGACGCCTGGACGTGCTGATCAATAACGCCGGTGTGATGCCCGACGGCGATCCTGCGCAACCGCAGCAGGCCAGCGTGTTCGATGCCGAGCTGGAGCAGGTGCGTCAGAGCATGGAAACCAACCTGTACGGGCCGCTGCGCCTGTCCCAACTGGCCGTTCCGCTCATGCGGCGCAACGGCTTCGGGCGTATCGTCAACGTCTCTTCCGGCCTGGCGCAGCTCGCGGAGATGCGGGGCGCCTTCGCGGCCTACCGGCTGTCGAAGACGGCCCTGAACGCATTGACGCGGATCCTCGCCGCCGAGGTGCGCGGCGAGAACATTCTCGTGAACTCTGTGAGCCCGGGCTGGGTACGAACCCGCATGGGCGGCGAGAACGCGCCACGCCCGCCGGTAGAGGCAGTGCGCGGCATCACGTGGCTGGCAACCTTGGATGACAACGGCCCCAGCGGCGGTTTCTACCAGGATCGCATGGCCATACCCTGGTAATCTTCGGCCTGCGGGCTTCAACACGTATGGGAGCGATGCATGGATGCTCTGAACACGCTGCTCAAGGCCCTGCTGGCGGTGATCGTGCTCGGCGTGATCCTGGTCACCGGGACCATCGTCAAGAACTGGCCACCGATGCTGGACAGTCCCGGACCGTTGGTTCGCGTGGCCACGTACCTGAGCACGAACACGGTGGAGACCCGCCAGCACGCTGCCCGGCCGGAACTCCGCAACCGCGTGTACGCCGCCACACCGCAGGAGACCTGGGACGCCGCCCGCATGGCCGTCGAGCGGCTGCGCTGGGAGGTGGTGCACAGTGATCCGGACAACCTCTCCATCCAGGCGGTGACCTACACGGCCCTGTTGCGGTTCGAGGGCGACGTGTACATCCAGATCCGGGACGCGGAACCCGACTTGAGCACCGTCTACTTCCACGCGAGCTCGCGCCTCGGCCGGGGTGATTTCGCCGCCAACACCCGGAAACTGCTGGATTTCCGTGAGCAACTGGAAACGGAGCTGATGAACCGGTGACACCGGTGCGGGACGGGGTGGTCAGTGCCGGTACACAGTGCGAACGGTCATGCCACCGGGCCGGATCACCACCGGTTCCTCCAGCCCCTGACGGCGTTCACCACCGGCACCGCGGGTGATCAGCTCCGGGGCGTATTCCCCCGGGGGCAGATCAACACGGACCATCCAGAAGCTGTCGGGGAGTGTGCGCCAGAGGCGGGTATCGGCCTGCTCGAACAGGAAACCCAGGATATTCACCAGGGCGCCCAGGGCCTGGCTCTCGTCGCGGGCCTGACCGGCCACCTGGTGGCGCGCCACGTTCCGGCTGATGGCGCGTGCGGTCAACAGGGGCATGCGGGCAGCCAGCCAGTCATCCACCAGATCGGACACCACCTCCACCCGCTCACCGTCGACACGCTGTTCATCAGTGCTCAGGGACACGGCGCGCACTGGATCCCCCCGTCGCTGGAGCGTTGGCAGGGAAACGCGGTAGAGCTGGCCGGAACGGGGATCCTGGGTGGCCACCGTTCGCTCCCGCAGCCGCGGCGCGAGACCACTGTGAACGACCACCAGCAGCTGCCCGTGGCCCTCCGGGCGCGGCTGCCACGAGGCCATGCCGAAGCGCTCGGCCCAACGGTCCCGCTCATCCGGCAGATCCAGGGCATCCAGCATGCGCACCAGGCTCACCTGCAGATCCCGGGGCACGGGCCTGCCCAGGGCCTCGTACCGCTGTGCGGCACGGCGGTATGCAATCAGGGCATCACTGCGATCGCCGCTGGCCTCGAACACGATGCCACTGAGGTAGCGGGCGAAGGCATCGCCGCCGTGGGGGGCGGCACCGTCGATCGGGTCCACCCGGCGCAGACCGAGATCCACCTGCAAGGCTTCCACCCGCGCGGCATCAGTGCGGCCGAGTTCCAGGAAGTTGAGCATCTGCATCAAATGGAGCAGCACCCGTTCGTGCACGCTGGCCTGGTAGGCCCCGGTGGTTTCGGCGAACGTCCACTCGGCGACGCTCTCGCTGATGCTGATGGGCTCCAGCGCACCGAGAACACCCTTGGCCTCCTCGAAGGCATCGACACTGGCCTCCAACTGCCCGTCCACGCGCAGCAGCATGCCGCGATTCATCAGGTACAGCGCCTGGTTCCGGGAGGTATCCAGGGCACTGGCGGCCTCCAGCGCCCCGGCCGCATCACCGGCGCGCAGACGCTCATCGATGCGATCGTAATGCTGAGTGGAGGCGCAGCCGGCAAGCACCAGCACCGCCAGTGCCAGCAGCGTGCGCGCTGCGGCCCCGATGGCAGACGCCGGGACCATGACGGCCTCCGTCAGGAACGGAACAGCCCGCGCCGGATCACCTTGCGGATTTCCTTCTGTCCGACCCAGACGCGGGTGTTGTCCGCCAGGCTGGTGAGCGCGAGGTTGACCTGGTAGTAGGCCACTTCGGTACGCCCTTCCACATCCTTGATGGTATTGATGGTGCCGGTGAGCATGTAGTCCGCACCCAGCTCCTGCCCCGCCGGGCTGCGGGTATCGGGCCGCGCGTGTTCTTCCTGATCCGCGCGCTCCCCACGGATGGCCTGGCGCTCGCCGCTGTCGGCGACAAAGGTCACGCGGCCGGAATTGATCAGTTCCCGCTCGATGTCACGAATGAAGGTGTTGGTGTTGATGTGCTCGTCGCTGAGATTGCGGATCTCGCCGACGATGACCGCGGGATTGCTGTCGCGTGTGGCATGGTGGCGCTCCAGCCAGGCACGCCGCATCAGGTCCTCGACCATCTCCTCGGACACCAGGCGGGAGTCACGCTCGTTCCAGCGCCCCGTCAGATCTTCGGTTTCGTCCGGGCCGACGCGGTCCACCTGGGTGGCGCAGCCCGCCAGCAGAAACAGCAGTGCCAGGAGGAGACCCGACCAGCGCACATGCCGCAATTTCATCCCTGCCCTCATCACCCTTGCCCTCTTCGCTGTTTTCATTCCGCCGCGTTTCAGCCGTAGCGGTTACGGAGCCCCATTGTACCCCGGCTCCATTCCCGCACTCAGACCATTTGCGCGCAACCGCGGTTCCCCGGACACGGGTGACGCGAACGCGCAGGGTGCATCAAGATGCACCCTCCCCTCCGTCGCTTCCGTCGCTTCCGTAGGGCGGACCTTCAGGTCCGCCGTCTCCCGACATGCAAGCCAAGGCGGCTTATCGAAGCGTGAACGGCGGACCTGAAGGTCCGCCCTACGGCCCTACGACCCCGTACGCCCCCGCACGCTCCCGTGCGGCCCCGTACGGTGTGCCATACGGTCCGGTGCGCCAACAAAAGGCCCGATCCGCCGGGCGAATCGGGCCTTTTTCCATGACGCGTGGTCAGCCGATCAGAGCTCGCCGCTCAGCCAGTAGTCCACGTGCGCACCGTTCTCGTCGATGAACTTGCTCACGGCCTCATCGTAGGAGTTCTCCTCGGCATAGGCCATGTAGTCCTCAAGGAGTTCGATGTCGATGAAGATACGGGCCAGAACGCCGGTAACCTCGGGATGGTCCTCGTGCAGGCCGTTACGCGCCAGCGCATGCACACGCTCGGCACCGCCCAGGCTGCCTTCCGGATCCTCGAGATAGCGCAGGTCGTAGGCGCCGAACTTCCAGTGCGGGCTCCAACCAGTGACGACGATCCACTCGTCACGGCCGATGGCGCGGTCAAGCGCCGCGGTCATGCCGGCACCGCTGGAGAACTGCAGCTCGTAGCCATCCAGGCCGTAATCCTCCATGGCCTGCTCGGACAGGTTGGACAGGCCAGCACCCGGATCGATACCGGTGATCTCGCCGTCCAGCCGGTCCCGCACCTCGTCGTTGGTGAGATCGGAAATGGAGCTCAGCTCGTCTTCCGGGATGTAGTCCGGCACCACCCAGCCCAGGCGAGCGCCCATGTACAGCGGCCCCAGGTCGACATAGTCGCCTGCGATGCCGTCCAAGTAGTCACCGTGGGTGCCGGGCTGCCAGGACATCAGCATGGCATCGATGTCACCGCTGGCGATGCCCTGGTACTGCGGCGCGATGTCAGTCTGCACCAGCTCGACCTCGTAGCCGCCGTGATCGACCAGTACTTTCTCGGCCAGCTTGGTGATGAACTCGGCATCCGACCAGGCGGTCCAGCCGATGGTGACTTCATCAGCCGATGCGGAGGTACCTGCGACGGCCGCCCCGAGCACCATGGTGGTCAGAGCGCGACTCGTGGTTTTTAACATGCTTGTACTCCTCGTTTGCCCTCGATCACGTTGAACAGGATCTGTTCAACTTTCACACACCGCCTCACCGGCCGTAAAGGCCGGCCAGGTGAAGCGGGCTGTAGAAAGCAGGGCTTTCCGCAGCCCGCCGGCCGGTGTCAAGGCCCCGGACAGGACGTTCTGCCCAGGGTTCTCCAGAGAGTATAACCAACTCACGCCTGCTGTTGGGGTTTGCCCGCCCAGCGCTTGAGGAACTCCAGCGGCGAGCGGCGCTGGGCGCCGGAGCCGTAGGTGGGCGCGAAACTCTGCGTGATGCGGTCCAGCAGGATCGCCAGGATCACGACACCCAGGCCGCCCTCGAAACCCAGACCGACGTTGAGACGCTGGATGCCCGTGAGCACCACGTTGCCAAGCCCCCCGGCGCCGATCATGGAGGCAATCACCACCATGGACAGCGACAGCATGATGGTCTGGTTGATACCGGCCATGATGTTCGGCAGCGCCAGCGGCAACTGCACCTTGTACAGCAACTGCCGGTCCGTGCAGCCGAAGGCGCGGCCGGCCTCCACGTTCTCCTGGCTGACCTGGCGGATGCCCAGGTTGGTGAGGCGCACCGCCGGCGGCATGGCGAACACCACCGTGGCGATGGTGCCGGGCACCTTGCCCAGGCCGAAGAAGATCACCGCCGGGATCAGGTAGACGAAGGGAGGCATGGTCTGCATGAAATCCAGCACCGGCCTGACGATCTGCGCCACCAGGTCGTTACGGGACATGGCCACGCCGATGGGCAGGCCGATGATCAGCGCCACCACGCTCGCCGCAAGCACCAGCGCCAGCGTCGACATGGTGGGCGCCCAGAGATCCATCACCCCCACCAGCAGCAATGCCACCGCGGCGAATACGCCGAACTTCCAGCTCACGCGCCAGAAACTCAGCAACACGATGGCGATGATGAACACCTCCGCCGGCACCCAGAGGAGGAAATCCTCGAAGTTGTTGGTGAAGAAACCGACGATATTGGCAAAGCCATCCAGCGCCGGTTCCAGGTTGTTCCGAATCCAGTCGACCACGTCCTCGACATAGCGGCCGATGGGGATTTCGACGTCATCCAGGAAAAAAGCCATGATTAACCTGCCTTGTCCAGAGTCTGCAGAAGGGCGGTCTTGGAGATGGAGCCGATGTAGCGCCCTTCCTCATCCACCACCGGCACGGGCCAGCGCGCTTCCGCTACCAGGCCCAGCACCTCGTTCAGGGGTTTGTCCCGGGGCACCGCCTCGGCCTCGGCCTCGAAGGCGCTCTGCCAGCGGTCTTCACCGCCGGATTCCGCGGCCTTCACCAGGTTCGCGGCACTGACGACGCCCTGGTACTTGCCATCGCGGTCCACGACCATGCCGTACTCGCGGTCGTGCTCGCGCAACCGCGCCAGGGCGGCGTTAACGTCCGCCCCGGGGCGCTGGATCACCGTCACCTGCTTGTTGGTGGCGATATCGCCGGCGGCAAAAACCTGACTGACGTCAACGCCGTAGAAGAAGGACTTCACGTATTCGTTGGCCGGCTGGGAGACGATTTCCTCCGGTGTGCCCACCTGGACCACGCGACCGCCCTCCATCATGGCGATGCGGTCGCCGATGCGCATGGCTTCGTCCAGGTCATGGGAGATGAAGACCACCGTGCGCTGGTCCTTTTTCTGCAGGGCGATGAGTTCGTCCTGCATCTCCGTGCGGATGAGCGGGTCCAGCGCGGAGAACGCCTCGTCCATCAGCAGGATGCCGGGATCCGTAGCCAATGCCCGGGCCAGTCCCACACGCTGTTTCATGCCGCCGGAGAGTTCATGAGGGTAGCTGTTGAGCCAGGCGCCCAGGCCGACCGCTTCCAGCGCTTCGCCGGCGCGCTTGTGGCGTTGTTCCCGGGGAATGCTGGAGACCTCGAGGCCGAAGGCGGCGTTGTCCAGCACGGTCTTGTGGGGCATCAGGGCGAAGGACTGGAACACCATGCTCATGTCGTTGCGACGCATGTTGATCAGTTCCTTCTTGCTCATCTTCGTGATGTCGCGGCCGTCCACCTTGACGGTCCCGCTGGTGGGGTCGATGAGCCGGTTGAGCATCCGCACCAGGGTGGATTTACCGGAGCCTGACAGCCCCATCACCACGAAGATCTCCCCGGGCCGGATGGCGAAGTTGGCATCCTGTACACCGACGGTGTTGCCGGTTTCTTTCAGGATGTCGTCCTTGTGATAGCCCTGCTCCACCATCTCCAGGGCTTGTTTCGGACTGGGACCGAATATCTTGTAGAGATTCTCGACGACAAGCTTCGCGTCTTCAGACATGGATTCGCCTTTGGATGACGCCTCCACGCGCAGGGGCCACTGCCGACGAAGGAACTCCGCCGCCAGGTCGCGGGCCTCGGCCCGGCCGACGCAGCGGAAACTCTCGCGCCGCGCCGGTTTCACCCTCCACGCGTGTTGGCTTGTTCTGTTTCCCCGGGACCGATGCCAACAGGCAACAGCCGGGATTACCAACAACAGCACTTTAAGAGAGGCATACCGCGTCCGCAAACGCGATTGCCACAAACCGCGCCCTGTGGCGCAGCACCACCCGCAACGCGAGCGGGTTTTTATTTAATCATTCAATTAATTTTGACGTAGTTTACGCATAACTCGCCGGATCACCAAACCCACATCACCATGAATGCGAACAATTCTCATTGCGTTTTACGGTCATGCCGGGCAAGGTCCTCTCAACGTCGTCTCAAAACGCCAAGCACGCCAAACCATCGGAGGGCACAACGATGATCGAACGACGCACCCGGGCGACCGCCACAGGTGTGACGCTGCTGGCACTGGCAGCCGCCACCACCACACTCCAGGCCCAGGAGGACCGAAGCCCCACCCTCCTCGACCGCATCAGCATCACCGGTGACCCGGACCGCATCCAGGACGTCCCCGGCTCCGCCCAGCAGCTCGACCGTGACGAGCTGGACCGCCACAGTTACAGCGATCCCCACCGCATCCTCCGGGCCATCCCCGGCGTCAACGTCGCGGAGGAGGAAGGCTTCGGCCAGTTCCCGCATATCAGCATGCGCGGCACCCCGCCCGAGCGGAACAGCCGCATCACCGTCATGGAGGACGGCGTGCTGGTCGCCCCCGCGCCCTACGCAGCGCCGGCGGCCTACTATTTCCCGCCCATGGGCCGCATGGACCGGGTGGAGGTACAGAAAGGCTCCAGTGCCATCCGCCACGGGCCGTACACCACCGGTGGCGCCCTGAACATGCTGTCCACGCCGATCCCGGACGACACCAGCGGCAAGGCGGACATTCTGTTCGGTTCCAACAACGGGCGTCGCATCCATACCCACGTGGGTGGCACGGAGGACCTTCCCGGGGAGCGCAGCGGCCAGATCGGCTGGCTCATCGAGGGCTTCGCCGAACAGTCCGACGGTTTCAAGAGCCTGGACAACCCCGCCTCCGGGCCCAATCAGCCGGACCCGAACACCGGATTCGACCGCCGCAACATCATGACCAAGCTGCGCTGGAACGCCGACCCCACGGCGGAGATCTACCAGGAAGTCGAACTCAAGTACGCCCGGGACGACCGCACGGTGAACGACACCTACCTCGGGCTCATCCAGGAAGACTTCGACAGCGATCCCTTTCGGCGCTATCACGGCTCGCAGAAAGACGAGATCAACACCGAGAACGAGCTGTTCCAGCTCCGGCACTACATCAACCCGACGCCCAACACCGACCTAACCACCACCATCTACCGCACGGATACGGTGCGGAACTGGTACAAGCTGCATGAGGTAGCGCCAGATGGCGCCGACTTCGACGATCCGGATTCTTTCACAGGAATCGGCAGCATCCTTGACGATCCTGACCAATTCGCAAGCGAGTTTGACTGGATTCGAGGGCAGCAAGGAGAGGATAGCGACGCCCGCGGCGCCGTCCGCGCCAACAACCGCGAGTATTACGCCCAGGGCATCGACTTCCGCGGCGGCTACTGGTTCGACCTGGGTGGCTGGAACCACGAACTGGAGGCCGGCCTGCGCTTCCACGAGGACGAGGAAGACCGCTTCCAGTGGCAGGATCAGTACGAAATGGGCGAGTTCGGTGATATGTATCAGGTGGAACGCGGCACCCCCGGCGAGACCACCAACCGCTTGACCGAGGCGGACGCCATCGCCACCTACCTGCAGAACACCATGCGCCGGGGCCCGTGGCAGATCACCACCGGCCTGCGCTACGAGGATATCGAGATCCTTCGCCGGGACTGGAACGATCCGGAACGTACCGGCGCCAACGAGAGTCGCGACGACACGGCGACGTACCGCGTGTGGATTCCGGGCATCGGCGCCACCTACGAGATCGACGCCAACTGGAGCGTCCTCGCCGGCGTTCATCGCGGTTTCGCACCAGGCGGTACGAGCCCGGACTCCGAGGCGGAGCGCAGCACCAACTATGAGGCCGGCTTCCGGTTCAGCAGCGCCAACACCCGCGCCGAGGTGATCGGTTTTTACAACGACTACTCCAATATCAACATCGAGTGCACCGCCGTGGGCGGGGGCTGCGCGGATGATGACATCGGCACGGTGCAGTCCGCCGGGGAAGTGGAAATCTACGGACTGGAGGCCCTGGCCATCCATGACCTGGGTGCTTCGCAGGGCTGGAACTACGCGGTACCGATCAGCCTCGGTTATACCCTGACCCAGAGCCGGTTCAAACAGGACATTGGCGAAAACGCCCCGAACCAGTGGGCCAAGGCCCGCAAGGGTGATTCACTGCCAGAGATCCCCGAACACCAGATCAACGCCAGCGTCGGCGTAGGTCAGGAGGACTGGCGGGCGACCCTGAACGCCAACTACGTCACCTCCGTGGTGGCACGCGCCGACCCGGATTTCAGCGACCAGGAAATCGAGTCCCGCCTGCTGCTGGACGTCTCCGGCGAGTATCGCGTCCACCAGAACGTGCGCCTGTTCGGCTCGGTGGAAAACCTCACCGACAAGGAGTACGTGGCCCACTACCGCCCGGCCGGCGCCCGCCCGGGCAAGTCCCGGGAGTTCTGGGCCGGCGTGAAAATGGACTTCTGACGATCCGGGTTCCCCGCCGGGGACCCCGTCATGGAGTGCCTCCTCGAGGCTACGCGCCCTTCAGCCGCATCTCCGGATGCGGCTGTTTTCTTTATCTGCGGAGCTGTCGCGACTGACGTCGCTCCTACAAGCCGGGGATAACTGGCGCGCCGTCGATTCGTAGGGCGCATCTCGATGCACCGCGAGTAACCGTAGGGCGGACCTTCAGGTCCGCCGTGAACAAGCAGCCCGGCACCGTTGGCCGATCCGCGGCCGACACGGTGGACCTGAAGGTCCACCCTACGCCTGAATCAGGCGGTATTGCCGGGAGGAAGCGTAGGGTGGATCTTCAGATCCACCTTCTCGGCCAGATGCGGCCTCCGTGGGAGCGACGTCAGTCGCGACGCCTTGCGTCCTGGCGACGGTCCCGGCAGCGCACGGCCGCTGCCGGCGGGCTCCGGCGGTCTACCCTTTCGCCTCGCGCTTCTCCCGCTCGCCGGCCTCCTCGTCCACGTCGTGCTCGGCGGCGTAATCGCTGGCGGGGCCCTTGGGTTCCTCGTCCTCGCCGAGGGGCTTCTGACTCTCCTCCCGGGCCTCGGCGTCGCTCTCGCCTTCCGCCTGCCGCTCGGCCTGCGGCTCAGGCTCGCCTTCCGGTTGCTCCTGAGCGGCCGGCGCCTGATCCGTACCTGCCTCTGCTGCTTCGCCGGCAGGCTTGGTCGTCGCGGCCTTGTCCTCGCTCCCAGCGTCCTCGGCTGCCTCGGTGGGCGCCTGCAGGGTGCGCTCCTCGGGCTTGCTCTCCAGCATGCCGGCACTGGGACCGGTGCCCAGCCGCTCGGAGCCTTCGGCCAGATGCTCGTAGAGGCTCCGGTAGCCGCTGGTGACCTGATTGAACAGGTGGGCGGTCTTCTCGAAGTGGGTGCGCACGTCCTCACGGTAGCGTTGCAGCTCGGCGTGGGCCTCGTCGCGCTCCTGCTCCATGGACCGGGCTTTTTCCACGCCCGGGGCGGTATAACGCCCGAGCCAGATGCCGCCGGCCAGGCAAATCAGCACAACAATGATCCAGACGATGGTCGTCATAAGGCGTTACCCCCAGTTTGACGAATTGGCGTGCGCGCAGACCCGCGACACCGCGGGTCAAGGAGACATGACCCCTCGACTATACTGCACACTTCCCCGGATGCCGAAGCGGATTGCACCAACGCCACCCTTCCCCTGCCCCGTCCCGATGGGCAATCATCGCGACATCACCCACCACTCCGCGGAGTCCCGACCATGGATGAATCCGTCCTCCACGCCATGCAGCGCTGGCCCGACGTCCCCGCCGTCTACGGCTACATCGGCGTCAACCGGCGCGGTGAGTTCCTGCTCAAGGGGCACGTGGTCAGCCACGTGCGCACCCGCGAGTTCATCAACCGCAACTACACGCTGGACGAGCAGGGCCGTGCCTACTTCCAGAACGGCCCCCAGCGCGCCTACGCGGACCTGGAGGTGACACCCTGGGTGTATCGGCTCATGGACGACGGCAGCCTGCGGACCCACACCGAGGCACTGGTGGCGGAACTGCGGGAGGCCTGGCTGGCGCCGGATGGCGACGTGGTGCTGGTCACCGAGCTGGGTCCGGGACTGCTCCACGCCCAGGATCTGGACGCCCTGCCCGGTTATCTGCGCGCGGAGGACGGGGTGTCGCTGGATGACGCCCTCACGGTGTTGCTGCAAGGCGACAACGCTGAGGTCACCCTGTCGCTGGTGTGCGGACACGCCCGACTGCGATTGTTGGATACTGACAACATCTCAGCCCGTTTCGGCATCAACACCCGCCCCGCACCCGCCGCCGGCGAGAACGCCGCGGAGTCGGAACACCGCCCCGCGTGGGAGCCTGCACCTGTCGAGTCGTCATGACGTTAGTGACGCACCGCGGCAGAAAATACCGGGAAAGTGCCCCAGAGCGCCCACTGACGGGGGTTGTCACGCTACGTACACGGGAGTATGGTTCGGATTGTTGCAACCGCACAACGGATTTGTCGCCTGTACGCACTTGCATCCTGAGAGAGCAAGCTACACTGAACAGGGAAAACCAGAATCGGGCGTCGGGTTTCCGCAACACGCGCCCAAACCAGGCATCTCTTGGATGACTGAAACAGGAGTAACAATAATGGCAACACGCACCACGCTGAAGGCAACTGCAGTTACTTCCATGTCCGCGCTGGCGCTGGCGGCTCTGACGACCACCGCGCAGGCTGACGACGACCGCGTCGAAGTCTACGGTATGGTGGATGTTGGGTTGGAAACGTATTCTGCCGATGATGAAGCAGCAGGATTCATCTTTCCTGGTTTCAACTCAGCCGGCGGCAACAACGACGCCAAAGACTTTGCGCTCGCTAATGGTGTGAGCTCCCGCATTGGAGTGCGCGGCGGCGAAGACTTGACGCCGAACCTGCGCGCTTCCTACAACATCGAGCTTGGCATCGACATCCTCAACGAGACTGGGGGCGCCACGGGCGCTGGCTCGACCGGTACCCGGCTGGGTTGGGCCGGACTTGGCGGTGATTGGGGTGAAGTGCGTGTCGGGACGGACTGGATGGCTCTGTACGAGTTTGGTGGCTGGAACACCCACCGCACGGACATGCACGGCTATGGTAGTTACTACTACACCACCGGCGTACTTCGTGATTCCGCCCAGTTTGGTTTCCGACAGGGCAGCACGGTCAGCTATCAGTACGGAAGTGCCTGGGGCCACTCTGATCCGTTTGCGTTCAATATCACCGCAGGCATCGGCGAGGGTGAAGATAACGAGGAAGGCATCAGCTCCCTTCAGGCTGCGGCCCAGTATTCGTTCAACGATGCTATCAGCGTGAACGCCGTCGTCTATCAGGAGTTTGTTGACGGTCCTGCCGATGATGATGAGGCGACTCTTTACAACGTTGGCGCCCGCTGGAATGTCACGCCCGCACTGGAACTGGCTGCCAACTACACCGTGGTCACGGACTTCTCCGACGCGGTGGCCGATTCAGGCACCGACGGCAGTGACGAGCGCGATTCCATCGCTTTGGCTGCCATGTACGACTTCGGTCAAGGTTGGGATGGGCATCTTGGCGTGTCCCAGGCGAGTGCCGACGACATCGCAGACATTGACTACAACGTCTACGGGTTCGTCCGGCATTCGTTTACCAACCGGACCAACGCGCGGTTGGAGTTCGAGCACATCGACTATGATGGCGACGCGAATGATGCCACCGAGACCGTCGGCATGGTCGCGCTGCAGCACAACTTCTAAGAAGAAGTTCAGGTCAGCATAGTGCTGAACCCCTGACGGGCGCCTTCGGGCGCCCGTTTTTTGTTGCGCGCGGGATTCCTGCCCGATGCAAAGCCCTGTGGGAGCGACGTCAGTCGCGATGCCAGTGCACACAGGTAGCTGTCGCGACTGACGTCGCTCCCACGGGGCGGGTGGGTCGGGTATTCTTGCGGCTTGCCAACCATCAACCGAATGAGCCGTTCATGCCGATTGCCTACTGGACCATCCTGATCGCCGCCCTCATGCCCATCATCTTCGCCGGCATTGCCAAGGCCGGTGGTGAGCGCTTCACGAACCGCCGCCCCCGGGAATGGCTGGCCAACCAGGCGGGCTGGCGGCAGCGGGCCAACTGGGCGCAGCAGAACAGCTTCGAGGCCTTCGCCCCCTTCGCCGCCGGCGTGCTCACCGCTCAGCAGCTGGATGCCGGCCAGGGCACCATCAACACCCTGGCGGTGGCCTTCATTGGCTTCCGCATCCTCTACGGCGCGCTCTACATCGTCGATGCCCACCTTTGGCGCAGCCTGGCCTGGCTCGGAGGCATGGTCTGCACCATCGGGCTGTTCGTGGCGGCGGCGGCATAGAGCAGGCGACACCCCTCCAGCCGCCCGCCGTGGGAGCGACGTCAGTCGTGACGTTGGGCTGATGGAACTGGATGTCGCGACTTACGTCGCTCCCACGGGCAGGGGGTGGAAATCGCGACTGACGTCGCTCCCACGGTGCCGGTGTCTCACCCCTGATACACCCCTTGGGCCAACCGGCCGGCCATCGTATACTCGAGCCATACCAACGATGAGCCCGAAGCGGAACAGCGCATTCCGCCGGGCGCCACTGCCGGTGCAACGCCGGCCCCGCGAGGGTGGAATCACCATGAAAACATTGGCATTGCTGTGGGTTTTGCTCCTGGCAGGTCCCGGGTGGGCGATGGCCCAGCAGGCCCCGTCGGAGATTCTGGAGGAGGCGCAGCAGTTGCGCAGTGACGGGGAACTGGATTGGGCCGCGGAACTGCTGGACGAGGCCCTGGACGATCTCCCTCCCACCGAGCCGTTATTCCAGGAAATCCATCTGGAGCGGAACTACCACTGGCGCATGGCCCGAATCCGGCAACAACTCAGCGACGGCGACATCGAAGGCGCCCGGGAAACGCACACCGAGGTCGTCCGGTTCCTGCGGGGACACCCCCAGCGTAACCGTTTCATCGGCAACGTGGATCGCTATGATCTGGTGATTCGCGGCCGGGAGCGTTGACTCAGTCCGCGCGGGGCCACCGGTAGATGCGCTCCAGGAGGTCCGCGTCATCGAAGTGGCGCCGGCCCACGAACGCCGTGGCGTGGCGGTGATACTGGCGCATGGCTCCGGGTTCCGGCACGCCGGAGACCCAGAAGAACCACCGCTCACTGCGCTCGGTTCCCGTCACCAACCCGTCCGCCTGGAACAGACTGGCGCGATCACCGTCCTCCCGGGGCAGACTGCGCAGGGTGTCGTAGGGCTCCAGGGCGTATGTCTCTCCGTGGTCCGGCACCGGCGCAAACGCCAGCCGGGTGACGTAGTGGCTGCCGTCCTGAAGATGGACCCGTAGCCGCTCACCCTCCTCCGGCTCGCCGGGTCCGGGCAGGATCAACGGTGGTTCGGCGTAGTCCGCCGAGGATCGCGCTTCCAGGCCCTGCACTGGATAATGCTGATGGTAGCAGCCGCAGTTGTGCATGCTTTCAACCAGCAGCAGTTCCCCGTCGGTGCTGAAGGTCATCCGGAGATTGAGTCCGTCCAGTCGGCCGCCGAGCAGATCGAACCAGTGATCCAGAGGGCGCTCCGTGAACCACCAGGTGTAGTTGATCTGCACCAGGGTCTGATCGCCGAAGCGGGTGCCGCTGGCATGGGCATAGACGACCGGGTCCCCGGTATCCACCTGCGGCAGCCCTTCGGCAGTGAGCGACGGACGGCCGATCCGGTTATGTTCCGCATCCCGCTCCACCTCCACCACTGGCGCGACCGCCCGGAAGAACTCCTGCCACTGCGTCTCGCTGAGTTGCGGCCAGCCAAGGGCATCCAGGTCGGCGTCGGCAAGCAGGCGTGCGCCCGCGGCGACATCACCGTCACCGGCGGCCGGAAGGTAGCGCAGCGCGGGCGTTTCCCCGGCGACTTGGTTGGTAAAGTCTTCCCGGACGCCGCGCTGCCAGGTCGCCACCCCGGCACGGATGAACCAGCGACTCACGGGATAGACGCCGACGGCCCGCTGCCAGGTAATGTATTCGTCTGGCACCGACAGGGCGTCCGCGGCCTCGCGCCAGGGGCCATCGTCCGCCTCCAGGCCATCCGCCTGGCGGAGCCGGTCACCGCAGACGTCCACCGCGCCTTCGGGATCATCAACGCCCGCGGGCCGGGGGAAGGCCCCGCGCTCCTCCGGTTCCAGGTGGCGCAACTCCAGCAGCCGCGCCTCGCGATCCAGGGTCTGCGCCGCGTCCAGCCAGGCATCGCGAACCCCGGACTCGTCCAGAGCGTCGGCGAAACTGTCGAGGAAGCGTGTCGAACGTAGATACGGGTAGGCGGCGGGTGGTGCCCCGATGCCGTCCCTGACGCCGGCCTCTTCAACGCGCTGGTCCATGGTCTGGAAAAAGGCCCGGCAGGCGGCTTCCGGTCCGTCATCGGGGTCGGGCCGGTCCGGGACCGTGCTGCACGCGGCCAGGACGAGGCCGGCCAGCAACACCACCGGGGCCCAGGCGCGCCCGCACGCGGAGCGTGCCCTCCCGATGGCCATACCGCGCCCGGGGGCGTTGCGGTTATCATGCCGCTTTAGCGGAACGCCGCCTGGCCGTTGCCGCAATCCCCAACTCGGAGGACCCATGAGCAAGCTCCCTCATCTCAACGAAACCGGTGAAGTCCACATCGTGAACGTCGGCGAAAAGGACAGTACCCGCCGAGTTGCCCTGGCGGAGGGGCGCATTCTCATGGCCCCGGAGACCCTCGCTGCCATTCGGGAGCAGCGCATCAAGAAGGGCGACGTCCTGGCCGTGGCCCGGGTCGCCGGCCTCATGGCCTCAAAGAAGACCTGGGAGACCGTTCCCCTTTGTCACCCCATCCAGCTTACCCACGCGGAGGTCACGCTGGAACCGCTGGAGGACGGCAGCGGCATCCACTGCACCGCGCGCACCGAGACGGTGGAGCGCACCGGGGTGGAGATGGAGGCGCTGAACGCTGCCCAGGCCGCTCTGCTCACCGTCTACGACATGTGCAAAGGCATGGACCGGGCCATGGAAATTACCGGCGTGCGACTGATGCACAAGAGCGGGGGACGCTCCGGCACGTGGGAACGTGACGGCTCCGAGAGTTAGCCGTTGCGGTGCATCAAGATGCACCCTACGAGCCTACGAGCCTCAGACCCGGGCACACGTAGGGTGCATCTTGATGCACCGTCTAACGGGGGGGTTACCTCCGCACCGTGCGGAGCCGCTCAGCGCGCCTACGGGGTACGGTAGCCTGAACCAGTGCCCTGGATCCTCGCGGGCCTTCGCGATGACGGCGTACCCATCACATGGTGCGCTGCCGGAACGCGTCGATGACGGCTTTCATGTCATCGGGAAGCTTTTTGAGGACGGCTCGCGCCATGTCCTCGGGGACACCCCAGGCGGCTTCGGCGATGGAGCCGGCAATGGCGGCCTGGGTGTCGGCATCGCCGCCCAGGGAGATGGCATTGCGGATGGCGTCCTCGACACTGTCGGCCTCCAGAAAGGCGCGGATGGCCTGGGGTACGGAGCCCTGACAGGTGATGTCGAAGCTGTATTCCGGGCGGATGACCTCCAGCGGGGTCCCGAGGTCGTAACCGGATTCCCGGGCCACGCGTTCGCGGATGGTCTCCATTCCCTGCCCCCGACGGGCCAGGTACGCCGCCAGCGCCACGGCGCGGGCACCGCGGATGCCCTCGGGATGGTCATGGGTACAGGCGGCGGTGCGCTCGGCTTCCGCCAGCACCCGCGCTTCGTCGTCGAACCACCAGGCCACCGGGCTGACGCGCATGGCCGAGCCATTACCGAAACTGTTGTAGGGCTCCGGGCTGGCGGCCATGAACCACTGGGCGAAGCGGATGCCGTAGCCGCGGGTGGGGAATCGCCGCGCCCACCGCCGCATGGCGGAGGCGTAGGACTCCCCCTCCAGCAGCGCATCGGCAACGGCGACGGTGAGCACGGTGTCGTCGGTGAACCCGCAGTCGTGGTGGAACAGGGGAAAATCCTTTTTCTTCATGGGCCAGTGCTCGTACACCGAACCGATGACATCGCCGCTGATTGCGCCCAGCATGGCACCCTCCGCTGGCATCCCGGCACGCCGGGCGCCCCTGCTGCGCCCGCACGCGGGTCAGGATGCTACCGCACGTGATTGACTTCCTGGCCCAGCATTTCGGCGGTCACCAGAACGATCCCCTTGGGCGAGACATGGAAATGGCGCCGATCCACCTCCGGATTGTGGCCGATGACGCTTCCATCCGGGATGTTGCACCCCTCGTCCACCACTGCATTGCGGATACGGCAATTGCGGCCCACGGAGACCGCCGGGAGAATCACCGACTGCTCCACGACTGACCCCGGCTCCACCACGACCTGGGAAAACAGCAGCGAATGACGGACCACGGAGCCGTCGATGATATCCCCGCCGGAAACCATGGCATCCACGGCCATGCCCGGGAGCTCGTCACCGCCGATCTCGGCGGTGATGAACTTGGCCGGTGGCAGTTGCGCCTGATAGGTCCAGATGGGCCAGTTCTCGTCGTAGATATCCAGCTCCGGGTCGGCGCCGATCAGCTCCTGATTGGCCTCGTAGAACGCGTCCACTGTGCCGACATCACGCCAGTAGGGCTGGAGATCGGTTTTCGGATCCCGGAACGGGTGGGCGACCACGCGGGCCTCATGGATGGCCGCGGGGATCACGTCCTTGCCGAAATCCCGTGTGGAGTCAGCGTTCTCGGCGTCTTCCCGCAGCACCCGCACAAGGAAATCCCGGTTGAACACGTAGATGCCCATGGACACCAGGGCGATATTCGGCTCCCCCGGCACCGGCGCGGGATCGTCGGGTTTTTCGTTGAACTCCAGCACATGCCCGTTCTCGTCAACACTCATGACCCCGAAAGCGCGGGCCCGCTCCAGCGGCGTCTCCACGCAGCCCACGGTCATGTCCGCACCGGACTCCACATGGCGGGCGATCATGGGCCCGTAGTCCATCTTGTAGACGTGGTCACCGGCGAGCACCAGCACGTACTCCGGGTTGTGCGCCTTGACGATATCCAGGCTCTGGTAGACGGCATCAGCGGTGCCCGCATACCACAGCGGCCGGTCCAGACGCTGCTGTGCCGGCACCAGTTCCACGAACTCGCCGAACTCGCCCCGCAGGAACCCCCAGCCACGCTGCACGTGCTGGATGAGGGAGTGTGCCTTGTACTGGGTGAGCACCTGGATGCGGCGAATGCCGGAGTTGATGCAGTTGGATAGCGGGAAGTCGATCAGCCGGAATTTGCCGCCGAAGGGCACCGCCGGTTTGGTGCGCCAGTCGGTGAGATTGGCAAGCCGCCCGCCACGTCCGCCGGCAAGGATCATCGCCAGGGTGTCGCGGGTGAGCCGGCTGACGAATCGCGGGTTACGCTCAAGGAACATCCGGCGCCCTTCTGCTGGTTGGCTGACAGGCGCTCAGGATAATGGCTGGCCGGTGCGGTCACAACGTCCGCCGCGTGACACGAGGACTGTGACGCATTGCACTGTCCGTCGACTGTATCTGCGCGACGCTGTACTGATACGGTTTCGAACGTTCCGAACTCGGCCGACCCCAATGACCAAGAACACACCCGGGCATACTTCTCGTTTGAAAACGGCCTTCTTCATTCAGTTCATGCTCTTCTTCGGCGCCATCGCCACGTTCACTGTGGGCACGAACATGGCGATGGGGCTGGACTTCTCCTTTAACTACAAGTGGATTGCAACGGCCCTGTTCGTCTTTGCCCTGGCGGCGGCGGCGCACCGTGGCTATCACCACGCCCAGGTGCTGCGCCTCGGGGTCTATGGGAGTGCCTTCGCCCTCTTTCCCATGGCATGGCTGTCCAGCGCCGGACTGGTGTCGCCGTCGATTGTCTATGCGGCGCTGCTGATAGTATTGATCAACTACCTGCTCACGGGCCGTGAGCGCCTGGCAACCAATGCCCTGTTCATTCTTCAGGTCATGGGCCTGATCACCGCGTATTACCTGCAGCCGGGCCTGTTCGCCACGTTGACGCCGGAGCAACAACTGGCGGACTGGCTCATTAACGTGCCCATCGTGTTCGCCTTTCTCGCTTTCCTGCTGACCCGGTTCGAGCGTGCCTACGAGCGGGCGCGGCAAAAGAACCTGCAGCGGGCCCTGGACATGGAGCGCCTGTCGGTCACGGACCCGCTTACCGGGCTTTACAACCGGCTGGAACTGGAGCGCCGCCTGGACAACGCCATGTCACGTTTCCAGCGCACCCGGGAACCCGTGACAGTCCTGTTCGTCGACATCGACCACTTCAAGCTCTACAACGACTACTACGGGCACGGGCAGGGAGACACCTGCCTGGTGAAGATCGCCGAGCTTCTGCGGGCGGCGCTACTCCGGGACACCGACACCGCATTCCGCATCGGCGGCGAGGAGTTCGTGATCCTGCTGGAGGGCGCCGACCTGGCCGGCGGACAGACCCTGGCGGCCCGCCTGGGTGAGCACATCAACGCGGCGGCGCTGCCCCACGCCGCATCACCCGGGGTGCGGCACATCACGGCCAGCATTGGCGTCGCCGCCTGCACCGCCGAGACAGACTCGTCCCGCGAACTGTTGCGCGCGGCCGACGCGGCGCTCTACCAGGCCAAGGCTTCCGGACGCAACCGCGTGATGGTGGCGGAAGAACACGCAGAGCGGTCGACCGATAAGCCCGGCTCTGTCACTCGACCTGAAGCGGTGGCCGGGGCCCGCCTGGCATAACACCCGGGCTTTCCAGCACGCCCGCACGTCGCAGAAACCGGACATCGGCCTGGCGATCCACATCCCGCGCCGGACTCAGTTCCGTGACCCGCCATCCAAGACGTCGTGCCCGCTGCCGGGTGGCCTGCATGACGTCCGCCGTTCCCCAGGGCACGGCGCGGAAGAGCCGAGACTCCACTCGCCGCAGCCCCACCAGGACATAGCCCCCGTCGTGGGCCGGGCAGAACACGGCATCGTCACCCGCGGCGAGACTGCTGAAGGCCTCCCGGACATGCCCGGCGGTCAATCCGGCGCAGTCGGCGCCGACGATCACCGCATACGGGCTGTCCGTCAGACAGGCATGCAGCGTCGCCGCCATGCGTTCGCCCAGATCCCCGGGGGGCTGGACGCGCAACGGCACCCCTGCCTCCCGGCTGCGGGTCCGCAGCCAGGGATGCGCGGCCGACGGTGCCGCCCAGACCTCCACCGGGGCAGTCCGGCTGTGCAGAACGGTCTCCAGGGTGCGGCGGAACAATTGCTGGTAGACCCCGCAGGCGCCCCGTGCACCCCAGACGGGCCGCAGGCGGGACTTCACCCGGCCGGGGACCGGCGCCTTGGCGAACAGGAGCAGGCGGCCCTCCGGGTACGCCCAGTACCCGGTCACGAGGAAGAACCGTAGTAGCGCCGGTGCAGGTCGGCAGGGTCGGCACCAAGGAAGAAGGCGAACCGCAGACGCCACATCAACCACACGGTGCGCCAGGTGCCGTTGTCCTGCCAGCGGCGGGCAGAGGTGTGCAAACGTGTGCTCAACGCCACGGGAAGGCCGCGCTGGCGCAGGGCCTGGGACATGGCCACGTCTTCCATCAGCGGCAGTTCCGGAAACCCGCCGACGGCGTCGAACAGCCGGCGGCTGACGAACATGCCCTGATCCCCGGTGGCAATGCCGGTGAAACGGGAACGCAGGTTGATGCTCGTCTCGATAATCCGGAAGGCAACACCCGACGCGTCCAGGGTGACGTCGAACCGACCCCAGGTCCGGCGCCCGCCGTGGCAGGCGTCGACAATGCGATCCACGGCGTCTTCCGGCACCCGGGTATCGGCGTGCAGGAACCACAGGACGTCGCCACTGGCGGCGTGCGCACCGTGGTTCATCTGCACCGCCCGCCCCCGGGGGCTTTCCAGCACCCGGTCGGCCATGGGTGCCGCCTGGTCACGGGTATCGTCGGTGCTGCCGCCATCGACGACCAGCACTTCATGCCCGTCGCGGCGGGCGGGCTGCAGGGGTTCGAGACAGGCGGCGATGGCCGCCGACTCGTTGAGCGCGGGCACGATCACTGAAAGACGCATACCCCGATGGTAGGCCTGTGCGGGCGGGAGGTGAAGGGGCAGACGACGGACGGCAGCCGTCTCCGGCATACTTCGGCCTGCAACCGACACGGAAACGCAGGGAGAGACAGCGGCACATGATCATTACACTCGGACTCATCGCCGCCACGGTTGCGGTGTCCTACCTGGCCTGGCGGGACCCGCAGCTGATGAGCAAGCTCATCCACTGGCCACCCGGCGTGCAGCGGGGCGAGTACTGGCGGCTGGTGACCCACGGCTTTATCCACGCCGACGGCACCCACCTGCTGTTCAACATGGTGACGCTGTTCTTCTTCGGCCGGTTCATGGAACAGGCGTTGACGCCGCGCATCGGCGAGGTGGGGTTCGTGCTGTTCTACCTGGCCGGGATCGTCATCGCCTCGCTGCCCAGCCAGTTCCGCCACCGGAACAACGCCCGTTTTCAGAGCCTGGGCGCGTCCGGGGCGGTTGCCGCGGTGCTGTTCGCCTACATCCTGCTGCAGCCGTGGTCCATGCTGATTGTGTTGGTGGTGCCGGTACCGGCCATCGTCTTCGCCGCGGCCTACGTGGGCTATTCCATGTGGGCGGAGCGCCAGGCCAGCGACAACATCAACCACAGCGCCCATCTCTGGGGCGCGGCCTGGGGCGTGGTGTTCCTGGTGGCGCTGGAGCCGGCGGTGCTGCCCCATTTCGTCAACGAGCTGCTGGCACCGCTGCAGTAATCAGAACGAGGAGCCGGGCTGTTCCAGAAACGCCAGCTCCTCGGCGGTGGACTGCCGGCCGATGATGGCGTTGCGGTGGGGAAACCGGCTGAAGCGGGCGATGACGTCCCGGTGGCGGATGGCGAAGTCCAGAAACACGTCGAAGGGTTGCTTGTGCGCCGCCGGCACCTCATCGCGCAGTGCCTGGAACATGGCCACGGAGCATTCCTGCATGGCCATGTCCTCGGCATGCTCTAACGGCATGTACAGAAATACCCGCTCGATGGGCCGAAGATCCCGGTCTTCCTCCGTCTCGATGCCGTCCAGCGCATGCGTCAGGGCACGGTCGTCCAGCGCGAAGGCATCCGGCGTGTCCCGGTGGATATTGCGCGTGAACTGATCCATGAGGATCACCAAAGCCAGGCGCCCACGTGGCGTTCGCGCCCAGGCATCACGCTCGCCTTGCCCGGCAGCGCGGACCAGGGTCCCGAAGCGCTCACGGATTTCCGCGTCGGTGGTGGCATTCTTCGACCACCAAAGGGCCCCGCGCTGATCGGCGAGGCGCCCGTCATCGGGCTCGTCGCCGAACCAGTAAGAAAGCACCTCGTCTGCCGTCGCCATGGATCGCTTCCCGGTTGTTTCGCCCGGTGGCATGATAGCGCACACTCCGGATCGATAACGACCTTGCGGAACAACGCGGAGGCCCTATGAGCGACCAGCCGATCAGCCGCTTTCCCGTGGCAACCCTTGAAGACGTACCGACGGACATCCGCGACTACGTTCTGGCCATCCAGGAAAAATCCGGATTCGTGCCCAACGTGTTCCTGGCACTGGCCCACCGACCCGATGAGTGCCGCGCCTTCATGAACTACCACGACACGCTCATGGACGGCGACAGCGGTCTCACCAAGGCGGAACGGGAGATGATCGTTGTGGCCACCTCCGCCGCCAACCAGTGCCTGTACTGCGTGGTGTCTCACGGAGCCATTCTGCGCATACGCGCCAAGGATCCGCTGCTGGCCGACCAGGTGGCGGTGAACTACCGCAAGGCCAACATCAGCGATCGCCAGCGCGCCATGCTGGATTACGCCATGAAAGTGGCGCTGTGTTCGGAAGATATCGAGGACGCCGACTTCGCCCCGCTCCGGGAGCATGGCTTCACCCAGGACGACATCTGGGACATCGGCGCCGTTGCCGCCTTCTTCGCCATGAGCAACCGCCTGGCCAACATGGCGTCCATGCGCCCGAACGACGAGTTCTACGGACTGGGGCGGTAGGCCCGCTAGGCGTAGGGTGGACCTTCAGGTCCACCTTCCGCTGAACCGCAAGTCGAGGTGGTTCATCGGAGGCCGTAATGGCGGACGTCGGGTAGGCCGGCCGGTTACCCGGCCGGCCCCCACAGATCCACTCGTGCGGGTTTCCCGCAAGTGGCTCCTCGTGTGAGTGGCTTCGCTACGTGGCGCAGATCCTGGCCCGGGCGAGCGGGTAACACTCCAGGAACCGGGAGAACTCCGACCACGGGATCGCCGCCTTCTGCGAGCGCCGCGACAGCCATCGGTGCCAGGAGCGCATCGCCTGGGAGCGGACCTGGTCGATCGCTGCAAAGTTACCACGCACGCCGAAGTAGGCGTAGTGGCCCCGGAGTCTGCGGTTCAGGGCTTGCCACTGCTCAACCACGGGGTGATGCCGCATCACACAGCACCAACGATCGATTGCATGCATGGCCCGGCGCAGCCATCCCGCGCCGTCTTGCGCTTGACCACCAGCGCCCTCGCCTCGACCGCCCCCAGTAGTGGGTGAAGCCGAGAAAATCGAAGGTCTCCGGGTGCGGTCCTCCGCCCGATCCGGGCCGGTCGAACCGCACAACCCGGGTCTTCTCCGGGTGGAGTTCCAGTCCGTAGCGCGCAAAACGCTTGGGCAGCACCTCCATCACCCGCCGGGCATCGCTCTCGCAGGCGAACACCAGCAGCGCATCGTCGGCAAAACGCACCAGGTGCGCCTCACCGCGCAACCGGGGCCGGACACTGTCCTCGAACCACGTATCCAGCACCTCGTGGAGGAAAATGTTGGCGAGCATCGGCGAGATCACCCCGCCCTGCGGGTGCCCCGCCAGGCTGGCGCCACTGCCCTTCCTCCAGCACGCCGGCGTTCAACCATTTGCCGATCAACCGAACCAGCACGCCGTCACGTACCCGCCGACGCAGCACCTCCCGCAACAGACCATGGTCGACCCGGTCAAAGAACTTGCGCACGTCAAGATCAATCACCCAGCCACCGCCCATCGCCATCAACGGCCGCCAGACCGCCTGCAGCGCCTGGTGCGCCGAGCGTCCCAGGCGGAAGCCGTACGAGCCCTCGTGGAACTCCGGCTCGTAGACCGCCTCCAGCACCATCGCCACCGCCCGCTGGAGCACCTTGTCCTCAAACGTCGGAATGCCGAGCGCTCGGCGCTCGCTCCCGTCACCCTTGGGGATCGAGGTGCCCCGCACCGGCGGCGCCCGGTACGCCCCGGACTTCGCCCGCTCCAGCAGCGAGCTCAGGTTCGCCTCAAGCTCCTCGCCGTAGGCGGCACCCGTGCGACCATCAACGCCCGGCGCCCCGTCCTTGCGCGTGCGTCGATACGCCTCACGCAACCACGCCTCGTCAATGTGATGGGCCAACGTCAAAAGCGGCCTGTCCGGAAGACGCCGCGCCAGATCCGCTATCTGTTGGCATCGCGTTGAGATGAGATCAGAGTCCAATGCCTCCGCCATCGGTCCCTCCAACAGCTCCACTCACACGGTCTCCCCTTCCCCTTCACCGGGTCCGCTGGGGCGCGTTCCCCGGCTGCTCCGGTACTATGGGAGACTCCGACTGCCTGCCGCCCGTCTGGAACCGCTCTGGCTGTCCTCGCAGCACCATACCGCCGCAGCGCCCTCAGCCTTCGCTCCAGCAGCAGGAGGACGCTCCCACCACTGGCCCGGACTGCGGATCAGCGGTCGCCCGCACCGTCTACTTCTTAGGCGGAGACGACAGGCCCTCCCAGGTTCCTGGGGGACCCCAATGTGCCCATGCCCCGCTCTCGGACCCCGGCGGGCACACCACACCAGGCCTCTACAGTGCAGCGTTACTGCCTTCCGGTCTTCAGACACCGTCGGCACCCACAATGTCGCGGATTTCGGGGCTCAATCACGCAGCCTGGACACTCGCTGTCTACGCTTCACCACAGCAGTTACCCACTGCAGCGCAAGACTCGCTTCCGGCTGGTGGCCAACCTCTACCGGGCGGGCTCAACGGCCCGCTGGGTCCCTCTCGCAATTTCATGGCCGCCTCCATGCCACCAATCCCAAGCGACCAGGCTTCGCCTGGCGCTCGTCGGGTAGGCCGGCCGGTTACCCGGCCGGCCCCCACAGATCCACTCGTGCGGGTTTCCCGCAAGTGGCTCCTCGTGTGAGTGGCTTCGCTACGTGGCGCAGATCCTGGCCCGGGCGAGCGGGTAACACTCCAGGAACCGGGAGAACTCCGACCACGGGATCGCCGCCTTCTGCGAGCGCCGCGACAGCCATCGGTGCCAGGAGCGCATCGCCTGGGAGCGGACCTGGTCGATCGCTGCAAAGTTACCACGCACGCCGAAGTAGGCGTAGTGGCCCCGGAGTCTGCGGTTCAGGGCTTGCCACTGCTCAACCACGGGGTGATGCCGCATCACACAGCACCAACGATCGATTGCATGCATGGCCCGGCGCAGCCATCCCGCGCCGTCTTGCGCTTGACCACCAGCGCCCTCGCCTCGACCGCCCCCAGTAGTGGGTGAAGCCGAGAAAATCGAAGGTCTCCGGGTGCGGTCCTCCGCCCGATCCGGGCCGGTCGAACCGCACAACCCGGGTCTTCTCCGGGTGGAGTTCCAGCCCGTAGCGCGCAAAACGCTTGGGCAGCACCTCCATCACCCGCCGGGCATCGCTCTCGCAGGCGAACACCAGCAGCGCATCGTCGGCAAAACGCACCAGGTGCGCCTCACCGCGCAACCGGGGCCGGACACTGTCCTCGAACCACGTATCCAGCACCTCGTGGAGGAAAATGTTGGCGAGCATCGGCGAGATCACCCCGCCCTGCGGGTGCCCCGCCAGGCTGGCGCCACTGCCCTTCCTCCAGCACGCCGGCGTTCAACCATTTGCCGATCAACCGAACCAGCACGCCGTCACGTACCCGCCGACGCAGCACCTCCCGCAACAGACCATGGTCGACCCGGTCAAAGAACTTGCGCACGTCAAGATCAATCACCCAGCCACCGCCCATCGCCATCAACGGCCGCCAGACCGCCTGCAGCGCCTGGTGCGCCGAGCGTCCCAGGCGGAAGCCGTACGAGCCCTCGTGGAACTCCGGCTCGTAGACCGCCTCCAGCACCATCGCCACCGCCCGCTGGAGCACCTTGTCCTCAAACGTCGGAATGCCGAGCGCTCGGCGCTCGCTCCCGTCACCCTTGGGGATCGAGGTGCCCCGCACCGGCGGCGCCCGGTACCCCGGACTTCGCCCGCTCCAGCAGCGAGCTCAGGTTCGCCTCAAGCTCCTCGCCGTAGGCGGCACCCGTGCGACCATCAACGCCCGGCGCCCCGTCCTTGCGCGTGCGTCGATACGCCTCACGCAACCACGCCTCGTCAATGTGATGGGCCAACGTCAAAAGCGGCCTGTCCGGAAGACGCCGCGCCAGATCCGCTATCTGTTGGCATCGCGTTGAGATGAGATCAGAGTCCAATGCCTCCGCCATCGGTCCCTCCAACAGCTCCACTCACACGGTCTCCCCTTCCCCTTCACCGGGTCCGCTGGGGCGCGTTCCCCGGCTGCTCCGGTACTATGGGAGACTCCGACTGCCTGCCGCCCGTCTGGCACCGCTCTGGCTGTCCTCGCAGCACCATACCGCCGCAGCGCCCTCAGCCTTCGCTCCAGCAGCAGGAGGACGCTCCCACCACTGGCCCGGACTGCGGATCAGCGGTCGCCCGCACCGTCTACTTCTTGGGCGGAGACGACAGGCCCTCCCAGGTTCCTGGGGGACCCCAATGTGCCCATGCCCCGCTCTCGGACCCCGGCGGGCACACCACACCAGGCCTCTACAGTGCAGCGTTACTGCCTTCCGGTCTTCAGACACCGTCGGCACCCACAATGTCGCGGATTTCGGGGCTCAATCACGCAGCCTGGACACTCGCTGTCTACGCTTCACCACAGCAGTTACCCACTGCAGCGCAAGACTCGCTTCCGGCTGGTGGCCAACCTCTACCGGGCGGGCTCAACGGCCCGCTGGGTCCCTCTCGCAATTTCATGGCCGCCTCCATGCCACCAATCCCAAGCGACCAGGCTTCGCCTGGCGCTCCTGAAGGTCCGCCCTACGAAAGCCTCCGGCCTACGCAATGACGGGGCCTCATGGATGCTCCCACTCATCCAGGATTTCCAGCACATGCGGAATCGCCGGGGGGATTTCATCGTCGGGCGATGCCCGCACCAGCATGCCACGATGGGACGCCGGCACCAGCGTCGGCGGCGGCGCCTCAGGGAGTGAAAGCGATGACACCGGAACGACACCATCGCCCAGGCCCTCGCCGACCTCGCGCCACCAGGTCTCGAAGGTACGCGGGAGCTGGTCTTCGCCCAGTTCGCTGGAGACGGCATCCACCGCCTCGATGATCTCGGCATCGGGCTGGCCCAGCATGCCGCCAATGAGCTGGATCGGAATCGCCTCGGGCCAGCGGCGGTCGTTGAGATCCGTCAGGAACTGACTCCCCGGGCGCAGGTCGATCTTGGCCGCGCCGGTGCCGCTACGCAGCGGCGCAAACAGGCTGAAGTCCTCTTCCTGCGCCTGTGCCACGAACTCGCGCAGCCCCAGCCAGACCCGCAACCGGGCCAGTTCGGAGCCGTGATTGGGCGTGCCGATGAGAATACCGCCCTGCACCGGCGGCCCCTCGACAGCGGGCGACGCAGCCTCGGGGTGCCGCAGGCGGGTGACAAAATCGCGAATCACCAGCCCGCCCATGCTGTGCCCCACCAGTACCACGGGCGTGTCACCGGGCAGCTCGGACCACCGCTCCGCCAGCAGATCCACGCTGCGGTCGATGGCCTGGTCGTTGGGGTAGCGGAACTCCCAGGGCTCGACACCCGCTTCCCGCAACTCCGGGATCAGATCGTTCCAGATGTCCCCCGGCTCATCGAGGCCGTGGATCAGGATCACGTCGGGATGCCGTTGGGCACTCCCTTCGCCACCCTGGGGGACAAAACCGATGCGGTGATCCGGCAACCGCATCTGTTCCGGGAAGCGCTCCTGCAGGAGTTGGTGGAGCTGAATCCGCAACTCCCGTTCCTCCGCCGGATGCTCCTCGGCCCACCACGTCCAGACGGTGACACTCAGCAACCAGATCAACAGCGGCAGACCGACGATGATCCAGAGCCAGCGGCGGCGCCACCAAGGCCTTTTCATGCATGCCCTCCAGACAGCGGAGTCACGTGTGGCGAATCTCCATGTTCAATGGCAACACTGAACGATCCGCTGATGAAACCGCAGGATGCCATCGGGCCGATATCCGATGTGCAATTCCTGCTCCGGCTGGAAGGTTCCGCTTTCAGTCACTCCCGGGCCTCGCGGTCCAGCAGGACCCGCTTGCGGTCCACACCCCAGCGGTAGCCGGAGAGCCCGCCGTCGTTGCGCACCACCCGGTGACACGGGATGGCGACCGCAAGGGCGTTCGCCGCACAGGCGCCGGCCACGGCCCGGGCGCTGCCTGGCGCACCGATACGGCGCGCCAACTCCGAGTAGCTAACCGTCTCGCCCGGCGGAATGGCCCGGAGCGCTTCCCAGACACGGCGCTGGAATGCGGTGCCGCGGATATCCAGGGGCAGATCCAGCCCGGTGCGGGGTGATTCGACGAAACCGACCACCTGAGCCACTTCCTGCTCGAAGGATGCGTCTCCACCGACCAGTTCCGCGGCGGGGAAGCGGTCCTCCAGTTCGTGGACCAGCGCTTCAGGATCATCACCCAGGAGAATGGCGCAGATGCCGACATCCGTCCGCGCCACCAGGATGGCACCCAGGCGGCACTCGGCCACGGCAAAGCGGATCTCGGCCCCGTCGCCGCCTGCCCGGTACCGCCCCGGGGTCATGCCCAGTTCGGCATCCGCTTGGGCATAGAACCGGCCGCTGGAGGAATAGCCGGCATGGTAGATGGCATCGGTGACACTGGCGCTCTCCGAGAGCGCCCGCCGTACGGTCTCGCTGCGGCAGCCTGCGGCGTAAGCCCGCGGCGTCAGGCCGGTTACCGCCTTGAAGGTGCGTTGCAGATGCCAGGGGCTCCAGCCCACCTCGGCGGCCAGCTCCGCCAGCCGTGGCGGCTGCTCCGAGGCCTCGATATACCGGCAGATCCGGGTGACCACATCAGTCTGCGCGGGTGTGAACGTACTGCTCACGAGTCGCCTCCATCATGCCTGGATTGCCGTTCCGATTGAGGATAGTCCAGTCGCTGTCCAGGCGGCACTCCGGATCTTGCGGCAGGGAAAGACGGAACCGTTCCCGCGAACCTCTGGCCGCTCAGCGCGCCCGCAGGCCGTAGGGTGGATTCCGGTCCACCATTCCAGCCTCGGCCAAGCCGCCTTGGCCTGCAGAGCGGAGACGGCGGACCTGAAGGTCCGCCCTACGGCTGGGCTGGCCGGTACAGCCAAGCAGCGCAACGCCGGCTGCGGATGCGCTGAGCAGCCCCGAAGGGCGCATGTCCTCCATTGAACAGAAGCCTGCGCTCCGAGAACAGTAGAGCCTTCCGCCACTGGTAACAATCTCCTGTACGTACCGGCGGGTAGCGCGGTTACCGGAGGCGGCGGGTCACCGAGGCCGTCGCCTCCACGGCCCAAGGCAGATATTGGCATCCACTCCACGTGCCAATGGGAGAGAGAGGCAATGGCGAAGTTCCCCAAGAGTGCAAGCGTCGTGATCATCGGCCAGGGCGGTATCGTCGGGGCGTCGGTGGCCCATCACCTCATCGAACGGGGGTGGGACAACATCGTCGGTATCGACAAATCCATGATTCCCACCGATGTGGGCTCCACCTCCCACGCCTCGGACTTCTGCTACATGACCTCGCACGACCACATGACGTGCTACACCACCATGTACAGCGCCGACTTCTATGAGAAGCGGGGCCATTACCAGCGCGTCGGCGGCCTGGAGATCGCCCGGGTGGGCGATGACGAGCGCCTGGAAGAGCTCAAGCGCAAGGTGGGCTCGGCCCGCGCCTTCGGCACCAACGCGCACATGATCAGCGCCGGCGAAGCCAAGGAGCGCATGCCTCTGCTCAACGAGGATATGGTCCAGGCAGCCATGTGGGACCCGGATGCCGGACTGGTCATTCCGCGCTCCCAGACCGTAGCGGGGGAACTGGTGGAGGAAGGCAAGGCCACCGGACGGCTGCAGACCTTCGCCAACACCCCGGCAACCAGCCTGGATATTCGCCACGGCCAGATCCATGGCGTGGAGACGCCCCGCGGCTACATCGAGACCTCGAAAGTGGTGGTGTGCTGCGGCATCTGGGGCCGGCTCATCGCCGAACAGGCGCTGCAGGATCTACCCATGATGCCGGTGGAACACCCGCTACTGTGGTTCGGTCCCTACGAGGAGTTCAACGGCACCGGCTACGAGATCGGCTACCCGTTGATGCGGGACCAGGGCAACTCCGCCTACCTCCGTGACACCGGTGACCCCGTCACTTCCGAAGGCGGCTACATCGAGTGGGGCTACTACGAGGAGAAGGCCCCGCGCCTGGTGCACCCCCGGGACATCCTGGAGAAGGAAGAGTCACGGCTTTCTCCGTCGCAGCGTGATCTGGAGCTGGAGCAGATCATGGAGCCGCTGGAGCGGGCCATGGAGCTCACCCCCATCCTCGCCGAGCTCGGGCTGGACGAGAAGCGCTCTTTCAACGGGCTACTGTCAGTGACCGCTGATGGCGGTTCCATCATCGGTGAATCACCGCAGACCGAGGGCCTGTGGTTCTGCGAGGCCATCTGGGTCAAGGACGGTCCCGGCGCCGGCAAGGTGCTGGCGGACTGGATGACCGACGACCGGACCGAGATCGACCACCACGGCATCGACATCGCGCGGTTCTACCCGCTGCAGAACACCCCCTGCTACATTCACGACCGCTGCTACGAGACGGCCTTCAAGATCTACAACCCGCCGGTACACCCGCGGGAGCCCTACGCCATGGGTCGCAACCTGCGGCGCAGCCCCTTCTGGCCTCGGGAAGAGGCCCTGGGCGGCTATTTCATGGAAGCCGCCGGCTGGGAACGTGCCCACGGCTACGCCGCCAACGAGGCGCTGCTGCTGGACACCTATGGACACCGGATTCCGGAGCGCCACAACGAGTGGGACAACCGCCACTTCTGGCGGGTCTCCAACGCCGAGCATCTGGCGCTGTCCGAGAACGTGGGCATGATCAACCTCTCCCACTTCGCCGTGTTCGACGTCTCCGGACCCGACGCAGAACCACTGCTGGAGTACCTGTCCGTCGCCAAGGTGGGCGGCGACACGCCCATCGACAAGGGTGTGTACACCCACTTCCTGGACCACGAGGGTGGCGTCAAGGCGGACCTGACCATCATTCGCCTGGCGGAGGACCGCTGGCGGGTGATGTGCGGCGGTGATACCGGCCACCGGGACTACGTGTGGATGAAACGCATCGCCTCGCGTAAGGGCCTGCATGCCTACATCGACGATCGCACGGACCACCTGGGCTGCCTTGGCCTTTGGGGCCCGAATGCCCGGGAAACCCTGCAGGCGGTCGCGGACCACCCGGCCGAGCTCAGTCACGAGCGGTTCCCCTTCGCCACGGCGAAACAGATCACCATCAAGGGCATGCCCGTGTACGCCTTCCGCATTTCCTACGTGGGCGAGCAGGGCTGGGAGCTGCACGTGCCGTTCAGCTACGGCCTGTCCCTGTGGGATCTGCTCTACGAGGAGGGAGTGACCCCGGTAGGCATCGAGACCTACGCCAACAGCCGCCGCCTGGAGAAGAGCCTGCGGCTGCAGAACGCCGACCTGCTCACCGAGTACAACCTCTACGAGGCAGGCCTGGCACGGCCCAAGGTCAAGGCGGCGGACTTCCACGGGAAGGAAGCGTACCTGGCGCAGCGCGAACGGGAGAGCCAGCCCGCGTACCTGTGCACCATGACCATGGTGGACAACCGGGACGAACAGGGTGTACCGCGCTACCCGGTGGGTCACTGCCCGATCCTGGACCCGGAGACTGGCAAGGTGCTGGTGGACCAGCTCGGGCGACGCTCCTACACAACCAGTGTCGCCTACGGCCCGTCCGTGGAGAAGACCATTGCTCTGGGGTATCTACCGCGGGAGTTCGCCGTGGAAGGCAAGGAGATCCTCATGGAGTACTTCCACGAGCACTTCACCATGCGTATCGAGGCGGTGGGCTATCGGGCCCTGTACGACCCGGACAACGAACGGCCCAAGTCGTAGCGCTGGGGGATTCCGAGGGAAGGCGCATCTGTAGGGCGGACCTTAGGGCGGACCTTTAGGTCCGCCTTCCCACAACATGCAGGCCAAAGCGGCTTATCGAGGGGCGCCTACAGATTCACTCCGGCATCCCCGATCTGCGGCAGCGGCCGATCCTCGCCCCGAGCCGCACCGCGTAACCACTCGATCTCCTGCGCCCACCCCTCCGGGCCAGCCGGCGTTTCCAGGAACATCGGTAGTGAACGCGTGCGGGCGTCGGTGAGCACCCGGCGAAAGGCCTCGGCCCCGATCTCGCCACGACCTATGAGTGCATGGCGGTCCTTGCGGGAGGCGAAGGGCGGCTTGGAGTCGTTCAGGTGCAGCGCCACCAGGCGATCCATGCCAAGCACCCGGTCGAACGCCTCCCAGGTCTCCTCCCAGCCTTCTTCGGTGTGGATCGGATAGCCCGCGGCGAACACGTGGGCCGTGTCGATGCACACACCGAAGCGCTCCGGCTGCTCAAGCTGATCCAATATGGCCCGCAACTCCTCGAAGGAGGAGCCCAGCGTGGTCCCCTGCCCGGCCACGTTCTCCAGCACCAGCAGCACATCGGTCTTGTCCGGATGGGTGCGACACAGCGCGTTCAGGGCGTGGGCGATCTGCGCGATGCCGGTGGCTTCCCCTTCGCCGACGTGGGCGCCTGGGTGGAAGTTCAGCAGCTCCACACCGAGCTGGTGGCAGCGGATCAGTTCCTGATCGAAGGCGTTGTACGACCGGGCGAACTTGTCCGGATCCGTGGTGCCGAGGTTGATGAGGTACGAGCTGTGGCTCATTACCGCGCCGATGCCGTGGGCCCGCCGGTTCTCGCGGAAGGCCGCGGCCTCGTCATCGCTGATGGGCTTAACCTGCCACTGACGCTGGTTGCGGGTGAATATCTGGATGCAGTCGCAGCCGATCTCCCGACCACGTTCCGGAGCGTTCTGGGGTCCGCCGGCGGCGGAGACGTGAGCGCCGAGTTGCATCGGTTGGTGGCTCCTTGTTGGCTTGGTGGCAGGTTCATGGTGCATCGAGGCGTAGGGCGGACCTTCAGGTCCGCCGATCAGGCATCGATCAACCACCTTGGCTTGCATGTCGGTCACAGGCGGACCTGGAGGTCCGCCCTACAGGCCCTCGTCGGCGCTACGTCTGTTTCAGGTCTCCCTGATCAAACGATGATCACGTCCTGACCGCGAACGGGGCGCCGTGCGTCGGCCACTGGGAGTCCGGCACGATCACGATCTTGCCCAGATAGTTGCTGCCCCTGTCGACGAAATACTGTTCGGCGTCGTGAAGCTCCGACAGTCGGAACGCCCCGTGGAGCACCGGCCGGAGCTGCCCCGAGCGGATCCAGGCGATCAACTGCTCCGCCTCCTCCCGGGTGCCGTGGGAGACACCGAAGATCTGGACCTGGTAGAGATAGACGCGCGTCCACATGATCTCGCTGACGTTGCCGGCACTCGCCCCCGCGATACTCAGGCGCGGATAGGTGGAGCGCGCCTTCATGTCGAAGATCATGGTGTCGATGAAGCGGTCCGTCATCTCGCCACCGGCCAGGTCCATGACCGCGTCGATGGGCTTGTCGCCGGTGACGGCGCGCACCCGGGCCTCGAAGTCCTCCATCTGCGAGCGGTCCAGCACGGCCTCGGCACCCAGTTCCAGCAAAGCCTCGGCCTTGTCCTGCTGGCTCAGCGCATAGGGGATCGCTCCCAGGATGCGGCAAAGCTGGATCAGTGCCGTCCCCACGCCTCCACTGGCGCCGGTGACCAGCACCCGCTCCCCGGCCGTGACCCCGGCGGCGGTCAGCATGTGCAGGGCCGTCTGGTAGGAGCACATGCCCATGGCCGCCAGCTCCGCGTCCGCCAGGTCCGGGTTGTCCACCGCGTGAAACTGGTCCGACGGCACGGCAACATACTCGGCGAAGCCGCCATCGGCGCCGTGACCGTAGTAGTCCGGAGTCAGGTTGATGTCCCTGCGGCTGTCCGCGTAGATGTTGAAATCCAGCAGGCCACGCTCGCCGACCCGTGCGGGATCAACGCCCTCGCCCACGGCGGCGACGCGGCCCGCCACATCCGCGCCCTGGATGCGCGGGAACGTGAACGTCGGCGCGCCACCCACCTGGAATGAGACGGTATCGCCCTTGTCCTTGACCGGATACAGCCCTTCCCGAGCCTTGCGGTCGGTATTGTTCTTGGCCGTGGCGGTGACCCGCACCAGCACCTCGCCGGGCCCCGGGCGCGGGGTCGGGACGTCAGTACGGTATTGCAGCTTGTCCACACCGCCATGTCCGGTGAGGACCATCGCCGCCATGGTTTCCGGAACCGGAATCTCGCCTGCCATGAGCGCACCTTTGTCGGCTGGTTGCCATGACGCCCGACGATAGCAGAATCCGCCGCCGCGGTGGCCCGAACAGGATTGGTATGCTGAGGCCCTTTCCCCCGCGAGACGAATCGCACCACCTGGTGAACGACCTCAGCCACCCGGCGCGGCTGCGCCCGTCAGAAGAATCGCACCAACAGGAACAACCCGACCATCGCTATGCCGAAGGCGAGCTTCGCCGCCACGCCGATCGCCAGGCCCACCGTCGCGCCCCAGCCGGCGCGTGCCGCCGCCGGTAGCCCGCTGCGGGTGGAGAGTTCCCCGACCAAGGCGCCGATGAAAGGCCCCAGCAGCAGGCCCGGCAGCCCGAAGAAGAGACCCACGAGCGCGCCCAGCGCCGCCCCCGTGATGGACCGGGCCGAGGCGCCATAGCGCCGCGCGCCGAAGGCACCGGCAATGAAATCCGCCAGGGACGCGAGCGCCGCCATGACGCCCAGGACCACGAGCGTGAACATACCCACATGGGCAAACCCCTCCGCCCAGGCGGCCACCCACAGCCCGGCGAACAGCAACAGCGGCCCGGGAAGCGGCGGCAGCACCAGCCCGACCAGGCCGGCGCCGATGAGCAGGATCGCGAGTAGCCAGAGCAGAACGGTCATGGGCGTGGCGCCGCGGCGTGCATTGGTGCTTTCTCCTGGGCGGGTTCGGGGGGACTTTAGCCGAAGTGACCAGAGTGTGCATTCGAGATTGCCGGGATGGCACCGAAGAAGCGGTGGATGGCGCATCTTGATGCGTCGCCACACCCCGATCGCGCGGTCTAGACTAATGCGGAGAACCGGCCGCACGCATGCGTGGTCAAACTGGTCGATTCCACCGCACACGGAGCGCCGCCACCATGAACACACGCGTCCCACAACTCATTCGGGGCATCCTGGCCCTGGCACTCTCTCTGGCACTGGTACCTCTGGCATCGGCCCACCACGGCTGGGGCTGGGCCAGCGACGAGTTCACGGAGCTGACCGGCGAGATCGTCGATGTCCGCCTCGGCAACCCCCACGGCGAAGTGGATATCGAGGTCGACGGTGAGGTGTGGACCATCGAGGTGGGTCAGCCGTGGCGCAACGAGCGCAGCGGCCTGACGGAGGAGCTGCTGGAGACGGGCAGCGAGTTCTCTGCCCTCGGGCACATCTCCAACCGTGAGGGCGAGCGGCTCCTGAAGGCCGTGCGCGTCACCACGGGCGAGGGCCACCACGAACTCTACCCGGGCCGGGTTCCGGACGACGATTGATCACCGAGGCACTGCTCGCCGTTGAGGCCTGGGCGCCGGTCGCGGCGCTCAGGAGCTCCATGCTGGTGTACCCGCTGGTGAACGCCGGGCATATCCTCGGGGTGGCACTGCTGGTGGGCGGCATCGTACCGCTGGACCTGCGTCTGGCGGGTCTGTGGTCGCGCACGGCGATCGATCATCTCATGCCGGTACTCGCACAAACCGCGATGGCAGGCTTCATGCTGGCCGTGGTCTCCGGTGCGCTGCTGTTCGCCACCCGGGCCAGCGAGTACGCCGCCTCGCCGTTGTTCCTGGGCAAGCTCCTGCTGATCGTCCTCGCCGGCCTGAACGCCGCCTGGTTCCTGCGTCGCGCCGGCGGCACCGGTGGCGCCGCGAGGGCAAGCGCCATCGGATCCATGATCCTGTGGATCGGGGTATTGCTGCTCGGGCGGCTGGTCGGCTACTTCTAGTCGTGTCCCGCTTACCGTATCCTGAGCGCCATGCAAACCGATGACCTTCGAATCACCCGCTCCCACCCCCTGCTGACCCCGGCCATCCTGGACGACGCGGGGCGACGGATTCGCCAGGGAGGCAGCGGCATCAAGGGCCTCATGGTGGAGAGCCATCTGGCGGCGGGAAAGCAGGACCCGCACCAGCAACCGCTCACCTACGGCCAGAGCATCACCGATGCCTGCCTGGGCTTCGAGGACACGCGCGCGGCGCTACTGCGTCTTGCCGAAACAATCGGCTAACGCGGCCCGTCCGGGGAACGAGTATCCCCCGACGCGGCCGGATTGACGCCTACCGCGACGCCACATGACTGGTGGTCACCTCCACCAGCAGGCGGCCGTCATCCCCCGTGACCTGGGTGCGGACAACGCTGACCGATCTGCCACGCTTCACGAACTCGGCGCGGGCCCGCAGCGTGCCCTCCTTCTGGTTGCCGGTGAGATTGGCGTTCAGGTTGATGGCCAGGGGAAACCCCTGCATCCCGGCGGTGACATCCTCGCCGCCGAGCACCAGGTGGGTCGCGACCACGTCCGCGAACCAGAGCATTGCCCCGGCATGGACCGTGCCGAAGGGGTTCATGATGCCCGGGCGCACGGGCATTTCACCCAGCACGTGGTCGTCCTGCCGATCGGTTATCGTGAAGGCGATCTCGCCGCTATAGTCTTTCAACAGTCTTCTCCCGGCGCCCGGTCACCCAGGACGGCATTGTTGTCGATACAAGAGGGCTACGCGAGCAACGCTCGCCACCACCCTCGGCTGGCCTGGCTGTGCGATCTATTACATCACAGTGGCAATCCCGTATCCCGATAGCACGGTTTGAGAACCATAACGGGGAAGGAAACGCCCGCCCCTGGAAAAGGGCCGGGCGTGGTTACATCGACGGCAGGATCACCAGTTCTTGTACTCGGTGTCGTAGATAGTCCCGATATGTATCACTCTCTACGAGTCGAGAAAAGACTCGCGGGAACGGGAGAAGCGGGGGATCAACTATGGCTCAAGGGAACACGGCGCCACCGCTGCGCCAGCGGCGTTTCGCCCCGTTTTTCGGGACCCGGTTCCCGGGTGCATTCCACGACAACCCGGGAGGCTGACAGGCTCAGTCGCCACACCACTGCTGCGTCTTCTCCGAGGCATATTCCTTGGCTGCGAGCCAACGGGGGTTCCCCTCGGCGACGTCGCCGAGTTCACGAAGCTGGGTGAGCGCACCCCGGAAGTCACGACAGCGAATTTCCCGCACGCGGGCGGATGGCGCCGGCCGGCTCCCGGACTCCATCTCCCGGGTGCGCGCCTCCACGCCGGACTCAGGCGGTTCGGTACTGAAATGGGTGGTTCCGGAGCTGTCCGTCCACTCGTAGACGGTGGTCGCCAGCGCCGGCGATACGACCAGGAGCAGGCACAACGACACAGTCAGCCGAATTCTCATGATCATCGGATACCCGTCCCTGTCAGGTGGAGCGGCCAAGGATGCGTGATCCCTACCCTACCAGGGAGCCTCCCGGCTGGATGTGTCAGAGGTAACAATTGCGGCCATGGAGCGCCGCCTGCTTGATCGCCTTCGAGGGCGCGACCGGGTGACGGTCGCGCCCCGAGGCCATCGCGGAGTTGCCGCGGCCCCTCCGGGTCACGAGGCCAGGACCGCGATCACAGGTACGGCTTCATCTCCAGCTTGGCGATGGCGTTCCGGTGAACCTCGTCGGGGCCATCGGCGGTGCGCAGATGGCGGGCATAGGCGTAGAGATCAGCCAGGGGGAAGTCCTCGGTGTAGCCCGCGGCGCCGTGGGCCTGGATGGCCCAGTCGATGATCTGGCAGGTCATGTTGGGCACTGCCACCTTGATCATGGCGATCTGCTGGCGGGCTTCCTTGTTGCCCACAAGGTCCATCATCTGTGCGGCATTGAGCACCAGCAACCGCGCCTGATCAATCATGATGCGGGCGTCCGCGATCCGCTCGCGCCACACGCCCTGCTCCGCCAGCGGCTTGCCGAACGCCACCCGGGAGGCCAGGCGCTTGCACCACAGCTCCATGGCGACTTCGGCCAGCCCGATGGCGCGCATGCAATGGTGAATGCGCCCCGGCCCGAGGCGCCCCTGGGCGATCTCGAAGCCGCGTCCTTCGCCCAGAATCAGGTTCTCCGCCGGCACGCGAGCATTGTCGAACAGGACTTCCGGGTGTCCCTTGGGCGCGTGGTAGTAGCCGTATACCGGCATGTCCCGTACCACGGTCACGCCGGGGTTGTCCTTGGGCACGATGACCATGGACTGCTGCTTGTGCCGGTCGGCGTTGTCGGGATCCGTCTTGCCCATGACAATGAAGAACTGTGTGCGCTCGTTGCAGCCACCGGTGATGAACCACTTGCGGCCGTTGACCACGTACTCGTCGCCGTCGCGCTGGATGCGGGTCTCGATGTTGGTGGCGTCGCTGGAAGCCACCGCCGGCTCGGTCATGGCGAAGGAGGAGCGGATCTCGCCGTTGAGCAGCGGCTGCAGCCACTGCTTCTTGTGGGCGTCACTGCCGTAGTGGGCGAGAACCTCCATGTTGCCGGTGTCCGGCGCGGCGCAGTTGAACACCTCGGAGGCCCAGGTGACGCGGCCCATGATCTCCGCCAGGGGTGCGTACTCAAGGTTGGTGAGCCCGGGGCTGTATTCCCCGTACGCCGGCGGCAGGAACAGGTTCCACAATCCCTGCTCCCGGGCCCTGGGCTTGAGCTCCTCGATGATGGGCACCGGGCCATAGCCGCGGCCCTGCTGCTTGTTCTCCTCGAGCTGCTGCTCGTAGACGGCAACATTGGGGTAGATGTGCTCGTTCATGAACGCGAGCAACTTCTCGCGCAGCTCCTGAACCTTGGGTGAATAGCGGAAATCCATGGGCGTGCTCCGTTCGTGTCGGTGTTTTCCGGTTTGCAGCATGCAGCCTGCGGCCGGGGCATAAATCAGTCAAATCAATGTTTATTATGAGTTAACATAAACACCATGGATTTATCCCGCGTCGATCTGAACCTGCTGGTGGTCCTGGAGGCCATCTACACCGAAGGCGGCCTCACCCGGGCCGGGGAGCGCCTCAACGTCACCCAGCCGGCGGTCAGCCACGCCCTGGGGCGCCTGCGCGATCTGCTCGGGGATCCACTGTTCGTGCGCGAAGGGCACGCCATGGTGCCGACACCGTTCACCCGCAACCTGATCGAACCGTTGCGGCAGAACCTGCGTGCCATGGAGCTCACGCTCAACGAGGCCAAACGCTTCGACCCGGCCGCCTCCGAGCAGCGTTTCACCCTGGGGTGTCGGGATGCCCTGGAACTGCGGGTGCTCCCGGGGTTACTGAGCGGACTGAGCGAACGCGCCCCGGAGCTGGAGATCGCCACGGTGACCTTCCGGCGCCGGAACATGGAAGCGGATCTCTTCAGCGGCGACCTGGACCTGGTCACTGACTCCCTGCTGCCGCGTTCACAGAACATCCGCCACGTGCACATCAACACCGATCCGCTGGTGGTGATGGCCCGGCGGGATCATCCGGCCCTGGGCAGCGGGCTGGACCTGGATACCTACCTGCGCCACCGGCACATCCTGGTGACCTCCCGGCGCACCGGGCCGGGACTGGAGGATTTCGAGCTGGCACGACGCGGCCTGCAGCGCAAGGTCACCCTGCGTTGCCAGCACTTCTTCGCCGCGTCGCGGGTGGTGCGGGAAACGGACCTGCTGCTGACCATGCCCGGCCGGCTGGCGGAACTGCTGAATCTGGACGACGCCTACACCCTGGCCCCGTTTCCGCTGGACATGCCGCCCCAGGACCTCTATCTCTGCTGGCACGCCAACGTGGACAACGATCCGGCCAACCGCTGGTTGCGGGAGCAGATCATCGCGGTTCTGGAGACGGTGTGAGGGCCGCGGTGGCCGGTTGGTCACGGCAGCGAAACGCCGCCGGGGGCAATTACAGAGTATTCCTACCGGAACGCCGGCTCGTCAAAACTACGCAGCTTGCGGGAATGCAGTGCGTCGATCCCCGACTGCTCGATGATGCGCAGGGTCTCAAGGCCGATGGTGAGGTGCTGGTTGATGCGGGTGCGGTAGAAGGAGTTCGCCATGCTGCGCAGCTTGAGCTCGCCGTGCATGGGCTTGTCCGAGACGCACAGCAATGTCCCGTAAGGCACCCGCAGGCGGAAGCCGTTGGCGGCGATGGTGGCGCTTTCCATATCCACGGCAACGGCGCGGGACTGGCTGAAGCGCTCGTAGAGCTCGTCGTAGCGAAACTCCCAGTTGCGGTTGTCGGTGCTGGCCACGGTGCCCGTGCGCAGGCGGGTCTTGATATCGGTGCCGTCCAGGCCGGTCACCCCGGCCACAGCATCCTGCAGTGCCACCTGGATTTCAGCGATGGCGGGAATGGGTACCCACAGCGGCAGATCCTGGTCCAGCACGTGATCCTCGCGGATGTACGCGTGCGCAAGGACGTAATCCCCGAGCTGCTGCGAGCGGCGCAGGCCGCCGCAATGTCCCACCATCAGCCAGCAGTGCGGCCGCATCACCGCCAGGTGGTCGGTGATGGTCTTGGCGTTGGACGGACCCATGCCGATGTTGATCAGCGTCACGCCCAGCCCGTCCGGGCGAACCAGGTGGTAGGCCGGCATGGGCGGCATGTGCCGGGGCGTCTCGCCACCGCTGGTGTAGCGCCGCGAGGCGGGACTTGCCGTGATGCACTCCCCGGGCTCGACGAAGGCCTCATAGCCGTTCCCGTCGCTCACCTGCTCGTGGGCATACGCGACAAAATCATCTACATAGCGCTGATAGTTAGTAAACAGAACAAAGCCCTGGAAATGCCGCGGATCGGTGCCCGTGTAGTGGTGCAACCGCTGCAGGGCAATGTCTACCCGCTGAGCGGTGAACAGGGCCAAGGGGTACGGATGCCCAGACAGGGTGCGGCCTGTGGCGTTGGCGATGCTGTCGTCAATGAGGCCGAGATTCGGCAGGTGAAAGACCTCGCTCAACCGCCGCACCCGTTCCTGGTCCAGGTCCGCCGTGGATTCCTCGATGACGAACGGCAGCGGGATCGGTTGATCGCTGACGCCTACCTGCACCGGAACGCCATGGTTGGCGATGAGCAGCCGGAGTTGCTCGTGGAAGTAGTCACCGAAGAGGTCCGGCCGGGTCACCGTGGTCCCGTGAATTCCCGGATTACGCAGGGACCCGTAAGTGGGCTGCGCATCGGTGACCAGCTGCTCCGCGGTCACCTCGATGCCCAGGTAGGGATAGCAAGCGTCCACGCGGGTCTCGCTGCCCGGATGGCCCGCAACGAACCGCCGATGCGCCTCCCGGATGCGCTCCACGGCGGTCTCGTAGATATGCCGGATCCGGGCCACAGCCTCGTCGGCGGTATGGCAGGGCTGCAGATCACGCACGGGGCCGTGCCCGGTTCCAGGCATGATGACTGCTCCTCCACACCAGTGTGCCGCTTACCTTCCAGGCAGGTGATTCAGCTCGATGGTACAGCAGCAGGTCCCGGGCCGGCCGTCAACGGGGGGGGGGGTGCCCATTCATGTTCGATTACGCACCGCCATTCGGCTCGGCGATGAGCCAGTCATCCAGCAGATCCACCGGGAGCGTACTCGTAAGCGGACTGCGTTCCATGATCTCGGCCTTGGCCTTTTCCAACGCCTCCTGGTCACTGGTGGCTTCCACTCGAACGACTTCCTCTGCCAGGGCCCCGAGCGACGCCCGAGCATCGCCCATGGCGGAAGCAGCCACACTGCATTTCCACTGTGACATACCATCAATCTCCCGTTTCAACCCGGTTTGTACAGTGTTGCATAAGTCATGAGCGCTCTCCCTGTTCAGTCCCTTGGGGGCAATTCCCGGGTCGGCCGCACTTCGATGCTGCCGAAGCGCGCCGGCGGAATGCGGCTGGCCAGCTGGAGGGCTTCATTCAGGTCTTTCGCCTCCAGCAGGTAGAAACCGGCGAGCTGTTCCTTGGTCTCCGCGAACGGCCCGTCGGAGACGATGACCTCGCCGTCGCGCACCTGCACGGTGGTGGCCGTTTCCACGGGCTGGAGCGGCTGGCCGGACACGTAATTGCCCTGTTCACTCAGCCGTTCGACCCCCGCCACGCACTCCTGGTTGAGGTCATGCCACTCCTCCTCGGTCATGGCATCGATGATGCTTTCCTGGTAGTAGACCAGTGCCACGTACTTCATGACCCGCCCTCCTCCATGGCCATGCCGCCCTCACCCAGCCCGCAGCTGATCATCCAGCTCACGCCGAAGCGATCGGTCACCATGCCGAACCGGTGCGCCCAGAACGTCCGTTCGAAGGGCATGACCTCGGTGCCGCCATCCAGAAGACGCCGGAACACGGTCTCTGCCTGCTCCGTCTCGTCGTATTCCAGATGCACCTGCACGCTACGGGGCGGCAGATAGCAGTCCTCCTGCATGTCGGCGCCCATCAGCCGGCGGCCGCGCACGTTGACCGAGGCGTGGATGATGCGGTCGTGCCAGTCCTCGGACAAATCCGCCGCCGCCGGGGTCTCGCCGAAGGTCATGATCTCCTCCAGTTGGCCTCCGGTGATCTCGGCGTAGAACGTCATGGCCTCACGGCAGTTGCCCGGAAAAGCCACGTGGACGTTCATCTCCCTGGGCAAGCGCCAGTGTCGACGATGTTGATCGAGCGCCGGGCCCGGGCTGAAGTCCGCCATGGTGAAATAGCGCCGCAGTTCCAGGGTGACGTCGCCGTCTTCCGGCGGCCATTGCTTGGCCCAGGCCACGGCCTCGTCCAGCGAGTCCACCTCCAGCACCGTGTACCCGGCGACCAGTTCCTTGGTCTCGGCGAAGGGGCCGTCGGTGACCACGGGTTCGCCGTCCCGGAATTCAATGCGGCAGCCCTCGCTGGTCGGGCGCAGCCCGTCGCCGGTGACAAATACGCCGGCACGGAGCATGCGCTCGTTGTAGTCGGCCATGGCCTGCAGCACTGTTTCAGTGGGGAGGACGCCATTCTCGGTGTCGGCATCGGCCTTGCGCATGAGCATGTACTTCACGGTGCGTTCCTCGTTTTAGTGGGTTCATCCGTGAGTCGTGCGGGCCACCGCGAATTCGACATCAGGCCGGAATGCACTCCGGGTCAAGCGGAGGCGCCGTCCAGTTCGCGCATTCGACGCGCCAGGAATCGCCGCTCCGGCGCCTGGACGGCGAGGGCCAGCGCGCGCTGGTACGCCCGGCGGGCAGCATCGGCGGAACCTGCGCGTCGGTGCAGATCCGCCAGGGCAGCGTGATAGAGGTGATAGTTGAGGATCTCCTTCTCACCCGCCAGCTCCTCCAGCAGGCGCAGCCCGTCCTCGGGACCGTCGCGCATTGCCACGGCCACCGCGCGGTTCAGACCGACCACCGGCGACGGCTGCCGCCGGTAGAGGGCGTCGTACAGCAGCACGATCCGGCGCCAGTCGGTCTCTTCGTAACGACTCGCCCGGGCGTGCTCGGCAGCAATGGACGCCTGCAGGGTATACGGGCCGGTGGGCATCTCCGCCAGCGCGCGCTCAAGCCACCCCACACCGGCGTCAATCCGAGCACGGTCCCAGAGATTGCGGTCCTGCTCCTCCAGAGTCACCAGATCTCCACCAGCATCCTGGCGAGCGTGGCGACGGGAGTCGTGCAGCAGCATCAACGCAAGCAGTCCGTACACTTCTCCGTGGGGGAGCAGACGCGCGAGCTCGATGGACAGACGAATGGCCTCGTCGGCGAGGCTGACATCCACCACCGCCTCGCCGTCACTGCGCGAATAGCCCTCGTTGAAGACCAGATAGATCACCCGCAGCACCCCTGGCAGACGCTCGGGGAGCTCGGCGGCGGACGGCACCTCGTAGGGGATACCGGCATCACGGATCCTGCGCTTGGCACGCACGATCCGTTGGGCCAGCGTTGTCGGTTTCTGCAGCAGGGCGCTGGCGACCTGCTCCGTGGTCAGCCCGCACATCTCCCGCAGGGTGAGCGCGACCCGCGCACTCATGGCGAGACTCGGGTGGCAGCAGATGAACAACAGCCGCAACTGGTCGTCCGCCACGGTCTGCTCATCCAGCTCGTCGGCGTGTTCGTCGTCCGGTCCGACCATGTGCGCGTACTGGCGGGCGGTCTGGCGACGGCGGATATGATCAATGCCCCGGCGGTGACCGGTGCGGATCAGCCACGCGGAGGGATTGTCCGGCACACCCTCGACGGGCCACTGCTGCACGGCGGCTGCAAACGCCTCCTGCATGGCCTCCTCGGCCAGGGAGAAATCGTCGAGCAACCGGATGAGCGTTGCCAGAATGCGGCGGGACTGCTGTTGGTAGACCCGTTCAAGTTCCCTGTGAACGTCGTACATGGCAGCGGCATCCGTCTCCTGGCGATCCGCCCTTCAATGTCAGCGTCAGCAAACGGCGGGGCCCGACTCTGCTTCCGAGCATAGCACCATCACAGAGGGCTCGCCGGAGGACGGGCAGGCCCTCACGGGCCTGCCGTCTTCTTGCAATGCCATCGAGAAACCCCATCGCCGTCAGGCGACGGCCCGAGGCGGCGGAACGATTGTCATCCCGACGGCAGCGGCTGTTGCCATCACAGCTGCAAAATCGGGTTCTTTCGGCGCGGGCAGGGTTGCCTGGCCTTCCGGGAGCACCTCGCCGATACCGGTAAAGAACGCTTCATGCATGCGACCGGGAGCATTCAGTATCAGCAGGCGGGCGGGGCTCTCACCCACGGCCCGGGGAGCCGGCGTCCCCATGAAATGGAGAACTCAACGCCCGGGGGATTCCGTCAGCCTGAGCATAACGCCGCCGAAGGGGAACGCACCTGCCGCCACGGAGTAGCTCCGGGTGCCGGCTTCATGCGCCGCCCGCGCCGGGTCCTGTACCTGGACGTCCACGGCGGCAAGTCGTTCGCGCGGGTCGCCGGACTGCCGCGCGGCGATGCGCGCTGCCCCCGCCACAAGGCATGGCGCCCCGTCCTGCGCCGGCGCGGGCAACTGGAGGATCGACGCCCAGTGACGCATCAAGCCGTGGGGATCAGGGCTCTCCAGCTCTATCCCCATCAGTGCCTGCTCCGGGTTAGCGTTCGCCATCCAGTCTGCACCGGCCGGCCAGTACGGCCCGTCGAGACGCTCGCCGCCGGGGGTGTGCCCGAACTCGATCATCGCCGCGCGGCAGTCTCGGGGATGGAGCTGGACGCTGTGATAGCCATTCTGCTGTATGACGTTGGCTCGCCGGACTCCCAGCGATTCCGCGTGCAGCGCCCGGGCCTCGGGATCGGCGCAATCGAAGATCGCCATGTATCCGCCGCGGCCGCCGGAGCGCTGGATGAAGCGCTCGACGGCGGTGCCGGACTGGATCGGCGCCACGATCTCGAGAAAGCCCGTACCGACGGCAAAGAGCACGTTCTCCAGACCGTACTTGGCGAGGTTCTCGTCCCGGTGACACACCGGCACGCCCAGGATCGCTTCCAGGTCCTCGGCCAAGGGTTCGAGACGAGGCGCGGCCAGGCAGACCTGCCTGAGCCTGAGATAGTCACCCAACGCCGCCTACCTCCCCTTGAACACGGGCTCGCGCTTCTCGGCGAAGGCCTTGGCAGCCTCCCGGTGATCCTCCGTCTGACCGCAGTGCACATGATGGGTGGCTTCCAGGTCCAGGCAGTCGTCGACGTCACCGTGCATTGCCCGGTTAAGATTCTCCTTCATGTAGCGGTAGGCCACCGTGGGTCCACCGGCGAGCCGTCCTGCAATCCCCCGCGTCCGTTCCTCAAGTTCCTCGGGCTCGCACACCCAGTTCGCCAGCCCGAGTTGCAGCGCCTCCTCGGCGCGCACGCGCTCGGAAAGATAATAGAACTCCCGCGCCTTTGCGGAGCCGACGAGCTGGGTCAGGAAGTACGTACCGCCGTAGTCGCCGGCGAAGCCGACGCGGGCGAACGCGGTGGTCATGAAGGCACTGCTGGACATGATGCGGAGATCGCAGGCAAGCGCCAGGGACAAGCCGGCGCCGGCTGCCGGACCCGGCAGCGCCGCCAGTGTGGGCTTCGGCATCTTGAAGAGTTTGCCCGCCGTTGCCCGCTGATTGTCCCGCTGAACGTGGATAGCCTCGTCCAGGGTCAGGTCACCGACGGTGCCGTCGCCACGCGCAGCCATGCCCTTGACGTCGCCACCGGCGCAGAAGGCCTTGCCGGCACCGGTGAGCACGATGCACTTCACCTCCCGGTCAAACTCGGCATGCGCCAGCTGCTCGGCCAGGGCCCTGGTCATCGGCCTGGACAGGGCGTTGCGCGCATCGGGGCGATTCAGGGTCAGCGTCAGCACGCCCTCTTCCTGCACCGCGAGCAGGTCGCCGGTGCCAGTGTCGATCTCTTTCGATTGCATGCTCCAAACTCCTCCTGTCTTTATCCCGGCTCCCGCTCCAGCGATCTGTCGGCCGGTTGCCTCGCCTCGTGTACGGGCTCAACCCTGACGGCAATGCCATTGAGAACGGCATTGCCGCTCAAGGCATCCACGGCCTGATCATCGGTGATGTCGTTTATGCTGACCCCGGGCTTGCTCTGCGCCACCGCCAGCTGCACGCCATCCCGGCCGTGCCCCCAGCCATGGGGCAAGGAGACCACTCCCGGCATGATGTCGTCACTGAGCCCCACTGTCACCTCCAGTTCCCCGGCGCTGGAGCTGATCCGGGCCCGCCCCTGATCGTGCAGCCCCAGCCGGGCCGCATCGTCCGGATGCACGTACAGGGCGCAACGGTTCCTGCCCTTGATCAGCCGCTGGCTGTTGTGCATCCAGGAGTTGTTGCTGCGCAGATCCCGCCGCCCGATCAACGTCAGGGGCGCGTCGGCGCCCGCTCCACCGAACTCCTCGCTGAGACGCTTGAGGTCATGGACCAGTGGCTCCGGCGCGGCCTGTATCTTGCCGTTGTCGGTGAACAGATAGCGTGGGAAGTTCGGCTGCATCGGCCCCAGGTCCAGACCGTGGGGATAGCGCTTGAGCACGTCCAGGCTCAGCCCCTCGTCATGCGCCACGGGTGCGCCGCTGTTGTACTCGGTGAAGCCCTCGCCGTAGGGACCGGTGCGCAGGCCGTGGTCGAGGATGGCCGCTGGCGACGGCGCGCGCCCTGGCTGCTCCGCATCCGGGTACTTCAGTGCCGCAATCCGCGATGTCAGCCCCTGCACGATATCCCAGTCCGAACGGGCGCCCTCGGGTGGCTGGAACAAGGCCTCGGAGAACCGCGCCAGATTGCGCACCGCCAGCAGGTTGAAGACCAGGTCGTACTGCTCGTGCTCCAACGGCCCGGTGGGTGGCAGGATGATGTCGGCGTGGCGCGAGGTCTCGTTGAGATAGAAGTCGATGGAGACCATGAAGTCAAGCTGTTCCAGGGCACGATCCATCTGCCGGCCGTTGGGGCTGGACAGCACCGGATTGCCCGCCACGCACAGGAACGCCCGGATCTGGCCTTCCCCCGGGGTCAGCATCTCCTCCGCCATGACGGCGGTGGGCAGAGTGCGCTCGAACTCGGGCAGCCCACGCACACGGCTCCTGTAGGTGCCGAAGCTGCCCATGGGCCGCTTGAGGGATTTATCGAAGGCAGGCGTGGTGAACATCATGCCACCGGCACGATCCAGATTGCCGGTAAGGATGTTGAGCACCAGCATGAGCCAGTGGTTGAGCGCGCCGAAACGCTGCGTGGACACTCCCATGCGCCCGTAGCAGACAGCGCGTTCCGCCCCCGCGAATGCCTCGGCGATGCGCTGGATCTCGTCGACTGCGATGCCGCACTGCTGGCTGATCTCCGCCAGCGGGAACTCATCGAACAGTGCCAGCAGCTCGTCCCAGCCATCCAGCAATGGCGCCAGATGATCGGGATCGTAGAGGCGCTGGTCGATGATGTGCTGAATCAGGCCAATCAGGAACAGCGCATCGGTGGAGGGCCGGATGAACAGGTGCTCGGACATGTAGCGCGCCGACTCGGTCCGCCGCGGGTCCACCAGCACCACCTTGCCGCCCCGCTCCTGAATGGCTTCCAGGCGCTTGAGGATGTCACCCGCCGTCATCAGGCTGCCGTTGGAGGCCGCCGGGTTGGCACCCAGCATCAGCATGTAGTCCGTGCGGTCGATGTCGGGAATGGTGAACAGGTTGCTGTGACCGAACATGAGGTAGGACACCAGCTGGTGCGGCATCTGGTCCAGCGAGGCGGCGGTGAACATGTTTCCGGAGCCCAGCGTCTTGCGCAGCGCGGGGGAGCCTATCAACAGGCCCAGGTTGTGCGATGCCGGGTTGCCCCAGTACCCGCCCACGGCACTGTTGCCATGCCGGGACTGGATCTCCACAAGACGCTGCGCGACTTTGTCCAGCGCGGTGTCCCAGTCGATCTCGCGCCATTCGCCATCGACCTTCTCCAGCGGCGTTTTCAGGCGGTCCGGGTCATTGTGCAGGTCCTGCAGCGCATAACCCTTGGGGCAGATATGGCCCTCGCTGTGCGGGTCGTCCGGATCACCGGCAACGGACAGAATCCGGTCGCCCTGGTATTCGATTTTCACGCCGCACATGGCCTCGCACAGGGGGCAGCTCCTGAAATGCGTCTTCACCGGCAAGTCCGCCTGCGCACTGCGTTCGCGTTCGGCTTCCGCCCGGGCGTCGCGGATGACCTGCAGCATCGTGGACACATCGGTGATCTTTCGCCGCGGCCTCCCCTCGGACTTGCCCAGGCTTTGTTCATGGGCATCTAGCAGGCGCCAGTCGGCAAAGCTGACGTAGTCCACCTTGCGGCTATCCAGCAGCGCCTGAACATCGACCTCGATGGCCGCAGGCGCCTCGGGCAGCTGCTCCAGCAATTGATCCACGGTCTCGTTGGCGCAGTGCTTGTTGCTGCCGATCACGCCGCTGGCGCCGCGTTTGATCCAGCCTGTGACGAACTCCCTGGTGGAGGGCTCGGCGTCGTCACCCAGGGCGCGGCCGTCGCGGTTCTGGATGACGCCACGCCGGGCGTCGAAGGCCAGACCGTCCACCGCCTGCCCCTGGTAGCCGGTGGCGTGCACCACCAGCCCGGCGGGAACGGTGAACGACTCGTCCGTCGCCCGGGCGACCACCCGCCCCTGGCCGTCGTCCTCCAGACGATTGCGGACCAGGTTGAGGCACTGCTGTTGGTCCGCGTCTACGCCGATCTCCACCGGACTGACGTTGAACACGAATCGAATCCGCTTCGACCCGCCCCGGCCCCGCTCCGCAATGCTGCGCAGCAGTTCCAGGTTCTGCCGCGCCTCGGTGGAGTCCGCCCGTGCAAGCTGCGCTTCGCTGGCGGCGTCCAGGTTCAGATCGTCGGGCTCCACCACCAGATCCACATCCGGCAGCGCGATCAGCTGCTCCAGCTCCTTGGGCGTAAAAGCCGCCTGCACCGGCCCACGCCGGGCGACGAGGCATACCTCGGTGATGTTGCTATCAGCGAGTGCGGCCAGCGCGTCGTCGGCGATATCCGTCTTTGCCAACTGCCCTGACTCCAACACCAGCATGCGCGCAATATCCAGCGCCACGTTACCCATGCCGATGACCACGGCGGAGCGCGGCGAGGTGTCCACCGACAGCGCCTGGTGATCGGGATGGCCGTTGTACCAGCCCACGAACTCGGACGAACCGAACACGTTGTTCCGCTCAATACCGGGGATCTCCAGGGCACGACTCTGCGAACCACCGGTGGCGTAGATCACGGTGTGGTAGTGCTCAAGCAATTCGCTGCCCTGCAGATCGCGGCCGATTTCGACGTTGCCGAAGAAGCGAAAGCGCGGCGACTCGGCGATACGCTCGTAACTGCCGGTGACGGACTTGATACCCGGATGATCCGGCGCGACCCCGTAGCGCACCAGGCCGAATGGCGTCGGCAAGCGCTCGAACATATCCACCCGCGCGTTGGGCAACTGCTTCAGCAACGCCTCCGCAGCGTAGAAGCCCGAGGGGCCGGAGCCGACCACCGCACAACGGGCCTCCACCTTGGTGCCGCTGCCGGCAGCCGCTTCCCGGCTCAGGCTTTCCCGAATCACCGGGCGGACCTGGGCCTCGCGGGCGTTGAGCGCAATGAACCGCTCCTGGCCGGCAGGCACGGCGCTCTTCGGATAGATCGCGCGCTCGGGGCACTCGGTCACGCAGGCATTGCAGTCGATGCACACCTCGGGATCGATGAAGAGCATATCCGGCCCTTCGCGAAACGCCTCCACCGGACACACATCCACGCAGTTCGTATGCTTGTTGCCGATACAGGCTTCGGTCACCACGTACGTCATCGATCTCCTCCCGACACACCAAGGGTCCATCGAGATGATGGTAGGACCGCGGGTGCAAAGGGGTATCGACACTTACTGCCGGCGTTGACATTTTGTGCCAGCCTGCAAATAGTGTCGGCATGCTGACGAATAACGGCCATCTGCACAGCGGCTTCGCCGAGCCACTGCTGACCTACCTCAAGGAGCGACAACTGCACGCGCCGACCCTGGAGCAGCAACTGCGTGAATCGCTCACCATGCCGCGGCTGTGCGCGGCGACCTTCTGCGGGTGGCTGGAGGAGCTGTACCGACTCGATCCGGTACCAGCCTTCGGCCTGCGCCTCGGCGCCACGGTGGAGCCCCGGCATTTTGGCGTCCTGGGTTACCTGATGCTCTCCTGCGGCAACCTGGGCCAGGGACTGACGCGCTATCGCCGCTTCCACAGCCTGATGCAGACCGGCCTGCGCTCGTGGGTGATCACCGACGGGGATCGTCTGCACCTGAACTGGACCCAGCCCGTAGCCAACAGCCTGCGCGCCCACGAATACAGCGTCGCCTGCTTTGTCACCCTCTACCAGCAGCTGATCGGCAGAACCGCGCCCCCCATCAGCGCCAGCTTCCCGGACCCGCAACCCGACGAACGCACCGACCTCTACGAGGCCGCCCTTGGCTGCCCGGTGTATTTCAACGCCCCCAGCCTGGCCGTGGAGATCCCCGCGCGGCTCATGGCCATGCGCATTTCCAGTAGCGATCCACACCTCCAGCGCCTGCTGGAGCGTCAGGCCCTGGCAATGCTGCAGGAGCCGGAGACAACCCAGGCCGAGGGCACCGCTTTTCTGGACCGGCTACAGGCGGAAGTCATTAAAGCCATGAAGGACGGCGACTGCAGCGCCGAAACAGTGGCAGAGAATCTCGGGTACTCCCTGCGCTCGTTCTACCGCCGGCTCAGCGCCAGCGGATACAGTTACCGCTCCCTGCTTGCGGACATCCGCCTGCGCCTGGCCAAGTACTACCTGGCCGACCCGGGGCTCTCACCCTCGGAGGTCGCCCTGCTCCTGGGTTACGCCGAGCAGAGCTCGTTCATTCGCGCATTCCGGATCTGGATGGGGATCACACCGGGGGAATATCGCGAACGCCTGGCGGCACGGGGTGGTCAGAACCGGCTGTAGACAGCCGGGCATGATCGCCATACCGCTGACGGGGAAGATGCCAATCCTCATGCAAAAGGCTCGTCGTGACCGTACGGGCCGCGAGCCGCATCAATGCACAGCCTCGCTGGTGCACCAAGCGCGCAACGGCCAGTCAGCCACGCATGTCCGTAATCACTTCGGTGTTGACGGAATTGGCGATGAGACACGACTCCTGGGCTCGCTTATGCCCTGCAAGCGAGAACGCAGGTGGCTCAAGGAGGGCCAGGGAGGGTGTCACTTCAGGGCGGCGGGCCGCGGCGAACATTACGCCCAGACCTCCGTTGGCGACGCTGCATCGGGATCCGACCATCACCGACTGGGGCCGAACAGCGGTCCAGGCCACCATTGCCAGGGTGCTGCCCCGCACGTAGGTTCAGCTTGCGTGTACCGCCGATGGGGTGAGGCGTGTGGTGAAGCGTCGCGGCAAGGATAGGTTACGCTTTATTCGTAGTGGCTCCAGAGCCGGAGAACCTTTACTACCCGCTCGTTTTCGAGCACTTGGTACACCAGGCGATGCTGTATGTTGATGCGGCGTGAATAAGCCCCTGCAAGATCACCAACGAGTTTCTCGAACGGAGGCGGCTTACGGTATGGGTCTTCCGCGATCAGTGCCAGCAGTTCCTGGGCTTTCGGTTTGAGGCCACTGGCGGCCAGCTTCTTGGCGTCCTTCTGGGCTTGCCTGGTGTAGACCAACTTCCATGTCACCAGTCCAGTTCCTCATCGCATTCTTCCACAGGGGTGTCCATCCCCTCACGAATGGACTCGCGCATACCCGGGACAGAGAGCAGGTAGAGCGTTTCCTGAATGGCCGCCCAATCTTCCTCGGACACCAGAACGGCCTTGTTCCGTTTACCCGTGATCACGATTGGTTGGTGAGACTCGGCAGTTTCGTCAATCAGCCGGTAAAGGTTGCTACGCGCCTCGGTCGCTGTGATCCCGGTCATGACGCACCTCTCGCGTGTTCAGCGTTTCGACAATTGTACGTCTTGCGGTACGTACGTCAAGACGTTCGTTGTGGGTGAAAATATATGCGTAACTGGCTGGCTTTGGAGCACTGTCCATCCGGGGCCCGAAGATAGCGTTCCCAGCGAGCGAATCAAGCTGATTGCCGAAGCGATACCTGTACGGTATATTGTACCTGTACGACATAATGCACAGGAGCCAATCATGGATGCCATAAGCTACACAGCCGCCAGAACGAACCTGGCGAAAACCATGGAACAGGTCTGTGAAGACCACTCGCCAGTCATCATTACGCGCAGCAAAGCGCGGTCGGTGGTCATGATTTCCCTTGAGGACTACGAAGCGCTGCAGGAGACTGCTTACCTGTTGCGTGCACCGAAAAATGCCCGTCGCCTGTTGGAATCCGTTGCCGAACTGGAGCAAGACGGTGGTCAGGAAAAGGAACTTCTTGAATGAAGCTCATCTTCTCCGAGAATGCTTGGGAAGACTATCTGTACTGGCAGAAGACCGACAAAAAGATCCTTCACCGGATCAACAAATTGATTTCAGAAACAAAAAGACAACCATTCGGCGGCATTGGCAAACCCGAGCCTCTCAAACACAGCCTGGCCGGTTACTGGTCCCGTCGAATAACCGAAGAAGACCGCATGGTCTACAAGGTTGCCGACGGCGCTTTGCTGATCGCGCAGCTTCGGTACCACTACTGAGTACAGGCCTGAGGCGGCGCTCAGCCGCGCCGCTTCGCAGCATCAGCCGAAGCGCCCTGTTCAACCTCTGACGGTGGAACGTATGCTTCTTCGAACTGTGGCAAGGAATCATTGATAGGCCACCAGTTGGCCTTGGAGCCAACATAGAAATGCCCAACCGGAGCGGCCAGTGTAGTTCATGACTTGAGAGAGTTCCGCAGGACGGTATCTACGAAAGCGACGAGAGGCTTCACCGCTCCCGATAGTACATGCGCATGGCCACGGGGGCGAACACCGCCGTCACCAGAGCCGAGGCCGCTAACACCCAGATGACGTCGCCGGCGGTCACGCCGCCGTGCATCAGACCCCGGGAAGCCGTGGTCAGGTGCGTCACCGGATTCAGCGCCACCACGGTCTGCAGCCAGCCCGGCATGGTCGACGGGTCAACAAAGATGTTGCTGACGAAGGTGAGTGGAAACAGCAGCAGGAAACTGGTGGTCATCACCGATTCCGGCGTGCGCACGAGGAAACCCACGATGATCCAGATCCACGACACGGCGGAAGCGAACAGCAGCATCAAGGCCACGGCCAGGACCACGCCCAGGGCGCCACCCTCCGGCCGGAACCCCATCACCAGGCCCACGACCACCACCACCAGCGCCGCCAGCGAGTACCGGGCCAGGTCCCCCAGCAATGCCCCGACAATGGGTGCCGGCTGCCAGATGGGCAACGAGCGGAAGCGGTCGAACAGGCCACGCTGGATATCCGTATTCAGGCCCACACCGGTGTAGACGGTGAGAAACACAACGGTCTGCACCACGATGCCGGGCAGCAGGAACTGCAGGTAATCGGCGGACGAACCCGCCAGCGCGCCGCCGAACAGATAGGTGAACAGCACCGTCATCATGATGGGAAAGACCAGCACGTCGAACAGCTGAAACGGCACATGCTTGATCTTGAGCATGGCGCGCCAGCCCAGGGTGACCACGGCCGACAGAGCGCCCGGCGGCTGGGGCCGCGGCGAACCGGTGATGACGTGGTGCAGGCGGGCATCACTCATGCGGCTTCCTCCCCTGATTCCGTCTCCGGCGCATGGCCGGTGAGCGCGAAGAAGACGTCATCCAGGCTGGGCTGCGCCAGGGCGAACTCGCGCACGGTGATGTCCGCCGCCGAGAGCGCAGACAGTGCCTCGTTCACCCGCTCTTCCTGGGTCACCCGTGCCGACAGCATATCCGGTTCGCCCCCTGCATGAACTGCCTCCCCGAGGCTGCGCTCCAGCACCGCCCGGGCGGCCTCCAGCTGCTCCGGATCGGCCAGTCGAACGTGCAGCGCGCGACCACCCACGGAAGCCTTGAGCTCACGGCTCGTCCCCTCGGCAATCACGCGCCCCTGGTCGATCACGGCCAGTCGGTCGGCCAATCGATCCGCCTCCTCCAGATACTGGGTGGTCAGCAGCACGGTGGTGCCTTCGGCGGCGATGGCGCGCACGAAATCCCAGACCTGATTGCGACTTCGCGGATCAAGGCCGGTGGTGGGCTCGTCCAGGAACAGAAGTTCCGGCACCACCACCAGGCTGGCGGCGATATCCAGGCGCCGACGCATGCCGCCGGAGAAGGTGCGCACCTGCCGTCCCGCAGCGTCGGCCAGATCGAAGGCATCAAGCAGATCCGCGGCGCGAGCACGAGCCGCTCGCCAACCGAAACCCAGCAGACGTGCGACCATGATCAGGTTCTCGCGGCCGGTGAGGTCCTCATCCACGGAGGCGAACTGCCCGGTGAGGCTCACCCGGGCACGCACCTGCGCGGGCTCCCGCGCCACGTCATGGCCCAGCACCCACGCAGCCCCTCCGCTGGGGCGCAGCAGCGTCGCGAGCATGCGGATGGTGGTGGTCTTGCCAGCGCCGTTGGGCCCCAGCAGGCCGAAGACACTGCCGCGCCTGACCTGCAGATCCACTCCGTCCACCGCCGTGGTGTCACCGAAGCGCTTGCACAGCCCCCGGGTCTCGATCGCAATCGTCATGGTCCCTCCTGATCGCGCGATATGAACACGCTTCCACGTCGCCGTCCAGACGCCGACAGCATCGACAGACCGGGGGAGCAGTCTGCGGACTAATTCAGGAGTTCGTAGTAGGGGTAGGCCTGAACGATGGCGCCTTGACGGACGGGCGTGTCCGGCGGGATTTCCAACAGAGCGTTGGCCCAGGTGGTGGAGCTCATGATGCCGGAGCCCTGGTCGGGATACAGGCTGGCACGCTGGTGGTCGCCTTCGGTGGCGATGCGGGCACGCAGGTAGCGGGTCCGGGGGTCGGCCTTGTCCAGGGTGAAGTCTGCCCGCACCGGCGCGGTGCGGGGATGGACGTCGGCGACGCCCTGTCGTTTCAGGATCAGGGGCCGGCCGAAAAGGCAGAAGGTCACGAACATGGAGACCGGGTTGCCCGGCAGGCCAAGGAACGGTGTGGAGTTCACCTGGCCGAACGCAATCGGCTTGCCCGGCTTGATGCTGATGCGCCAGAGATCCAGATGGCCGAGGCTATCCACGGCGTCTTTGACGAAATCCGCATCGCCGACGGACACACCACCACTGGTGACGATGAAATCCGCATCATCGGCAGCCTCCTCCAGCATGGTCCGCGTCGTGTCCGGATCATCGGGGACAATCGCGGGACCGCGGACGTCACAACCCAGACCCTGCAGCAGCCCGAGCAGTGCATAGCCATTGGAGTTGAAAATCTGCCCCGGGGCGATGTCGGTGCCAGGGTCCACCAGCTCGTCGCCGGTGACGAGGACGGCAACACGCAGCCGCGGCCGCACGGGAAGCGCTCCGTAACCGGCGGTGGCCGCCAGGGCCAGGTGCTGGGGCTGCAGGCGCGTGCCTCCGGCCAGAATGGGGGCGCCGCCGGTCAGATCCTCACCGGCCATACGGATATGATCCCCTGCCGTCGGGCCCTCCGGAACGGTCACCTGCCCGGCCCCCTCCGCGCAGCGCTCCTGCATGACCACGGTATCCGCACCATGGGGAATCGGCGCACCAGTGAAGATGCGCATGGCGGTGCCGGGGGGCAGTTCCACCGGTGGTTGTCCCGCCGCGGCCACGCCGGACAGGGGCAGCTCGCCTCCCAGGGCCCGGGCGTCGGCGGCGCGGAGGGCATAGCCGTCCATGGCCGAGTTGTCATGAGGTGGTGCGGTGACCCGCGAGACCAGATCACGCGCAAGCACCCGCCCGAGGGCATCGTTCAGCGGAACGGTCTCCGACGTCCCGGACGGCGCCACGGCTCCGAGCATCCGCTCCAGCGCCTCGGCCGGCGCCTGCATGGGCTGATTGGTACTGCAGCAATCGGTCACGCGTGTTCTCGCCCCGGTATCAGTTGGTCATGCGTGTCTGCAACTGCACCGGGCTGCCGGCACGGTCGAACACGGCGTAGCGGGACAGATCGGCGCCCATCTCCACTGCCTCGGCCATCTGCTTGAGGTAGGGCTCGGCCTCCTCTTCGGTGGGCAAGCGCCCACCGGAGGCGGAGAGACTGGACACCATGATCAGATCCCAGCTGAGGCCGGACTGGTCCGCTTCTTCCACCAGCGCGTCCAGGCGTAGTTCCTCGTTGAGTTCCCGGTCGGTGGCCATGACCGGGCGCAGCAGCCCACCCCCTTCAATGGCCTCGCCGTTGTTGTGGTGCGTGGCCTCGTCTTCGGGCTCGGCCTTGAGCAACACCAGCAACAGGCGTTGGGGCTCGGCCTGCTGTAGTCCTACTTCCAGTAGGTCACTGAAGCTCTGAATGCGGATATTACTGTTCATTGATCTGCCTTACTGGATCAGAAGGGATTCGGCCTGGTCCAGGTCGATGCCGCGGATCTCGGCCTCGCCCGCCAGGAGCTTGATGTATTGACTGATGGCCCGCTGCCGCGAGACGACCTCCAGATACTCCTTGATACGCGCTTCCACCGCCTCGAACGGGAGCTGCTCACCGGAGACGTGCTGCAGCACGTCCACCACGTGAAAGCCGTAGCGCGTCTTGATGGGCTGCTCGGCCAGGCCCACCGGCAGGCGCAGCACCGCGTCCTCGAACTCGGGCACGGTCTCGCCGTTGCTGACCTGACCCAGCCACCCGCCCTGCTCCGCCGACGGGCAGCGCGAGTACTGCTTCGCCCGCTCGGCGAAGACGCCGGGGTTGTGCTGCAACTCCTCGATGAGCTGCTCGGCGGTGGTACGCGCCTGCTCGCGCTCCTTGAGATCCTCCGGATGGCCGGCGATGAGGATGTGACGCACCTCGGCCAGATCCGGCGAGCGGAAGCGCGACGGGTTCTGCTCATACCAGCGACGGCAGGTTTCGGTGTCCGCTTCAGGGATGTGGACTTCCTCGGCGATGAGTTCGTCGATCACCGGATCCAGCGCATCGTCCTCGTCGGGAACCTCCATGCGCAGCTGCTCGGCGCGTTGCTTGAGGAGCTCGCGGACCGTCAGTGCCACCGCTGCACGGCGCTGTGCGTAGCGCGGATCGGCACCGGACTCCTGGTGATACGCGGACTCGATGTTGATGGCCCGGCTCGAGATTTCGATGCCGTTGACGTGGATGGACATGGGGTCCTCCGGTTGTGTCTGGTGGGTGCATCAAGGGATGCACCCGACGATTCGGTGGTCGCGGCGTGCGCCGCTCCTGCGGGCCCTGCCTGTGGCCGTGGGCGTTGTAGGCGCCGTAGGGTGGACCTTCAGGTCCACCTTTCGAGGCCTGATGGTGGACCTGAAGGTCCACCCTACGGTTCTTTCGGTCCGAAGCCCCTTGTGGGAGCGACGTTCGTCGCGACTGACGTCGCTCCCACAATTGGAGACCAGGCTTACACCGCCCGCATGCGGACCACCTGCCAGGCGCGCCAGATGTAGCCGTAGGGGACGCTCCAGATGTGGACCAGCCGCGTGAACGGGAAGACCAGGAACATGAGCATGCCCAGGAACATGTGCATCTTGTAGATCCAGTGCACGTCGTAGATGGTCGCCGCGGCGCCGGTCTGGAACGTCACCAGGGCCTGTGCCCACGCCTGGATCTGGCTCAGGATGGCCCCGTCGAGATGGCCGGTGGATACCGTGATGGTCAGCAACCCGGTAACCAGCTGCGCGGCGAGCAGGACCAGGATGAAGGTGTCCATCGGGTAGCTGGTCTTGCGCACGTAGGGGTCGGTCAGGCGGCGGTGCAACAGGATCACCACGCCCACCAGGGTGATCATGCCGAAGATCCCGCCGGAGACGATGGCCAGGAGCTGCTTGCCGCCGGTGGTCAGGCCCACGGCGTTATAGACCGGCTCCGGTGTCAGCAGCCCGATGAGGTGGCCGAAGAAGAGGAAGATGATCCCGATATGGAAGAGATTGATGCCCCAGCGGAAACTCCGCCCCCCGGAGGTGAACTGGGTGGTGTTGCTCTTCCAGGTGTACTGGCTCTTCTCGAAGCGGATGAGGCTGCCCACCAGGAACACCGCGCCGGCGATGTAGGGGAACACCGCGAATGCCAGATCATGAAAGTATGTGTACATGCTGATTCTCCTTGACGCCCGCGGTAGCCGCTAGGCGCTGTTGCGCTTGAGTGCCGACCAGTCCACCGGGACGGCCTGGCCCTGGTTCGTCGTGGCGCCGCCGCAGCCCCCGGAGGTGGGCCCGAAGGTCACGGGCTCTTCGGCCCAGACCTCGTCGAGCTTCTCCGGCGTGTCGTCCCGCTCCTCGTCACGAAGCTGGCGCTGGAGCTGCTCGTCCGCCGTCTCCAGGCCACCCAGCTCGATGAGCCCCTTGAACAGCCACTGGTACTCGCTGTCGCGCTCCGCCAGGCGCCCGTGCAGCAGCTGCAGCAGGTGCCACACCTCCTCCAGCCAGGCCTTGGCGTTCTCCTCCGGCAACCGGGAGCAGAACTCCAGGAACAGCGGCACGTAGTCCGGTAGCTCGTTGGCGCTGACTTCCAGCCCTTCCTCGCGATAGACGTTCTGCAGATCCACCATGGCCTGCCCGCGGTCGCGGGACTCCCCGTGCACGTGCTCGAAAAGGTGCAGGGAGAGCGAGCGACTACGGTCGAACAGGCCGACGTACTCGGCCTGGACGTCCATGAGGTCGGCCTCCTGGCGACGCCGCACCAGCTCAACGAGCTGGCGCCGCGTGCCGGATTCCAGGCGGTGCTCCCCGCCGATCACGTCGATGAGCTCGCCGCCGTACGTCTGCACCATCTCGTCCGGGTAGTCGAGCAACAGAGCAATGACTTTGAGCACCTTCATGACGATCCCTCCTCGGTCACCTTCGGCTTCCTGGATGCGCCGGACTGGTAGACCTGGATGTCGGGGAAGCCGTACTCCCGCCGCGAGGCACGCCGCCCGCCAAAGATGTCCACCTGGGTGCGACCCGTGCTGGCAGTGTTGCAGCCGTCACCAAAGCTGAAGCCGCAGCCGGAGCGTTCGCCGTAGGGATCCTGGTGGGAGAGCTCCTTGCTGTTGGTGGGAATGTCGAAGCGATCCTCGTAGTTGGCGATGGCCATGATCTGGTACATGTCCTCCACCATGTCTTCCGACAGCCCAACCTGCTCCAGCACGCTGTAATCCGGATCACCGTCCACGGTCTGACTGCGCTTGAACTTGCGCATTGCAAGCATCCGCTCCAAGGCCTTGATCACCGGCCGCTCGTCACCGGCAGTGAGCATGTTGGCCAGGTACTTCACCGGGATGCGCAGTGAGCCCACGTCCGGAATCAGCCCTTCGTTGTCGATGTTGCCGGCGTCCGCCGCCGACTGGATCGGCGACAGGGGCGGCACGTACCACACCATGGGCAGCGTCCGGTACTCGGGGTGCAGCGGGAAGGCGACCTTCCAGTCCATGGCCATCTTGTAGACCGGTGACCGCTGGGCGGCCTCAAGCCACTGCTCCGGGATGCCTTCCTTCTTCGCCGCTTCGATGACCTCCGGGTCATGCGGGTCCAGGAACACGCGCATCTGCTGTTCGTAGAGATCCTGCTCGGACGGCGCCGAGGCGGCCTCCTGGATGCGATCGGCGTCGTAGAGGATCACCCCCAGGTAGCGGATGCGCCCCACGCAGGTCTCCGAGCAGACCGTGGGCTCGCCCACTTCGATGCGCGGGAAGCAGAAGGTGCACTTCTCGGACTTGCCGCTCTGCCAGTTGTAGTAGATCTTCTTGTACGGGCACCCGGAGATGCACATGCGCCAGCCGCGGCACTTGTCCTGGTCGATCAGGACGATGCCGTCCTCCTCACGCTTGTAGATCGCGCCGGAGGGGCACGAGGCAACGCACGTGGGGTTCAGGCAGTGCTCGCACAGCCGGGGCAGATACATCATGAAGGTGTTTTCGAACTGCCCGTAGATCTCCTTCTGGATGTTCTGGAAGTTGTAGTCCTGGGAGCGCTTCTCGAACTCCCCACCCAGGATTTCCTCCCAGTTCGGGCCCCACTCGATCTTGTCCATGGGCTGCCCGGTGAGCGCCGAGAACGGCTTGGCCACCGGCTGGTGCTTGGAGTCAGGGGCATTGTGGAGCCGCTGGTAGTCGAAGTTGAAGGGCTCGTAGAAATCCTGGATGGATGGCAGATCCGGGTTGTAGAAGATGTTGGCGAGGATGCGCCACTTCGACCCGGCCCTGGGCTGCAGATCACCGTTCCTGACCGTCCAGCCGCCGTTCCAGCGGTCCTGGTTCTCCCAGTCCTTCGGGTAACCGACGCCGGGTTTGGTCTCCACGTTGTTGAACCAGGCGTACTCCATGCCCTCCCGCGAGGTCCAGACGTTCTTGCAGGTCACCGAGCAGGTGTGACACCCGATGCACTTGTCCAGGTTCAGGACCTTTCCGATCTGTGCGCGAACCTTCATGCCTGTTCCTCCGCCTCGTAAATGCTTTCGTCGTCACCCTCGAGCCAGTCCACCTGATCCATCTTGCGCACCACCACGAACTCGTCGCGGTTGGAGCCGACGGTGCCGTAGTAGTTGAAGCCGTAGCTCTGCTGGGCATAGCCGCCGATCATGTGGGTGGGTTTGAGCACGGTCCGGGTGACGGAGTTGTGGATGCCGCCCCGCTCGCCGGAGATCTCCGATCCGGGGGTGTTCACCAGCTTCTCCTGGGCGTGGTACATCATCACCATGCCTTCGGGGACACGCTGGCTGACCACGGAGCGGGCCACGAGAGCGCCATTGGAGTTGAAGCACTCGATCCAGTCGTTGTCGACAATGCCCACCTTCTGCGCGTCGATCTCGCTCATCCAGACACACGGCCCGCCGCGGGAGAGCGTGAGCATGATCAGGTTCTCGCTGTAGGTGCTGTGGATGCCCCACTTCTGGTGCGGGGTGATCCAGTTCAGCGCGATCTCCTCATTGCCGTTGCCGCGCACCCCTTGAATGGTCTGGGTGGTGCGCATGTTCACCGGCGGCCGGTAGGCCACGAAGCCTTCACCGAACGCCCGCATCCAGGGATGATCCTGGTAGAGCTGCTGCCGCCCCGTGAGCGTGCGCCATGGAATGAGCTCGTGGACGTTGGTATAGCCGGCGTTGTAGGAGACGTGCTCCGACTCCAGGCCCGACCAGGTGGGTGAGGAAATGATCTTGCGCGGCTGCGCCACCAGGTCGCGGAAGCGGATCTTCTCCTCTTCCTTGTTCAGGGCCAGATGCGTGTGATCACGGCCCGTCTGCTTGGACAGGGCGCTCCACGCCTTCACCGCCACCTCGCCGTTGGTCTCGGGTGCAAGGCTGAGAATGACCTCAGCGGCGTCGATGGCCGACTCGATCTTCGGCATGCCCTTGTTCACGGCGTCGTCGCGGTGGACACCGTTGAGCTTGCCGAGGAAGTCAACCTCGTGCTCGGTGTTCCAGGCAATGCCCTTGCCGCCATTGCCCACGTCCTTCATCAGCGGCCCCAGGGCCGTGAAGCGGGCGTAGACGTTGGGATAGTCGCGCTCCACCGGCACGAGCTGCGGCATGGTCTTGCCGGGCACCGGCTCGCACTCGCCCTTCTTCCAGTCCTTGACCTCGAAGGCCTGCCCGAGCTCCGCCGGGCTGTCATGGAGCAGCGGCAGCGTGACGATATCCGTCTCCTTGCCCAGGTGGCCCTGGCACACACGGGAGAACGTCTTCGCCAGTCCCTTGTAGATGTCCCAGTCGGAACGGGACTCCCAGCAGGGGTTCACCGCCTCTGACAACGGATGGATGAACGGGTGCATGTCCGAGGTGTTGAGATCGTTCTTCTCGTACCAGGTGGCCGTGGGCAGCACGATGTCGGAGTACAGACACGTGGTGGACATACGGAAGTCCAGCGTGGTGAGCAGGTCCAGCTTGCCTTGGGGCTCCTCGTCCCGCCACACCACTTCTTCCGGCTTCACGGCGCCTTCTTCGCCCAGGTCCTTGCCCTGCACGCCGTGGTTGGTGCCCAGCAGGTGCTTGAGGAAGTACTCGTGGCCCTTGCCGCTGGCGCCCAGCAGGTTGGAGCGCCACACGAACAGGTTGCGCGGGTGGTTCACCGGGTTGTCCGGGTCCTCGCAGGCCATGGCAAGCTTGCCGCTCTTGAGCTGCTCGACCACGTAGTCCTTCGGATCCTTGCCGGCGGCGGCGGCGTCCTTCGCCACCTGCAACGGGTTGGCGGCGAGCTGCGGTGCCGACGGCAGCCAGCCCATGCGCTCGGAGCGGACGTTGAAGTCGATCAGGCTGCCGTGGAAGTCCTCCTTGTTGGCCAGCGGCGAGAGCATGTCCGCCACCTGCAGCTTCTCGTAGCGCCACTGATCGGTGTGGGCGTAGAAGAACGAGGTGGAGTTCATGTGCCGCGGCGGCCGCGCCCAGTCCAGGGCGAAGGCCAGCGGCTGCCAGCCGGTCTGCGGGCGCAGCTTCTCCTGCCCCACATAGTGCGCCCAGCCGCCGCCGCTCTGGCCGACACAGCCGCAGAACACCAGCATGTTGATGATGGCGCGGTAGTTCATGTCCATGTGGTACCAGTGGTTGAGACCGGCACCGAGGATGACCATGGACCGCCCCTGGGTCTTGTCGGCGTTCTGGGCGAAGCGCCGCGCGACCTTGATGACCTTGTCCGGCGACACGCCCGTGATCTGCTCCTGCCACTTGGGCGTGTAGGGCATGTTGTCATCGTAGCTCTTGGGCGTGTTCGGGCAGTCCAGGCCGCGATCCACGCCGTAGTGCGCGGTAATCAGATCGAACACCGAGGCCACCAGGGCCTCTTCGCCGTCGGCGAGCGTGATTCTGCGCACCGGCACCTTGCGGTAGATGACGTCTTCCTGGGGGTTCGGGGTAAACCGGCCCAGTTCGTGCTCCAGGCCGCCGAAGTAAGGAAAACCCACTTCGGCCACGTCGTCACTGACACCCGCGTGGGTCAGGCGCAGCTTGGTGTCCTTGCCATCGGCCCGCTTCTCTTCCAGGTTCCACTGGCCGTCCTCGCCCCAGCGGAAGCCGATGGAGCCCTGAGGCACCACGGCGGTGTCGCTGTTCTCGTCCCAGGCGACGGTCTTCCACTCGGGGTTGTTCTTCTGGTCCAGCGCCTTGTCAAAGTCCGAGGCGCGCAGCAGGCGACCGGCCTGGTAGCCCTTGTCAGTCTTGTCCAGGCGCACCAGGCAGGGGAAGTCGGTGTACTTGCGCGCGTACTCCTGGAAGTACGGACTGGGGTTGTCAACGTGAAACTCCTTGAGCATCACGTGGCCGAGGGCCATGCCCAGCGCCGAGTCGGTACCCTGCTTCGGGTTCAGCCACATATCGGCGAACTTGGAGGCCTCGGAGTAGTCCGGGCACACGGTGACGATCTCCGTGCCCTTGTAGCGCACTTCGGTCATGAAGTGGGCGTCCGGGGTGCGCGTCTGCGGCACGTTGGAGCCCCACATCATGATGAAGCCGGAGTTGTACCAGTCGGCGGATTCCGGCACGTCGGTCTGCTCGCCCCAGGTCTGCGGGGAACTGGGAGGCAGGTCGCAGTACCAGTCGTAGAAGCTCATGCACACGCCACCCAGCAGGGACATGTACCGCGAGCCGGCGGCGTAGCTGACCATCGACATTGCCGGGATGGGCGAGAAGCCGATCACCCGGTCCGGGCCGTACTGCTTGATGGTGTAGGCGTTGGCCGAGGCGACCAGCTCATTCACCTCGTCCCAGGTGCTGCGCACCAGCCCGCCCTTGCCGCGGCGGGACTTGTACTGCTTCGCCTTCTCCGGGTCCTCGACGATGGAGGCCCAGGCATCCACCGGATCCTTGTGCACCTTGCGCGCCTCGCGCCAAAGCCGCAGCAGGTGACCACGCGCCATCGGGTGCTTGAGGCGGTTGGCGCTGTAGATGTACCAGGAGTAGCTGGCGCCCCGCGCGCAGCCGCGAGGCTCATGGTTGGGCATGTCGGGCCGCGTACGAGGGTAGTCAGTCTGCTGGGTCTCCCAGGTAACCAGGCCGTTCTTGACGTAGATCTTCCAACTGCAAGCGCCGGTGCAGTTCACCCCGTGGGTGGAGCGCACGATCTTGTCGTGCTGCCAGCGGCTGCGATAGGCATCTTCCCAGCGTCGGGGGTCATCGGTGACAACACCGTGGCCGTCGGCGAACTCCTCTTTGGTGCGCTGGAAGAACGTCAGTCTGTCCAGAAAGAAACTCATAGCAATCTCCTGTCTATTAACAACCCGACCCGAGAGCCGATTTTCAGACTAAAAGCTACGCGTGCGCCCGGCTGCAAACGTTGACTCAAATCAACTCCGCTCCAGTCACAAAGGCAAAATGCCGGCCCGCATGAGAAAGCCTTGAATCGGGCGAGAAAGACCATCTCTCTTTAGTGGTATTTCGCATCGTCTTTGCGAAGTATGGCCCCAAAAACTGAACCTTCAGGAATCTCACGGGATCACCACGACGGGACAATGAGCGAAATGCAACAGGCGATGACTGATGGAGCCGATAAGCGCCCCCTTGACCGCACCGCTGCCCCGGGTGCCGACCACGACGATGTCGCCCTCTTCGTCGGCGGCATCCAGCATCACCGCCGACGGGCCGTGGCGATCCGTGACATGCATCACCCGGGTCTCCAGGGCGACGTCGCTGACGTCGCCCAATTCACCCACTACCCGGTCCAGCACGCTCTGCGCCTCCTCGTCCACCTCTTTCTGCGAGGGGGAAATGAAGATCGCTTCGTTCAGGGCCCGCCAGTCCACCGCGTAGACAACATGCACCGGACAGGCGCGCAGGCGCGCCTCTGCCACTGCCCAGCGCAGCGCACGCTGGGAGCATTCCGAACCGTCCGTTCCTACAATGACCTTGCTCATGGCGTTCGACCTCCGTCGTCCTGTCAGGTGTTCTCCGGCTGAGTCGCCGACTCGCCGGGGCCGGTATCCGGGACCGTGCCGCCCTTCTTCGCGGCGCGCTCGTCCGCCGCCGCGACGGCTGCCGCCACCCCACCGCGCGTTGCTCGCAGCAGAATCATGATGCCGATACTCATCAGCGACAGCGCCGCGAACACGATGAAACCGTTGGCGAAGCCCTGTTCACCCTGCCAGTCGACAAAGAAGCCCATGATGGGAGGGAAGGCCGTGCCGCCGAAGCCGCCGAGCCCCCCGATCCAGCCAGCCGCCCCGCCGATGGCGCGGGGCAGGTAGATCGGCACAAGGCTGAACTGCGCGGCATTGGAGATCCCGAAGCCTGTAGCAATGAGCATGGTGCCGACCAGGGCTGGCCCGGCACCATCGGCGAAGATCAGCGTGACGGAGCCGATAAAGGCGAGCCCGAAGGCGATGAAGTTCGTGGGCTCCCCGCCCAGCACGTCCGCCATGGCGCCGCCGGGCACACGCACCAGCCCGGTCCAGATACCGAAGGCCGCCGCCAGCGAGCCGGCCATGGTCGCGGTCATGCCGTGGTAGTCATACCAGTAGGTGGGCAGCCAGGCCGTCAGGGCCAGGAAGCCGCCGAAGGAGACAAAGTACGTCAGTACCAGGGCCCAGTTACGCCAGGCCCGCGCTGCCTCGAACAGTGCCGGCCACAGGCTCTCGCGCGGAAACGCCTCCTGGCCGAACTTTTTGGCGATGGCCTCGGCTTCGTCCCGCGGCAAGCCGTCACGCTGGTGCAGCTGGAAATACGGCGCGTTCTGGGCGAACACCGCCACCAGCAGGAACGCGATCCCCACCAGGATGATCCAGAACAGGTAGGCACCCGGCAGGGTCAGCGCCGCCACCAGGAAGGGCACGAACAGGGTGAACGCCCCGGCACCGGCGTTACCGAACCCGGCGAACACGCCCAGCGCCCGCCCCTGCTTGCGCATGGGGCTCCAGTAGGCGTTCATGGGAATGCCCACGGAGAAGGTATCCACGCCGAAGCCGATCACCGCACCCAGCAGGAGCAGCACCGGGTAGAAGTGCGGCCCCAGGTCATCCGGGTAGTAGGCGAACAGGATGAACACCAGGATGGCCATGGCGCCCAGCATGATCCCCAGTAGCGACAGGAACGGGATCTTGCCGCCGGTGGCATCGGCCCAGGCGCCGAAGACGACGCGGATCAACGCGCCGCTGAGGGCCGGCATGGCAACCAGCCAGCCGACCTGCGTGGCGGACAACTCCATGGGCTCCCGCAAGAGGGCCGCCGTGGGCCCGAACAGGGCGATCCCGGAGATGCCCATGAAGAAGCCGAATGCGGTGACGATCAGCGTCCTGATCCGGCTTCCCTTGACGTTGACTGCTGCTGACTCGGACATTTGCTCTCTTTCCCGTTTCCGGATTGGATCCAGCCGTGGCCCCGTATCGCGGGGCCCCACTTGGGGCCACCGCGAGCGGTCCATGGTTCAGGGCATCAGGGGTTTTTCGCGTAGGCGTTGCGGCGCAGGTAGAACCAGTGGTTGATCACCAGGCCCACCGCGTAGAACACCGCGAAGCCGTACATGGCCAGCTCCGGCGTCCCCGCCTGGATCTGCTCGCCCATCACCCGCGGCGCGATGAAGGCGCCGTAGGCGGCAATGGCCGAGGTCCAGCCCAGCACCGGCCCTTTCTGCTGCTGATCGAACAGCACGCCGATGGTGCGGAATGTGGAGCCGTTGCCGATCCCCGAAGCGGCGAAGATGACGATGAACAGCACCAGGAAGATCCAGAAGTACTCGTGCGGCGCCTCGGTCCCGTAGGCGAGGGACATCACGTAGCCCACCGCCACGGAGGCGACCACCATCACTGCCGAGATCACCTGGGTGACCAGTGCGCCGCCCACCTTGTCGGAGACCCAGCCGCCGACCGGGCGAATCAGGGCGCCGACTAACGGGCCGATCCAGGCGTAGGTCAGTGCGCTCGGGCCGTCGGGGTTGGAGACCCGCTCGAGGCCGCCGTCATCAGTGGGCACCCACATGTTGCCGAAGATGACTTCGATGGACAGCGGCAGCGCCGCCGAAAAGCCGATGAACGAGCCGAAGGTGACGATGTACAGCCAGGTCATGGACCAGGTGTGCTTGTCCTTGAAGATGGCGAACTGCGTCGTCATCCCGGCGCCGATCCCGGCCGGCATGGCCCGCATGACCAGCAGCGTCCCGATGATCACCAGCAGCAGCGCCACCCAGACGTTGAGCAGGTCCAGACCAACGGGTTGCGGCAGGAACAGCCACAGGCCGATCCCGGAGGTCAGCAACGCCGCCAGGTAGAGGCCCCCGATCTTGCCGAAGGCCGCCAACGGGTGCCCCGGATTCGGCGTGACCGTGCGGAGGTTGTTCATGCCGAACCAGGCGGCAATCACCAGCGGAATCAGCACCAGGCCCCAAACCAGGCCAGCGTTCTGGATCCAGGTATCGGTACCTGCCTCGATGCGCCCGAGGATGGTGCCGCTGCTGCTCTCCAGCGGCAGGGGGGTACCCGACAGGGCACCGAACACTGCAGCCGTCATCACCATCGGAATGACGATCTGCATGGTGGTGACGCCGAAGTTGCCGAGCCCCGCGTTCAGCCCCAGCGCCAGACCCTGCTGGTGCCGCGGGAAGAACGTGGCGATGTTGCTCATGGAGCAGGCAAAGTTACCGCCGCCGATGCCGGAGAGAAACGCCAGCAACTGGAACACCCACAGGGGCGTGTCCGGGTTCTGCAGGGCGAAGTACGCCCCGAACGCCGGAATCATCAACAGTGCCGTACTGAAGAAGATGGTGTTGCGCCCGCCGGCGATGCGGATGAAGAACGACGCCGGGATACGCAGCGTCGCTCCGGTAAAGCCGGCAATGGCGGTCACCGTGAACATCTGCAGCTCGGTGAACCCGAACCCCAGGTTCATCATCTGCACGGTGATCATCCCCCACATCAGCCAGACGGCGAAGCCCATCAGCAGATTGGGGATGGAGATCCACAGGTTGCGGTACGCAATCCGTTTGCCCTGACTTTCCCAGAACTGGGTATCTTCCGGATTCCAGTTCTCTATGTCTTGGTTCAAGGCCACAGTCGCCCCTCCCGAAAGGTGATTACAAATTGAAACCCGGCAAACTCGCAGACCGGGGGTTACCTCTTGGGACGGACGCTAACCACTCTGAAGGGATAGGCGTTTGATTTAGATCAAGGAACAGGCTTAGCCGGGCAAATTATCGATAAACTACCTCTTACGAGGTAGTTCGTTTTATTCCTATATCAGTACCCCTACTGCCGTGATTAATCATTCATGCAAATTACAACAAAACGCCCCGCCGAATGGGCGGGGCCAAAACGAAAGGTGAAGCTCCCTCAGGGGTTTTTCGCGTAGGCGTTACGGCGCAGGTAGAACCAGTGGTTGATCACCAGGCCCACCGCGTAGAACACTGCGAAGCCGTACATGGCCAGCTCCGGCGTCCCCGCCTCGATCTGCTCGCCCATCACCCGTGGGGCGACAAAGGCGCCGTAGGCGGCAATGGCCGACGTCCAGCCCAGCACCGGCCCCTTCTGCTGCGGGCTGAACAGCACACCGATGGTGCGGAACGTGGAACCGTTGCCGATACCCGAGGCGGCGAAGATCAGCACGAACAGGCTCAGGAATATCCAGAAGTACTCGTGAGGCGCCTCGCTGCCGTAGGCCAGGGACATCACGTAGCCCACCGCCACGGAGGCGACCACCATCACCGCCGAGATCACCTGGGTGACCAGGGCGCCGCCCGCCTTGTCCGAGATCCAGCCCCCCACTGGCCGGATCAACGCACCAACGAAAGCCCCAATCCAGGCGTAGGTCAACGCACTGGGCGCATGCGGGTTGGACTGGCGCACCAGCTCACCGCCCTCCTCCACCCAGCGGTAACCGAAGATCACCTCGATGGACAGCGGCAGCGCCGCCGAGAAGCCGATGAATGAGCCGAAGGTGACGATATACAGCCAGGTCATGGACCAGGTGTGCTTGTCCTTGAAGATGGCGAACTGGTTGGCCATCCCGGCACCGATGCCACCGGGCAGCATGCGCATCAGGAAAAGCGTGGCGACGATGACCAGCACCAGTGCCACCCAGACGTTCAGAACACCGGCCCCATAGGGCTGCGGAAGGAACAGATACAGGCCGATGCCCGAGGTGACGAAGGCGACGCCGTACAGCCCCAGGATCTTGCCGAAGGCGCTCAGCGGGTTACCGGGATCCGGCGTCACCGTGCGCAGGTTGTTCATGCCGAACCACGCCGCCGCCACCAGCGGAATCAACACCAGGAACCAGACCAGGCCGGCGTTCTGGATCCAGGTGGCCGTGCCCGCCTCGATGCGGCCGAGGATGGTGCCGCTGCTGCTGTCCAGCGGCATGGGGTCACCCGAGAGGGCGCCGAACACCGCGGCAGTCATCACCAGCGGGATAACGATCTGCATGGTGGTGACGCCGAAGTTACCAATGCCCGCGTTCAACCCCAGGGCCAGTCCCTGCTGGTGCTTCGGGAAAAACGACGAGATGTTGCTCATGGAGCAGGCAAAATTGCCGCCGCCGATCCCCGAGAGGAAGGCCAGGAACTGGAACACCCACAACGGCGTGTCGGTGCTCTGCAGGGCGAAGTAGGCGCCGATGGCCGGGATCATCAACAGCGCGGTGCTAAAGAAGACCTGATTAGCAAGGAGCCTCAGCGCGGATGATGCGTTGAGGGTGTGGCGCGCAGCGTACGGCGGCGACGAGCAGCCGTTGCGGGAGCGCGGCAAGGTCGAAGCGGCGGTTGAAGCGATAGGCGAACGCGGCGAGGTAGCGAGCGGCGTACTTGCGGAATCGGAAGGCATGGTAGCAACCGGAGAGACTGGTTTTGAGGTTCCCGAGCACGGTGTTGATCCACTGGAACTCGGGCAACTGGCTTGGCTTGCGCCCCGCGACGACGGTGGGCTGATGGGTGCATCCGGCGGCCGCGACCGCCCGGAAGCACGCGAGCCCGTCAGAGAACACGGTGGTGCCGGGTGCGAGCGCCCCGCGGGCCCAGTCGGTAATGGCTCGGGCGCTGAACGTCGCCACCGGCGTGAGCTTGACGCGCAGCGGATGGCCCTCGTCGTCGAGCGAGACTGCGGCGACGAAGGCGCATTTGTTCTCGGAACCGCGCCCGACCTTGCCACCGCTGCGCTCGCCGCCGAGGTAGGCGTCATCGACCTGGACGTCACCGGCGAGCACGTACCTGTCCTCGCGCTCGGCCATCGCCCCCATGAGCTTGTGGTGGATCAGCCAGGCGGTGGGGTAGCTCACGCCGAGCTGGCGTGCGAGCGCAAGCGCCGACAGCCCCGTCTTCGCCTGGCTGAGCAGGTAGATGGCGAGAAACCACACCGTCAAGGGCAGCTTGGTGCCCTGCATGACCGTGCCGGCGATCAGCGAGGTCTGGTGTCGGCAACTGCGGCATTGGAACAGCGGGTGGGTGCGTCCGTGCACGCGGCTGTGCTCGTGCCCGTTACAGCGAGGGCAGCGGAAGCCGTGCGGCCAGCGGGCCTGCTCCAGTGCCGCGGCGCACTGGGCCTCCTCGCCGTAGTGGCGGAAGAACGCGGTCAACGACAGACCGGGCTGGAACTGGATGCGGTTCATGGGCATGGGGCGTGCCTCCGGCATGAATACTGTAATTATAACCAGTATATACACCCCCGGTGGCCGCGCCAGCAAGCGCAAGCTGACGGTCGTTGCTAATCAGGAAAGAAGATGGTATTCCGCCCCCCGGCGATGCGGATGAAGAACGAGGCCGGAATTCGGAGGGTGGCACCGGTGAAGCCGGCAATGGCCGTGATGGTGAACATCTCCCGTTCGGAGAACGGGAAGCCGATGTTCATCATCTGCACGGTGATCATCCCCCACATCATCCAGACTGCGAAGCCCATCAACAGATTAGGGATGGAGATCCACAGGTTGCGATAGGCAACCTTCTTGCCCTCACGCTCCCAGAACTCCGTGTCCTCGGGATTCCAGTGCTCGATGTCTCGATTCCAAGCCACGGTTTCATGCCTCCTTTTGCCGCTGTGGCGGTACGCCGGGACGGCCGGCCCCGGCAATGCAAGTGATCAGTTGTCCTGCCCGGCGGCCTCGTTGCGCACGGTGGGCTGGTGGTAGACGTCCCGCGTGAGCACCGGCTGGCGCCGCTCCGTCCACCACATCCAGACCACGGACACCAGGGTGAAGCCGAAGCACAGCATCCAGATACTGGTGGTCACGCCGGTGAAATCGATCAGCGCGCCGAACATCGGCGGCAGCAGGAAGCCACCAAGACCCCCGAACAGGCCCACCATGCCGGACACCAGGCCCAGGTTGTGGTCGTATTCGTCGGAGAGGTACTTGAACACCGATGCCTTGCCGATGCCCCAGGCGATGCCGACGATGAACAGCAGCGTGGTGAACAGCCACACCGGCATGGACAGGGTGAAGGTCAGCGTCTCGCCACCCATCTGCTGGATGGTGTACTCCGTGGGCGGGTAGGACATGAAGAAGAAACTGACCAGGCTCGCCCACATGCACACCCAGGTCACGGTGTGCGCACCGAACCGGTCGGAGAGATAGCCGCCGAAGGCGCGGATCACCCCCGAGGGCAGCACGAAAATGGTGGCGATGAGCGCGGCGAGCTGGATGCCGACGCCGTACTCCAGCATGTAGTAGCGAGTGAGGTACAGGGACACGCCCACGTAGCCGCCGAACACCACGGAGTAGTACTGGCAGTACTTCCACACCTTGGGGTCGTTCAGCACTTTGACCTGCTCGCGAAGCGTCGGCGCCTTCTTGTTCGGATCCTTGAGCTGAGGCTCGGTGTAGGTGAAAAACCAGAACAGGATGGCAGTAATGGCGACGATGGCGGCGTAGATATTGGCGACCGCCTGCCAGCTCAGCACCACAATGATGGTGGGCGCCAGGTACTTGGTCACCGCGGCGCCGGCGTTACCCGCGCCGAAAATGCCCATGGCCAGGCCCTGCTTGCCGCGCTCGAACCACTTGGCCGTGTAGGAAATACCCACGGAGAACGAACCCCCGGCCAGCCCCACGAAGGCACCGATGATGAGCAGCTGCCAGTACTCCGTGGCGAACTGCACCAGCCACACTGCGGGCAGCACGCACAACATGAGGATGAAGAACACCGGCCGGCCGCCGTACTTGTCCGCCCAGGCGCCCAGGGGCAGCCGGACCAGGGAGCCGGTGAGGATCGGCAGCGAGGTGAGAATGCCGAACTGGGTGTTGGTCAGGCCCAGCTCTTCCTGGATCGGCACCCCGATCTCGCCGAACATGGTCCAGACCATGAACATCATCGTGAACGCGAAGGTGTTCATGGAAAGGACGGAGTACTGTTTGAATCGCTGGGTGGCCATAGACTCCCCTGCCATTGTGGTTTGCCGGCGGCACGATCGGGTGGCAACGTTATGGATACAAACAGATGAAAGTCTTGATCGCGATCAAATAATTGATCCCGCAAAATCGTGCATAATCATGCACATATATCTTATTAATTAACTCGAACCGAATCCTAAGTGACTGTTTTCCGGTTGCTGATAGTCCCTGCGAGGTATTTCCTTTATGCCTTACCGCCGTTTCGTGACTCATTAGAGGTATGCCCCTGAAACCGCGGAAAACACACAAGGACCGCCCCCGGTCCCTGCGCGTGCGGCTCGGGCTGATTCTGCTCGCCATGACGGTGCTAGCTCTGTTCAGCATGGGGGCATCCATCTACATCGCGGAGACGGCGCAGGATGACGCCGCCGCCATCAACAAGGCCGGCTCACTGCGCATGCAGTCCTACCGCATTGCGGCGCTGCTCCAGGGCGAGGCCCCCGTGACCGAGGTGAGCGTGGCAAGGGAAGAGTTCGACGCGATCCTGAACGCCCCGGCGCTGACCAAGACCACGGAGGCGGCAGGGGCGGCACCGGGCCGCCACTACCGGGAGGTGCGCCAGACCTGGGAGGACACCCTCGCCCCGGATCTCCAGCTGGTCATCGACGACGAGGGTGACGTCGGCGGTGCACTCTATCTCGATGAGGTCCACAACTTCGTCACGGCGGTGGACACCATGGTCGCTGCCCTGCAGCGGCAGGCCGAGCAGCGCATCCAGTGGTTGCGCCTCAGCCAGGCGGCGGCGGTGGTGCTTGCGCTGACGCTGGCGCTCACCGCGGTGTACCTGATTCACAGCGGCATCACGCGGCCCCTGGCCGAGCTGATGGGGATGGCGGAACGCGTACGCCAGGGTGATTTCACCGGCCGTGTGCAGCATACCCGCCGCGACGAGATCGGCCTGCTGGGGCGGAGTTTCAACACCATGGCCGCCGACCTGGAGACACTACATGCGGGGCTGGAGCGACAGGTGGAGATCAAGACCCGCGAGTTGCGCCGCAGCAACGAGGCCTTGCAGCTGCTCTACGACGCCGCGCGCACGCTCACCCCGGGGCAGCTGAACGAAGAGACCGTCCGCCCCATTCTGCAGCATCTCAGCCGGGTCACCGACATCCGTCTCATCACGGCATGCATCGCCGATCCCGACGAGAGCTCTGCTCGCCATACAATCAGCTCCGTGGCGGGCTACGAGCCCGCCTTCTGCCGCGCCCCGGACTGCAGCCACTGCCTGGACGGCAATGTTGCCCGGATACGCGGCGGCATCGGCGATGGTCTTGCCACCATTCCGCTGGAACACCGGAGTGAACAGTACGGGGTCATGCTGCTGGAATTCACGTCCGGCACGGTGCCGGAGCAGTGGAAGTTCCGCCTCGCCGACGCCGTGGCAGAGAAGATTGCCGTTGCCATCGGCCTGGCCCGGGAAGCACGCCGCCAGCGCCGGCTGGCGCTGCTGGAAGAGCGTTCAGTGATCGCCCGGGAGCTGCACGATTCCCTGGCCCAGTCCCTGTCCTACCTGAAAATCCAGGTCGCGCGACTGGACGCGGGCCTGCGGGATCAGGCCACCAGCGCGACTACCACCTCCGCGGTAACAGAGTTGCGCGAGGGACTCAACACCGCCTATGGTCACCTTCGCGAGCTCCTGACAACGTTCCGACTAAAGATGAATGAACCGGGACTCGCCGCCGCACTGCACGCGGCCGCGGAAGAGTACCGACGCCGGAGCGAGGGGACCGATATCCGCATTGAACGGCTCGACACGGGACTGAACCTTGACTCCAATGCCGAGATCCATGTGCTGCACATCGCCAGGGAAGCCCTGGCCAACGTGGTCAATCACGCCCGCGCCGCGCATGCCTGGGTCCATCTCTGCGGCAGTGAGGATGGCTGGGTCACGCTCAGCGTGGACGACGACGGCATCGGCATCGCAGACAGGCAAGAGCGCCCGCACCACTACGGCATACGAATCATGACGGAACGAGCAAACAGTCTGGGCGGGACGCTGAACGTGTCCCGGCGGGAGCCCAAGGGCACACATCTCGAGGTGCGTTTCCCGGCGCGCGATGACACGGTGACGGAGTCCGTCGTATGACAACCCGAGTTCTGATTATCGACGACCACCCGCTTCTGCGGCGCGGAGTGATGCAACTGCTGGAGCTGGAGAACGACCTCGAACCCGTCGGTGAGGCCAGCGACGGCAGCGAAGGCCTGCAACTCGCGCAGGAACTCGACCCCGACCTGATCCTGCTGGACCTGAACATGGAGGGCATGACCGGGGTCGAGACGCTGCGCGCGCTGCGCGACCAGGGCAGCGAAGCTTGCGTCGTGGTGCTCACCGTCTCCGACAGCGATGAGGACATCACCAACTCGCTACGCGCGGGGGCCAATGGCTACCTGCTCAAGGACATGGAACCCGAGGCCCTGGTGGCGCAGCTTCAGCGCGCTGCCCAAGGGGAAGTGGTGATCAGCGACACGCTCACATCCAGCCTCGCCCGTGCCCTGACCAGGGACCGCCCCACCTCCGAGAGCAACCTGGACACGCTCACCGCACGGGAGCGGGAAATCCTGCGCCACCTGGCGCGGGGCGAGAGCAACAAGACCATTGCCCGCAACCTGGGCATCACCGAGGGCACCACCAAGGTGCACGTCAAGAACCTGCTCAAGAAGATGAACTTCCGCTCCCGGGTCGAGGCGGCCGTTTGGGCCGTCGAGAAAGGATTCAGATAGGAGTGCTCCATGGCCGAGTACTACACCCTGATCAAGCATGTGCACCAGGGCAGCGCCATCCTCAGCGTTGCCCTGTTCATCCTGCGGGGCATCTGGATGATGGCGGGATCGGGCATGCTGCAGCGGGCGTGGGTGCGTATCGTGCCGCACGTCATCGACACGGTACTGCTGGTCAGTGCCCTGCTGCTTGCCTGGATCATCGCCCAGTACCCCTTCGTCCATGGCTGGGTGACCGCCAAGGTGGTGGGGCTGGTGATCTACATCGCCCTGGGCATGATCGCGCTGAAACGCGGACGGACCATGGGCATCCGCGTGGTGGCCTGGGTCGCCGCGCTGATGGTGTTCGCCTACATCATGCTGGTGGCGGTGACCAAGCAGGTGCTGCCCCTGATCGGCTGAGGTGGCGACCAGGCATCGCGGCACAAGGCGGGGACCATGGCGCCATCGTAGCCATCGTAGGGCGGACCTTCAGGTCCGCCGATGGGCTTCGATGAGCCACCTTGGCCTGCATGTCTTGCACGGCGGACCTGAAGGTCCGCCCTACGGTCCTCGGCCGAGCTGAAGGGCCGCCCTGCAATGCCCTCGACGACCAACACAGAGTGCATCTTGATACACCTCCACCACCAACCAACAACGGAGACACCCCCATGGACCTCGGACTCACCGGCCGCAAGGCCCTGATCACCGGCAGCACCGCAGGCATCGGTGCCGCCATCGCGGAGACGCTGGCGCGCGAAGGGTGTGATGTCGCCATCTGCTCCCGCAGCCAGGACAAGGTCGACGCCATGCTGGCCCACCTGGAGCCGCTGCCGGGCCGCGCCATCGGCCGTGCGCTGGACGTCAGCAACCACGCCGCCTTCGCCGCCTGGGTGGAGACCGCCGTGGGCGAATTCGGCGGCCTGGACATCTTCATTCCCAACGTCAGCGCCATGACCAGTGACTGGGAGCAGATGGTGAACACGGACATCCTCGGCACCGTGGCCGAGGTGGACACGGTACTCCCGCATCTGCTGCAGTCCGACCAACCATCACTGGTCTACATCAGCTCCATCGCCGGGCTGGTTGGCGTCCCGCCCATGGCCGCCTACGGCGCGATCAAGGCCGCCATGAGCCACTACATGAAATCGCTGTCGGTCAAGCTGGTGCGCAAGGGTGTGCGCGTGAATGCCGTCTGCCCCGGCGACATCCTTTTCCCGGGTGGTGTGTGGGATCGCGTGCAGCAGAACGACCCCAAGCAGTTCGAGAAGGTGCTCAAGCGCAACCCCATGGGCCGCCTCGGCACCCCCCAGGAGATCGCCAACGCCGTCGCCTTCCTGGCAAGCCCCGCGGCCAGCTTCATCACCGGCGCCCAGCTGGTGGCAGACGGCGGCAACACCACCCACGTCCAGGGCTGATCCCGCGGCCCGGCCCTGCCGAGGCACGATACCCCTCCGGGGCACCTGTAGGGTGGACCTTCAGGTCCACCTTCCCCCGACCTGCAGGCCAAGGTGGCCCATCGAAGCCCGCAATGGCGGACCTGAAGGTCCGCCCTACGCCTTCTGCCCTGCGAATTACCCTCCCTTCAGCGGCCGCCTTGCCGCACCGCGTCACAAGTCATAGTTGACGCTTACGTAAAGGGCATCTATGTTTTCTCTCAAGGTGCGCGCTGCGATGGATGCATGAAAACAGACTTTATTTCAGCATCATAACCGCATACGCACAGGCGAAACCTTCACCTGACAATGAGTAAAGACATTACCCCTTTGTGTCTTGCTTTACGTTTACGTTAACGGAAAGGTTTGCGCCTGCCCGAGCAAGGGCCTGGAGGAGAATGAAGGGCGGCGGTCACAGCAGCCCTCCGACAACACACAATTCGAGAGGACGGTCCCGTGGCAGCGACTGAGCAGCGAACGGACACGCCCACCCTGCAGTGCAGGCAGATCATGCGCCGCTTCGGCGGCCTTGTTGCGCTGAAGCCCACCGACCTGGAGATCCGCCCCGGCGAGATCTTCGGGCTGGTGGGCCCCAACGGCTCCGGCAAGACCACCCTGGTCAATGCCGTCACTGGCTTCTACCCGCCCCAGGAGGGAGAGATCCTGTTCGAGGGGCGGCCCATCAATGAACTCAAACCCTACCGGGTCGCCGCCCAGGGCATCGCCCGCACGTTCCAGAACGTGGCGCTGTTCAAGGGCATGAGCGTGCTGGACAACATCCTGCTCGGGCGCCACGTGTTCATGCGCCCCAGCGCCCTGGCCTCGCTGTTCTACTGGTGGTGGGCGCAGAAGGAAGAGGTGCGACACCGGGAGAAAGTGGAGGAGGTCATCGATCTGCTGCAGCTGGAGAGCGTCCGGGACGAACCCGTGGACGTGATCCCCCTGGGCGTGCAGAAGCGGGTGGAACTCGCCCGGGCGCTCGCCGCCGAACCGCGTTTCCTGATCCTGGACGAACCCATGGCGGGCATGAACCAGGAGGAGAAGGAGTACATGGTGCGGTTCATCCTCGACGCCCAGGAAGCGCTGGATCTCAGCATTCTTCTCATCGAGCACCACATGGACGTGGTGACCGCCATCTGCGACCGGGTGGCCGTGCTCAACAACGGCGAGAAGATCGCTGAGGGCACCGCCCAGGACGCCATCAAGGATCCGGCCGTGGTCGCCGCCTACATCGGGAAGTCGCGCGATGCAGCCTGAACACCAGACCGCTACCGACACGACCGCCCCCGAAGCCCTGCACCCGCACTGGCAACGGGACGACAATCTCATCCGCCTGCTGGCCGAGAATGCCCGCACGGTGCCGGACGGTATCGCCATGCGCGAGCGCGACCAGGGCATCTGGCAGCAGTACACCTGGTCCGAATACCTGGAGACGGTGCTCGCTTTCGCCGCCGGCCTCGACGCCAACGGCGTGAGCCCCGAAGACAACATCCTGGTCATCGGTGACAACCGGCCGGCCATGTATTTCGGCATGATGGGGATGGTCTGCCTGCGCGCTGCGCCCTCCCCGGCCTATCCGGACACCACACCGGACGAGGTAGCCGACCAGATGCGCCGCGAAGGCATCCGCTTCGCCCTGGCGGAAGACCAGGAGCAGGTGGACAAGCTGCTGCAGATCCGCGAGGACTATCCGGAACTGGCGCTCATCATCTACGACGATCCGCGGGGACTTGCCGGCAAGGAGGCCGAAGGCGTCAAGGCATTCCGGGGTCTTCGCGACGAGGGCCGCCGGCGCCTGGCCGAAGAGGCGGGCCTGCGCGAAGACCTGCTCTCCCGGGCCAGTGTCCACGACACCGCAGTGCTCCTGCATTCCTCGGGCACCACCGGCGCCCCCAAGGGCATCCCGCTGAAACACGGGCATATCCTGTCCGGCGTACGCAACGCGGCGGCGGCCGGCTACTTCGACGAGGGCGAAGTGCACATGGCCTACCTGCCCCTGGCCTGGGTGGGTGACTTCATTTTCTCCATCGGCGCCGCCGTGGCCCTGCGCTTCTCGGTGAACATCCCCGAGCGCCAGGAGACCGCCCTGCACGACCTGCGCGAGATCGCGCCGACCCTGTATTTCAGCTCGCCCCGGGCGTGGTCCAACATGCTCACCCGGATCCAGGTGGGCATCGACGAGTCCACCGGTCTCAAGCGCCGGCTCTACAGCCGTTTCATGCCCTTCGCCGTGGAGCTCGAGCGGCGACGCCTGAACGGCCAGCAGCCCAGCGGTGCGGAGCGGTTCTGGCGGGCGCTGGGCGAGATCCTTGTCTACGGCCCGATCAAGGATCAACTCGGCCTGGGCCGGGTGCAGCGCCCCTACACCGCCGGCGAGGCCATCGGCGAGGAGGTGTTCCTGTTCTTCCGCGCCCTGGGGCTGAACCTGCGCCAGTTCTACGGCCAGACGGAGAACTGCGCCCTGTGCGCCGCGCAGGACCCGGACACCATCAAGCTCCACACCGTGGGCAAGCCGTTCCCCGGCGTCGAGGTGCGTATCACCGACGACGGCGAGATCATCATGCGCGGCGACAACGTCTTCGACGGCTACTACAACAAGCCCGACTCCACCGCGGAGACACTCCAGGACGGCTGGCTGCACACTGGCGATGCCGGCTATCTGGAGGACGACGGCCAGATCGTGGTGCTCGGCCGTGTCTCCGAGGTGGTCTACACCGCCGCCGGCGAACGCTTCATCCCCACGTATGTGGAGAACCATCTGAAGTTCAGCCAGTACATCAAGGACGTGTGCATCATTGGCGAGGGACGGGATCACCTCACCGCCATCGTGTGCATCGACCTGGATGCAGTCGGCCACTGGGCCGAAGAACACGGCGTCGGCTATACCTCGTTCGCCGATCTCTCGCAGAAGCCCGACGTGTACGCACTCATCCTGGGGGTGATCGCGCACGTGAACACCAAGCTCCCGGAGGGGCTGCAAATCCGGCGCTTCGTGAACCTGCACAAGGAGTTCGACCCGGACGACGGCGAGGTGACACGTACCCGCAAGCTGCGGCGCAACGTCATCGACAAGCACTACGCGCCCATCATCGAGGCCCTGTACGACGGCCGAGACGAGATCGAATACGAGGCGCAGATCACCTATGAAACCGGCGAATCCGGTGTGCTCAAGCGCCACCTGGCCATTCGTGATCTGCCCGCCGGCGGGACCAACTGAGGCTCACCGACATGGAATACTTTCTGGAACTGCTGATCAACGGGGCGCTCACGGGCCTGATGTACAGCCTAGTAGCGCTGGGAATCGTGCTGATCTACAAATCCGCCGGGGTACCCAACCTGGCCCAGGGCGCCATGGTGATGCTGGGGGCCTATTTCGTCTGGATGTTCTCCAGCATGGCGGGCATCCCGCTGTATCTCTCCATCGCCCTGGCCATCGTCGCGATGTTCGCCTTCGGCCTGCTGGCTGAACGCCTGCTGCTGCGCAAGATGGTCGGCCAGCCCATCATCATGATCGTCATGCTGACCCTGGGCCTGGAGATTTTCCTGCGGGGGCTCGGCCCGGGGCTTCTTGGTGCCGCGCCAAAGTCGCTGGATCTCGGTATACCGCTCACGCCCATCATCGTCGGCGATATCTTCATCAACCGGGATTACCTGGTGGGCGGCACCGTGGCACTACTGTTGATCGGCCTGTCGCTGCTGTTCTTCCGCACCCGCATCGGCACCAAGCTGCGGGCGGTGTCCGACGACCATGTCTCCAGCTGGTCAGTGGGCATCTCCGTGGAGCGGGCCATCGGCATCTCCTGGGGCCTGGCCGGGCTGTGCGCCGTGGCGGCGGGCACCCTGTGGGGGTCCGTGCAGGGGGTGGACTGGACACTCTCCGCCCTGCTGTTCCCGGCCATCGCGGTGGTCATCCTGGGCGGCCTGGACAGCATCGTCGGCGTACTGGTCGGCGGGCTGATCCTGGGCATTCTCGGCAGCGTCATTCCGGGCTATGTGGACCCGATCGTGGGCGGCGGTACGCGTGACGTGGTCACCTCGCTGCTCATTCTGCTCACCATCCTGGTCCGGCCGCACGGCATCTTCGGCCGCGAAGACATCGAGAGGGTCTGATTCCATGTTCTATCGTCTGTCCGGAGTCCACCACACCCGCTACCAGACCGCCCGCCAGCTCTGGCCGGTACCGGCGGATCGCCGCATTGTCATTGGCCTGCTGGCCCTGGCGCTGGCAGCCCCCCTGTTCCTGCCGGACCTGTACCTCAGCAGCTACATGCTGCCCTGGCTGGTGTGGAGTGCCGCCGCCCTGTCCCTGACCCTGCTCATGGGCATCGCCGGTCAGCTCCACTTCGGCTTTGCCGCGGTCATGGCCATCGGTGCCTACTCGAGCATCCACATTGTGCGCGCGGGCTGGCCCTTCGAGATCGCCCTGATCGGCGCCGGGCTGACCGCCGCCGTCATCGGCTGCATCTTCGGTGCCGCGGCGCTGCGGGTGAAGGGGCTGTACCTGGTCATGGCGACCCTGGCCATGCAATACCTGGTGGACTGGGTGATCATCAACGTTCCCGCCATCTCCGGCGGTGCCCAGGCGACACTGCAAACGCCGGATGTCACCTTCCTGTTCGTGCCCATGCAGGGCGACTGGGCGCTGTACTACGGCGCACTGCTGTGGGCGGTGATCGTCACCCTGTTCGTGCTGAACGTGAAACGCACCAGTTTCGGCCGCGCCCTGGTTGCGGTGCGGGACAAGGACTACGCCGCCTCGATCATCGGCGTGAACAGTTTCAAGTACAAACTGCTGGCCTTCTTTGCCAGCTCCTTCCTGGGCGGTGTCAGCGGTGCCGTGCTGGCGTTCTGCTACTACCAGGCGGTAACGCCGGAGCAGTTCGGCTTCAATGTATCCATTCAGCTCGTCGCCATGGTGCTGGTGGGCGGTCTGGGCAGCGTGATCGGCGCCTATCTCGGCGCCGGCTTCGTCCTGCTGGCGCCGATCATGCTCACCAACGTGGTCGCCTGGATGGCCATCCAGGGGTGGCTCACGGTGTCATCGAACCTGCTGGCGCACATCCCGCTCATGGCCTACGGGGCGCTGATTATCGGGTTTTTGTTGTTCGAGCCCCTTGGGCTCGCGAAGATCTACGACAACATCAGGAAATACTTCCTGGTCTGGCCGTTCCGGCACTCCCGGAGCTGACCTGTCCCGGAAGACATCACAAGACGAGGAGGAGTGACCATGCAACGCTTAATCAAGGGTCTGACAGGGGCGGTCGCGGCGGCGGCGCTCACCGCCACGGGCACCAGCAGTGCCGATAACGACACCATCAAGTTCGCGTTTCCACAGGACTTCACGGCGGTCTATACCTTCGTGACCGACGAGTACAACCAGGGGCAGCGCGACTACCTGCGCCTGGTCAACGAGGAAGGCGGCATTGACGGGCACATGTTCGAGGCCCTGGTCCGGGATACCGGCAACGAGCCCCAGCGAGGCCTGGAAGCCTACAACCGGGCACGTCGTGAAGGCGCGGTACTCATCGACTTCCTCAGCACGCCGGTCTCCCGGGCGGCGGTCAACCGTGTGCTGAACGACGAGGTGGTCATGATCACCCCGCTGCACGGCCGCGGTGATGCCAGCGAGGGCACCACATTCCCGTACGTGTTCCCGCTCATGGCCACCTACTGGTCCCAGGCCACCGTGCTGGCCAACTACATCGACGAGAACCATGGCGGCCTGGAGGGCAAACGCATCGCCCACGTCTACATCGACTCGCCGTTCGGGCGCGAGCCGGTCCCGGTCATGGAGCAGCTTGCCGAGCGCGAGGGCTTCGAGTACCGCACCTTTGCCTATCCGAGCCCCGGCAACGAGCAGTCGGCCACCTGGTCCGACGTGCGCCGCTATCAGCCTGACTTCGTCATGATCTGGGGTGCCGGCGGTGGCCAGCCGGTGTCGGTGCGCGAGGCGATCCGCAACGGCATCGATCCCGAGCAGATCCTCTCCGTGGTGTGGATGGCGGAAACCGACGCGCGCACCGTCGGTGTCGACCGTGCCCAGGGTCTGAAGCGCTTCGAGGCCGTGGCCACCGGCCGCGACTATCCGATCATCGAGCGCATCATGGAGCACGTGATCGAACCGGGTCATGGCGCAGGCGATCGTGAGAACGTGGGCACCACCTACTACAACATCGGCGTGGCCACCATGGCCGTTGCCGTGGAAGGTGCGCGCAAGGCACTGGAGGAACACGGCGCACCGTTGACCGGCGAGAAGCTCCGGGACGGCATCCGCATGCTGGAGAACTTCGACGCCGAAGGCATGATGCCGCCGGTGACCTTCTCCGAGGACGACCACCAGGGCGGCGGCTACGGCCGCGTCTCCCAATGGAACGGTGAGGAATGGGAGCCCATCACCGACTGGTACAACGCCTACCAGGACATCGTCTGGGAGGAGATCCGCAAGGACGCCGAGGGCTTCCGCGAAGGCCGCTGATGGCAGACAGCCCGCCGGTGCCGACCGCACCGGCGGGCCCCACACGGGGAACGCATTCATGACTGCAGATGCAGCACAGGCAACCGGCACGGCCCCGGGCACGATCCTCTCCATGAGCAACGTGGAGGTGATCTACGACAAGGTCTTCCTTGCCATCAAGGGCGTCTCGCTGGAGGTGGGGGATGGCCAGATGGTCGCGCTGCTCGGCGGCAACGGCGCAGGCAAAAGCACTACGCTGAAGACCATCAGCGGCCTGCTGGCACCGGAACGCGGCGAGGTCACCCGCGGCCACGTGCACTTCCGTGGCGAGGACCTGGCGCCGCTCAGCGCCTCCCAGCGGGTACAGCGGGGGCTGGTGCACGTCCTCGAGGGGCGACGGATCTTCGGTCACCTCACGCCAGAGGACAACCTGCTGGCCGCCTACCCGGTGCGGGGCAGCCGTGCCCGCTACCAGCAGCTCCGCGACCAGGTCTTCACCTACTTCCCGCGCCTGAAGGAGCGCTCACGGACCAAGGCGGGGTACCTCTCCGGCGGCGAGCAGCAGATGCTGGCCATCGGCCGCGCGCTGATGACCGAGCCCAAACTGCTGATGCTGGATGAACCCAGCCTGGGCCTCGCACCGGTGCTGGTGGAGGAGATCTTCGCCATCATCCGCGAGATCAACGCCAACGAGGGTGTCAGCGTGCTGTTGGTGGAGCAGAACGCCGCTGCGGCCCTGGAAATCGCCCACCACGCCTACCTGGTGGAGAACGGCCACATCGTCATGAGCGGGGAAGCCGATGTCCTGCGTCAGAACCCGGACGTACAGGAATTCTATCTCGGCGGCACCGGCAAGGTGGACTACCACAATGTCAAGCACTACCGGCGCCGCAAGCGCTGGCTGGCGTAAGCGCCGCAGCTCAGCGCGCGGTGGTCACCGCCATGGTGGCCGTCACCCGGGCCACCAGGCGCTCTTCGCCGTCGCGTTCGGCGAGCACGTCCGCCTCGGTCACCATCAGGGTGCGCCCGGCGCGCAGCACCGTGGCCCGGCAGCGAAGGCGCTCGCCCACGCCCGGGCGCAGGAGGTTGACCTTGTACTCGGCAGTGAGAATGATGTCGTCGGCCGCGACCAGCGTGAACGCGGCGCAGCCGGAGGTGTGGTCCGCCAGCGCGCCCTGGACGCCGGCATGCACGTAGCCGTCCTGCTGAAGGTGGGCATCGGTCACCGTGAGCACGGTTTCGCAGTAACCGGGGCGCGCGTCGACGAAGCGCGTACCCAGGTTGCGCATGAACGGAGGCTCCTCGACGAGGGCCATGACGCGTTCGCGGTAGGCAGGATTCTTCGGTTCCATGAGGACTCCCTGGCCCGGAGGCAGTACTGTCACCGCCACGGGCGGAATGTTACGTTTACGTAAACGGAAGCATACCCAACTGAGGACCCTGAACACCATGGAAGCCGTTCGCACGATCAGCAGCGCCCCGGTCTACACCATCGGCGAACTCGCACGGGAGTTCGACATTACCACGCGGGCGATTCGCTACTACGAGGACCAGGGCCTGCTGGAGCCCATTCGGGAAGGCCAGAAGCGGATGTACCGTCGCCGCGACCGGGCACGGCTGAAACTGATCCTGCGCGGTAAGCGCCTGGGCATGACCCTGAGCGAGATCCGCGAGACCTTCGTGCTGTACGACCAGGCGCACGGGCACCAGCGCCAGTTGCGCTACTACCTGGGTGTCCTCGACGAGAAGCGCGAACAGCTCAAGCAGCAGCGCCGGGACATCGAGGATGCGCTGAACGAGCTCGAGCAGTCCTACGCCCGCTGCCAGGAACTGCTCAACGAACAGAAACGTGGCGAGACCGGCTGAGCGGCTGGCCCGCAAGGGCTTCGACCCCGATACCACAGACAGCGCCACGGCGCTGCATGGAGAACACAACCATGGTGCACATCCCGACCCTGAACTTCGGCCTGGGCGAAGAACTGGACATGCTGCGCGACCAGGTGGCGAACTTTGCCGCCACGGAGATCGCGCCGCGCGCCGCCGAGATCGACGCGAGCAACACCTTTCCCCATGACCTGTGGCGCAAGCTCGGCGACATGGGCCTGCTCGGCATCACCGTGGAAGACGCCTACGGCGGTGCCGACATGGGCTATCTGGCGCACATGATCGCCATGGAGGAGATCTCCCGGGCGTCGGCGTCTGTAGGGCTGTCCTACGGCGCCCACTCCAACCTGTGCGTCAACCAGATCCGCCTCAACGGCACCGAGGAGCAGCGTCAGAGGTACCTGCCGAAGCTCGTCTCCGGCGAGCACGTGGGGGCGCTGGCCATGTCGGAGCCGGGCGCCGGCTCCGACGTGGTGTCCATGAAGCTGCGCGCCGAGCGCAAGGGCGATCACTTCGTCCTCAACGGCAACAAGATGTGGATCACCAACGGCCCCGACGCCCATACACTGGTGGTCTACGCCAAGACCGACCCGGACGCGGGCAGCAAGGGCATCACCGCATTTCTCATCGAACACGACATGCCCGGGTTCTCGACGGCACAGAAGCTGGACAAGCTCGGCATGCGCGGCTCCAACACCTGCGAGCTGGTATTCGAGGACTGCCAGGTGCCGGCGACCCACATTCTCGGCCGGGAAGGCGGCGGCGCCCGGGTGCTCATGAGCGGGCTGGACTACGAGCGCGCCGTACTCGCTGCCGGACCCCTGGGCATCATGCAGGCGTGCCTGGATGCGGTGGTGCCCTACGTGCACGAGCGCAAGCAGTTCGGCGAGCCCATCGGCACCTTCCAGCTCATGCAGGGCAAGATCGCCGACATGTATACCACCCTGAACGCCTGCCGCGCGTACGTGTACGCCGTGGGCGCCGCCTGCGACCGCGGCGAGACCACGCGCAAGGACGCCGCCGGCGCCATCCTCTACGCTGCCGAGAAGGCCACCCAGGTCGCGCTGGAAGCGATCCAGGCGCTGGGCGGCAACGGCTACATCAACGAGTACCCCACGGGGCGGCTGCTGCGTGACGCCAAACTCTACGAGATCGGCGCCGGCACCTCCGAGGTGCGGCGCATGCTTATCGGCCGTGAACTGTTTGAACAGACCAAATAGACGACTAAGGACACTGCGATGACGGTGCTGAAATCCCGCGTCGACCCCCGCTCCGAGGAGTTCCAGGCCAACCGTGATGCCATGGGCGCCTTGGTCGCCGACCTGCGCGAGCGGGTGGCCCGCGCCAAGGAAGGCGGCGGCCCGGGGCCGCAGAAGCGCCATACCGACCGCGGCAAGTTGCTGCCCCGCGACCGCATCCGGGTGCTGCTGGATGTGGGCTCACCCTTCCTGGAGCTCTCCCAGCTCGCCGCCACCGACATGTACAACGACGAGGTGCCCTCGGCGGGCATCATCACGGGCGTCGGCCGGGTGAGCGGGCGCGAGTGCATGATCGTGGTCAATGACGCCACGGTGAAGGGCGGCACCTACTACCCGGAGACAGTCAAGAAGCACCTGCGAGCCCAGGAGATCGCCGCCGAAAACCACCTGCCCTGCATCTACCTGGTCGACTCCGGCGGTGCCAACCTCCCCAATCAGGACAAAGTGTTTCCCGACCGCGACCACTTCGGCCGCATCTTCTACAACCAGGCCAATCTCTCGGCGGCGGGCATCCCGCAGGTGGCGGTGGTGATGGGCTCGTGCACCGCCGGCGGCGCCTACGTGCCCGCCATGTCCGACGAGAGCATCATCGTCAAGGAACAGGGCACCATCTTCCTGGGCGGCCCGCCGCTGGTGAAGGCCGCCACCGGCGAAGTGGTCAGCGCCGAGGACCTGGGCGGCGCCGACGTGCACTCCCGCGTCTCCGGCGTCACCGACCACTACGCCTTGAACGACGCTCACGCGCTGGGCATCGTGCGCCAGAGCGTGAGCTACCTCAACGGCACCAAGCAGGTGGATCTCGACATCCGCGAACCGGAAGAACCGCTGTACGATCCGGAAGAGCTCCACGGGGCCATTCCCACGGACCTGCGCAAGCCCTACGACGTCCGCGAGGTGATCGCCCGCATCGTCGACGGCTCACGCTTCGAGGAATTCAAGCAGCTCTACGGCACCACCCTGGTCTGTGGTTTTGCGAGGATCTTCGGTTATCCCGTGGGCATTATCGCCAACAACGGCGTGCTGTTCTCGGAATCGGCCCTCAAGGGCGCCCACTTCGTGGAACTGTGCAGTCAGCGCGGCATCCCGCTGGTCTTCCTGCAGAACATCACCGGCTTCATGGTGGGCAGCAAGTACGAGGCCGGCGGCATCGCCAAGGACGGGGCCAAGCTGGTCACCGCGGTGGCCTCCACCAGCGTGCCCAAGTTCACCGTGATCATCGGTGGCAGCTTCGGCGCCGGAAACTACGGCATGTGCGGCCGCGCCTACTCGCCCCGCTTCCTGTGGATGTGGCCCAACGCCCGGGTCTCGGTGATGGGCGGCGACCAGGCCGCCAACGTCATGGCGCAGGTCCGCCGCGACGGCCTGGAGCGCAAGGGCGAGGACTGGAGCACCGAGGACGAGGAGGCCTTCAAGGCCCCGATCCGCGAGCAGTACGAGCACCAGGGCCACCCGTACTACGCCACCGCACGGCTGTGGGACGACGGCGTCATCGACCCGGCGGACACCCGCATGGTGCTCGGCCTGGGCATCTCCACCAGTCAGAACGCACCGACGCGGGATACCCGCTTCGGCGTCTTCCGCATGTAACGGAGTCACTGCAGCCATGAGCAACGAGGCATCCATCCTGGTCGAGCGCACTGCAGGCATCGCGCAGGTCTCCATGAACCGGCCCGAGCGGCACAACGCCTTCGACGACACCTTCATCGCCGAACTCACGGGCATCCTGAAGGACCTGGAGCGTGACCAGAGCGTCCGGGTCGTCGTGCTCGGGGGCAACGGCAAGAGCTTCTCCGCCGGCGCCGATCTCAACTGGATGCAGCGCATGGCCGGCTACACCCGGGAGCAGAACGAGGCCGACGCCCTGGCGCTCGCCGAACTCATGGAGACCCTGGACGGCCTGGGCAAACCCACCATCGCCAAGGTCCACGGCGCCGCTTTCGGCGGTGGGGTCGGCCTGGTGGCCTGCTGCGACATCGCCATCGCCTCCGAAAACGCCACATTCTGTCTTTCGGAAGTGAAGCTCGGGCTCATCCCCGCCGCCATTTCACCCTATGTGGTCAAGGCCATGGGCGAGCAGCACGCACGACGCTATTTCGTCACCGCCGAGCGTTTCGGCAGCGCCGAGGCGGTGCGGATCGGCCTGGTGCACGAACACGTTGCCGCGGCATCCCTGGATGCACGCGTGGAAGAGCTTCTTGCCCAGATGCGCGGCAACGGCCCCGAGGCCATGGCGGCGGCCAAGGACCTTGCCCGCGCCGTTGGCCGCGGCCCGGTGAACCGCGCCATGATCGAGGACACCGCCCGGCGCATCGCGATCATCCGCGTGGGCGACGAGGGGCAGGAAGGCATGTCCGCCTTTCTGGAAAAACGCAAACCCGCGTGGCTGCAGGAGTAAACCAGGCATGTTCCGTACGGTCCTGATCGCCAACCGCGGCGAGATCGCCTGCCGCATCGCCCGCACCTGCCGCATCCTGGGGGTGCGCACCGTGGCGGTGTACTCCGACGCCGACGCCGACGCCCTGCACGTCCATGCCTGCGACGAGGCCTGGCCCATTGGCCCGGCGCCGGCCCGGGAGAGCTACCTCAACACCGATCGCATTCTGGAGGTGGCCCGCCGCAGCGGCGCCGACGCCATCCACCCCGGGTACGGCTTTCTCTCGGAGAACGCCGACTTCGCCGAGGCCTGCGACCGGGCCGGCGTGCGCTTCATCGGCCCGCCGGCGTCGGCCATCCGCGCCATGGGCTCCAAGAGCGCCGCCAAGAGCATCATGCAGGAGGCCGGCGTGCCGCTGGTGCCCGGCTACCATGGTGACGACCAGAGCCCGGAGCACCTGCAGGCCGTGGCCGAAGAGATCGGCTACCCGGTGCTGATCAAGGCCTCCGCCGGCGGCGGCGGCAAGGGCATGCGGCGCGTGGACGACCCGCAGGACTTCGGTGACGCCCTGGACGGCGCCCGGCGCGAGGCCAGAGCCAGCTTCGGCGACGACACCGTGCTGCTGGAGAAGTACCTGCTGCAGCCGCGCCACGTGGAAGTCCAGGTGTTCGCCGACGGACACGGCAACGCCGTACACCTGTTCGAGCGCGATTGCTCCGTGCAGCGGCGCCATCAGAAGGTGATCGAGGAGGCGCCCGCGCCCGGTCTTTCGGAAGACAAGCGCCGGGCCATGGGTGAGGCGGCGGTGGCGGCGGCCAGGGCCATCGGCTACCAGGGCGCCGGCACCGTGGAGTTCATCATGGACGCCCACGGTGAATTCTTCTTCATGGAGATGAACACCCGGCTGCAGGTGGAGCACCCGGTCACGGAGATGATCACCGGCGAGGACCTGGTGGCCTGGCAGCTCCAGGTGGCCGCCGGCGCCCCCCTGCCCCGCACCCAGGAGGCGCTGTCCTTCAGCGGCCACGCCTTCGAGGCGCGCATCTACGCCGAGGACCCGGAGCGGGACTTCCTGCCGGCCATCGGCACGGTCGCCGGCCTGCGCACACCGGAGGAGAACCGGCACGTGCGCATCGACACCGGCATCCGCGAGGGCGACACCATCTCCATGCACTACGATCCCATGATCGCCAAGCTGGTGGTCTGGGACAGCGACCGGTCCGCCGCGCTGCTGCGGCTGCGCAATGCCCTGCAGGCCTTCACCGTGGCCGGCACCACCACCAACGTGCGCTTCCTGGACCGCATCGCGGGCCACCCGGCGTTCGCCGACGGCGGCGTGGACACCGGCTTCATCGAGACCTACCGCAGCGACCTGTTCCCGGCGCCGACGCCACCCTCCGACCGCGTCCTGGCGGTGGCCGCGCTGTACGAACTGCTCAGCGTCGATCAGGCCGCCGCCGAGCGCGCCCGCGGCTCCGCGGATCCCTGGTCCCCCTGGCACGCCACCGACGGCTGGCAGCCCAACAGTGACAACCACCACGTCCTGCACTTCCTGGACGGCGACAACGATCTGGAGGTCGTGGCCCACTACCGACGCGACTGTTTCCTGCTGGACCTCCCCGGCGGCACCGTGCGCGCCGAAGGCACCCTGGCGGCGGACGGCCGCCTGCGCGTGGCCCTGGACGGCGTCCACCTGGACGCCCGGGCCCTGCAGACCGACGACCGCCTGCGGGTGTCCATTGCCGCCGAGGACCGGGAGCTGGTGATCCACGACCCGCTCGCCGCCGGCATGGCCGACGAAGTCCGCGAAGGCAGCCTGACGGCCCCCATGCCGGGTACCGTGCTGCAGGTGATGGTCAACGAAGGCGACCATGTGGAGGAAGGCGCCGCACTCATGGTGCTGGAAGCCATGAAGATGGAGCACACCATCCGCGCCTTCGTCTCCGGCAAGGTGGACAAGATCAATTTCCGCGAAGGCGAACAGGTTTCCGAAGGCGCGGAGCTTCTCGCCATCGCGGCGGAGGAATGACACGGTCGCGGCTGGCGCCGCTCCTACAAGTCAACCGGCGTCATGAGGCGGCCATCGGGGCCGGAGCGTCGCCCCCGTAGGGTGCATCTTGATGCACCGTTGACGACTTCGATCAACGGCGTACAGGTGCATCAAGGCGTAGGGCGGACCTTCAGGTCCGCCGATCGGGCTTCGATGAGCCCCCTTGGCCTGCATGTCTGTAAACGGCGGACCTGAAGGTCCGCCCTACGCGCCGCCCAATGACAGGTAACGTCGCCGCGGGCCCGCTCGTAGGGTGCATCTTGATGCACCGTTGCGCCGTTGATCGAGGCCGATAATGGTGCATCAAGATGCACCCTACACGTCGGCACGGCACCCCAGCCGGCGGCGTAGGAGCGGCGCCAGCCGCGACCGGAACCGACACGGCAATCGCAACACCGGAGGCCCCATGCCCCTGCCACACCACGTTCGCATCGTCGAAGTCGGCCCCCGCGACGGCCTCCAGAACGAGCCCGGCACCGTCGCCACCGAGACCAAACTGGAACTCATCCACCGGCTTGCCGACGCCGGCCTGCCCACGGTGGAGGCAACCGCCTTCGTCTCGCCGAAGTGGGTGCCGCAGATGGCCGACCATGACACCGTGCTACGTGCCATCCGGCGCACGCCCGGCGTCAACTACCCTGTTCTCACGCCCAACATGAAGGGCTTCGAGGCCGCCGCCGACGCCGGCGCCGAAGAAGTGGCCGTCTTCGGCGCCGCCTCCGAGAGCTTCTCGCAGAAGAACATCAACTGCTCCATCGACGAGAGCCTGGAGCGCTTCCGGCCGGTGGTGGAGGCCGCCCGTGCACGGGACATCCGCGTGCGGGGCTACGTCTCCTGCGTGCTCGGCTGCCCCTATGAGGGCGCCATCGCCCCGGCCACCGTGGCCCACGTGGCCAACGCGCTCTACACCATGGGCTGCTACGAGATCTCCCTGGGCGACACCATCGGTACCGGCACGCCGCTGAAGGCGCAGCGCATGGTGGAGGCCGTGGCCGCGCACGTCCCCATGGACGCCATCGCCGCCCATTTCCACGACACCTACGGCCAGGCCCTGGCCAACCTGTACGCCGTGATGGAACTGGGCGTGGTCACCGTGGACACCTCCGTCGCCGGCCTCGGCGGCTGCCCCTACGCCAAGGGCGCCTCGGGCAACGTCGCCACCGAGGACGTGGTGTACATGCTCGACGGCATGGGTATCGATACCGGGGTGGATCTCCATGCCCTGGCGGCCGTGGGCCGGTGGATCTCTGCAGAGCTCGGCCGCGAGCCGGCATCGAGGGTGGCCCGGGCCCTCGCGGCCCAGGGCTAACGGCGGCGCCACCGACGTAGGGCGGATGTTCACATCCGCCGCCTTCCAGAGCGTCCCACAACACGATCAACCCATGCGTAAGCACGCATCCGGTGGACCTGAAGGTTCACCCTACGCATGCTACGCAGGCCACGGTCGCCAGCGCATGACGCTCCTGACCGCCTGAGCGTCGCAGGATCACAAACGCCCTCCGGCTGACGGGCGCACACTCCCGCAATCGTGCAGGAGGTGCCCCATGACCCTGAGTGTTTTCGATTTCTTCCGTATCGGTATCGGTCCGTCCAGTTCCCATACCGTGGGCCCCATGCGTGCAGCCCGCCTGTTCGTCGATGCGCTGCACCGGGAAGAACTCCTGCCCTCCGTGGCCCGGATCAAAATCGAGCTGTTCGGCTCCCTGGGAGCCACGGGACGAGGCCACGGCAGCGGCCCCGCCGTCCTGGCGGGGCTGACAGGGGCAGAGCCCGAATCCGTCGAACCGGAGGCCCTGCCCCGGCTATCGGCGGATGTGGCGGAGCGCCATCGGTTACGGCTCCTCAACGGCCCCGAGATCCGGTTTCACCCGGACCGGGACCTGGTCTTCCACGGCCGTCGCAGCCTCCCGGATCACCCCAACGGTCTGCGCTTCAGCGCCCGGGACGGCGCCGACGCACCACTGACGACCCGTGACTATTATTCCGTCGGTGGCGGGTTCCTGCGCGGCGAAGGCCTGGCCGATGACGGCCCGGCACTGCCCTGCCCGTTCACCAACGCCCAGGAGTTGCTGGTCCTCTGCCAGCAGCGCGGCGAGGCCATCAGCGACATCATGCTTGCCAACGAGCGCATGCTGCGGCCGGAGCAGGAGACACGCACCGGGCTGCTGCGAATTCGCGACGTGATGCTGGAGTGCGTCAGCCGCGGTCTGGCCAACGACGGCACGCTCCCCGGACCGCTCCACGTGCAGCGCCGGGCACCGGGACTGCAGCGCCGCCTCATGAACGGCGCAGGCCAGGAACCACTGGCCGCCATGGACTGGCTGGGCGCTTACGCCATCGCCGTGAACGAGGAAAACGCCGCCGGTGGCCGGGTGGTCACCGCGCCCACCAACGGTGCCGCGGGCATCGTCCCCGCGGTGCTGCACTACTACCTCTACCACACGCCGGCCCCGTGTGAGGACGGTGTCATCCGCTACCTGCTCACCGCCGGCGCCATCGGCATGATCATCAAGGCCGGCGCGTCCATTTCCGGCGCCGAGGCGGGCTGTCAGGGAGAGGTGGGGTCCGCCTGCGCCATGGCCGCGGCGGGGCTGACGGAAGTCACCGGCGGCACACCCGGCCAGGTGGAAAACGCCGCAGAGATTGCCCTGGAGCACCACCTGGGCATGACCTGCGACCCGGTGGGTGGACTGGTGCAGATCCCCTGCATCGAACGCAACGCCATGGGCGCCGTCAAGGCGGTGAATGCCCAACGCCTGGCTCTGTGCGGGAACGGCAGCCACGTGGTCTCCCTGGACAAAGCGGTGCGCACCATGCGCGACACCGGCCGCGACATGAAATCCAAGTACAAGGAGACATCCCGCGGGGGGCTGGCGGTCAACGTGACCGAATGCTGAGCACGGACATCAGCCGGTCACCGCCAGCACCACCGCCAACGCGGGCACGGCCAGCAGGTTGGCGAGCACCACGATGCTGGCTGCCAGGCCTTCGTCGCCGCGGAGTTGTCTGGCCAGCACATAGGACACCGACGCCGTGGGACAGGCCAGCAGGATCATGGCAATCCGGGTGTGCTCGTCGGAGAGTCCGAACGCTTGGGACAGTGCGTAACCCATGGCCGGTAGCAGCGCCACTTTCATCATGGCCCCCACCACGGCCCAGCCAAGGCTCCCCTGGATGCGGGTGGTGTACAGCGTGCCGCCAATACAGATCAGCGCCAACGGCAGGGCCATTTGCCCCACTGCCCCCAGGGTGCGTGCCGCCACATCCGGCATGGCCCACCCGGAGAGGGCAAGCACGACACCCGCCAGCGAGGAGACCAGGATGGGGTTGGTCACCAGCCCGTACAGGGCAGGCCCCACCAGTCCGCGCCCGGAGCCGCCGCCGGAGAAAACCAGCACCACCACGGCAAGCACGTTGTAGAGCACCACCAGGGGTCCGAACACCAGCAACGCGCTGTCTTCCGCGCCGCCGCTGGCCCCTTCAAACGCATAGAGCACCACCGGCAGGCCAATGAACGCCAGGTTTCCGCGGAACACACCCTGAATGAAGGTGCCATAGGACCGACCGGGCATGCGCAGGGCGGCTGCCCCGAGCCCGGCGACGACAATGGCCAGAAGGGTCACCAGGGCGCAGACCAGGAGCAACCCCGTCACCCCCTGGACTTCCGGTTGCGCCGTGCCGATCCGATAGAACAGCAGCGACGGCAAGCCGACCCAATAGCTGAGTCGGTTGAGCTCCGCCAGGGCCTGCCCCGGCAGGAACCCCGAACGCGCCAGGGCCCAGCCAAGGAGGATGACCAGGAATACGGGTGCGAGTATATTGACGATCTCGAACATGCCGACCCCGGATGCACGAAGGGTCGCAAGCTTCCGCGTCATCGGCCTTGCGGTCAAGTCACTGCTCGGCGCCCGCCGACTGTTCAGCTACCGGCAAGCACATGATACATATTCTGTTGTTGTCTATTTAGTCCGCTTGGTGTATCAATCTGGAGACGGTATCATCTGCGCGATGCGTCTGCGCCGGACTGCTCATGTCGCTGAACCAGAACGGCCGTGCGATTGCGCCTGATCTGCGTAACGCGCGGCATTAACGGGAATCCCTTTTCGATGACACGCAAAACCCCTCTCGCCATCGCCCTGAACGAAGACTCCCCGGGCAGCCGCCCCACACCGGTGACCGCGTTCCAGCACGCGCGTCATTGGTGGCTCAAGGGGCAGCGACTGAACCTCTCTGCCCTGGCCGAGGAACTTGGCATCGGCCGTGCCACCCTGATGCGTTGGGTAGGCAACAAGGAACTGCTGCTCGGCGAAATTCTCTGGTCGCTCTACAAGCAGATCCTGGACAACGCCCGCGCACGTGCGGACGACGACCCGCAGTTGAAAGGAGTCGACTACCTCGCACGCATCTATGAGGACATCAACGCCGAAATCATCGAGGCGGAGCCACTGCACCAGTTCCTGCGCCAGGACCCGCAGTTCGCCCTGCGGGTCCTCACCTCCAATGTCAGCGGCCTCCAGGAGCGCCTGCTGGACGCCTGGAAAAAACTGCTGGACGAGCAGGTGGACAAAGGCGCCATCTCCCCGCAGATGAACACCGAGGATCTCGCCTTCTTCGTGGTGCGCATCGGCGAGGGCGCCATCTACAGTGACATCATCTGCGGCCGGGAGCCGGCGCCGGAGCCCGCCACCAAGGCGTTCCGCCTACTGCTGAGCGGGAACGGGCACTAAGCAGGCGCTGCGCAATGACAGCTTTTCACGGGGCTCCGTGGTGGGGCGCGGAGCGCTTCGTGGGGAACGCCCTCAGGCCGACAGGCCGGGCACGATGTGGGCCTCCAGGATGGAGCGGCGGTCCTCGGGAATGGTAATGGCCTTGCGTGCATCCAGATCCAGCAGCACCGCCACCGCCTCCGCCGTCGCAATGACCTCGCCCGAGGAGGCGTCGAAGAGCCAGTGGCCGAACTGGTAGGCCTTCGTCCCCACGGTGCGGATGCCGCTGTAGAGGGTGAGCAGGTCATCCACCCGTGCCGGCTGCCGATAGACGAACCGATACTCCAGGGCCGCCCCGCCGATCCGCCCCTGGGATCGATCCTCACGGGTGAGACGCACGAGCAGGTTGGGCACCGCGTCGGAGACGATGCCCATATGCGCATCCGTGGCGAGATAGCCGTGGGCGTCACCCCGGGCCGGCAGCACCGGGCCACGCCAGGTCGCTTTCATACCGCCCTGCTCGGCTTCCGCCACCGTCGGTGCTGGCCGCGGCGCGTGCAGATCCAGTCCGCGCGGCGCGCCGTGCTCAGGCACGTCAGTAATGAGGGCGCGTGCTCTGTCCACGGCGCCACCCGGCAGCTGTCGGGGCGATCGGGTACGGGCGTCCTGGAGCTGTGCGGTGACCTGGAAGGTGGCGACCACGTCCTCGCTGGCGGCATTCACCATCTCCTGGTAGACCGTCAAACGCTCCGGTGTCGCCGCGATCACCCCGCCGTTGATCACCACCGGTGCACCAGGACGCTGCTCCTTGAGGAAACGGATATGGTGGTCCAGGGGGACCAGGCAGGCGCCGGAGTCCCGGAGGTCGCGTGGCGCCAGACCCAGCTCCTGGGCAAGCACCGCCAGCGCAGCGGTGGACTTCTGCACATAGAACTGGACGTTCATGTGCCCCATCATGTCCACTTCCCACTGCTGGACACTGTTGCGATAAAGCTCGATCAAGCGGCTCACGTTTTCAACCTTCTCTTGCGGATGGCGCCGCCAATGATACGGAAAACGCATCCGTAACGGGACTCGCCACCTTGCCTGCAGGGCGGGTATGCTGAGAGACAACTGAACCTCAGGGGCCATCAGGGAGCGCGGTCACCATGATTCGACACGCCTTGTGCAGGACAGCCCCCGCCCTGGCTCTCATTGCCGGGCTCGCGGGCGGATCGGCCACCGCCGACGTCATCCAGGCCTACCCCGCGGTCTACGAACTCAGCCACATCACCGACGACGGCGCCCGCGTCATCGCCAGCGGCGATGTGCTGGTGCAGGAAAATCGCACCGTGGACGTGCGCGAAGGTGACGACGACGAAGGTCCCGCGATCCACCTGTCGTTCACGGCCGAGCAGGCCGACGAGGACGAGCGCCGCCTGGCGGTCAACATCGCCGCGGAAATCGCTTACCAGGAAGGCGAGCGCCGCATCAGTGCCGGCGACGACGAGGACAACGGCAACTTCATCACCGGCCCGGATGTCCGCCGGGTTACCTTCGAAACCCGCCGCTGGCAAACGATGGACAACCCGGAACCGTTGCGCATCCTCCACGAGGAAGGAGACGAGACCTACCTGCTTACCCTGATGTTCGAACAGGGCGCCTTCCGCTAACCTCCGCCGCCCCCATGATCCCGCCCGGGTGACCCGACGCCAACGGTAGGGCGGACCTTCAGGTCAGCCGATAGGGCTTCGATAAGCGCCCTGCCTTGCATGTCTGGCAACGGCGGACCTGAAGGTCCGCCCTACGCCTGGGATCCGGAAGGTGCATCGAGTTGCACCTTCCGGATCCTCGTCCATGTTCATTCTTCACTCACCCCAGAGTTCTCCCAGGCGCCCGTCACGGCCGCAGCTGGCGCGGTAGAAGCGGTAGCGCAGCGGGTTCTTCTTGTAATAGTCCTGGTGGTACTCCTCCGCCAGGTAGAACGATCCGGCGTCGAGAATTTCGGTGACAATGGGCCTTTCGAAACGCCCGGAGTCCTCCAGCGCCTCCTTCGAGGCCTCCGCCGCGGTGCGCTCGGCCTCATTGGAGGGGAATATCGCCGCGCGGTAGTGATCGCCCCGGTCACAGAACTGGCCTCCGGCATCCAGGGGATCGATGTTGCGCCAGAAGATCTCCAGGAGCTCATCGTAGGAAATACTCTCCGGGTCGTAGGTGATGCGCACGGCCTCGTAGTGGCCGGTACCACCCTGGACGACTTCCTGGTACGTGGGGGCCTCGACATGACCGCCGGTGAACCCCACCTCGGTGTCCAGCACGCCCTCCACATCATCGTAAGGCGGTTGCATGCACCAGAAACAGCCGCCGGCGAACACCGCTTCCGCCGCATCATCGTCACTGACACCGGGTGCGGCGTAGAGTCCAAGGACCATCAGCACGCCGAGGATCAAACCGGATCGCAGTCGCATCGCTCTACCCCCTCAGCCCCGGCAGTTCGTCGTCCACATGGACGAAACGCAGCGCAAGCCCGTTGTTGCACCAGCGTTCGCCGGTGGGATCGGGCCCGTCGTTGAACACGTGCCCCTGGTGACCACCGCAGCGCTTGCAATGGTATTCGGTGCGCGGCCAGATCATTTTCAGGTCCAGCTTGGTGTCCATGTGTCCGTCGAAGGGCGCATAGAAACTGGGCCAGCCGGTGCGGCTGTCGAATTTGGTCGCGGAGCTGAACAGGGGCAGGAAACAGGCCGCGCAGACGAACGTCCCGTCCCGGTACTCGTCGTCCAGCGGGCTGGAGAACGGCTGCTCGGTCTCCTCCCGGAACAGGATCCGCCATGCATCTTCGTCCAGCTGCTCGCGCCACTGCCGAGCTGCACGGTCCAGTCGGTCAAGGTCGGCGCTGTTGATATCGAACTCGTGAAACCGCTGGAATGACGGCTGCGCTGCCGTGGCGGTCATGGGCACCATCCCCAGTACACTCAGGGCTGTTGCGCCCTGGATCAGTTGTCGCCGCTTCATGGATTGCCTCCCGGAATGGTTTCAACCGTAGGGCGGATCTTTAGATCCGCCTTCCCCCGACATGTACAACGAGGGTCCATCGAAGGCCGCTCTGGTGGACCTGAAGGTCCACCCTACGGCTTGTGGACTATGCGATTGGACAACGGAATGGTCATTCCATTTCAGCGAAATGCCCTGCCATGAGCAGATTCACCAGCCGGGGCCGTTCCACCACCAGGGCATGGCCGGCGCCGGGAACGGTGACGAACTGGCTGTCGGAGATGGCGTCGGCCACATCACGGTTGTCCGCCGGCGGGTACAGACGGTCTTCCTCGGCGGCCACCACCAGGGTCGGGCACTGGATACGGGCCAGCTGCGCAAAGGCGTCGCCCTCCACCAGTTCCCGGAAGCTGGTGTCATGCAGCGCCACCTGGCCCTCGGCGAAATCGTCCATGGCCTCGGCGGCCTCCCGGGTGGCCTTCATACCGGCATTGATGCGGTCGCCGAAACGGCTCAGGAACCCCTCGGAGTAGAGCTCCGGGATCATGCCGTGGAACTTGGTATGCAGATCTCCCGCCTCGGCCCAGTTGCGCCAGTTGATGACAATGCGCTGCGGCAGGGGGCGGATGCGCCCGGCGGTGGTCATCACCATCAGGCTGCGGGTCCGTCCCGGGTGACGGGCGGCAAACCGCATGGAAACGAAACCGCCATAGCTGGTGCCCACCAGATGACAGGGGCCCTGGATGCTCAGCACATCCAGCAGCGCCACCAGATCATCGGCATGGGTGTCGAAGCTCCACGGCCAGGGCCGGGTGAGCTCCGATCGCCACTGGCCGCGATACTCGAACCGCAGGGCATTCCACCCCAGGCGATCGGTCACCGCCAGCTGTCGCTCCCAGCCTTCCACGGTAGCCATGATGCCGTTACAGAAAACCACCGTGGGCGCCTCCGGCGCGACCTCGCGGTAGTCGTACCAGCACTGGAAGCCATTGGTCTGGACGTAGGGCACGGCAGGCGTTCTCCGGAAACAGCGAAGGATGCCGCCGAGCATGCCTGAGTCTGTGCCCGGGGCCAACGCTCCGGCGCGGGTCACCCCTGGATATGGACGGTAATACAGCTGACGTTGTCCGGCGCGCCGCGGACCAGGGCCTCCTCCACCAGGCGTGCGCAGGCCCGGGTCGGCGGCTCCCGCAACAACAGCTCACCGAGGGTGGTGTCGTTGAGCACCGTGGTGAGACCGTCCGAGCACAGCAGAAAGACATCGTCCTGGTACAGGTGCTCGTGGCTGCTCGCCAGTTCCACGGCACTGTCTACGCCAACGGCCCGGGTAAGAGCACCCGTGGAGGGATCGGCGTGGTCAGCGGTCAGGCGCCGGAGGGTGCCATCACGTAGCAGGTAGACGCGGCTGTCCCCCACCCACAGACAGTGGGCGTTGTCCGCTTCCAGGACCAGCAACGCCAGCGTGGTGCCGCTGATGTCGCCGTCGGCCTGCGCGGCGATGCTGCGGTTGACCGTCTGCACGGCATCCGCCAGCTGCTGCAGTAAACGCCACCCCTGCGCCGTATCGGCGGCCGCGTTGAGCGCCTGCGCCAGGGTGGCGCTGGCATCGGCACCACGCGTATGCCCGCCCATGCCATCGGCCACCGCCCACAACCCGGCATCCGGGCGCTCCACCACGGCATCCTGGTTGTCCCGCCGCACGCAGCCGCGGTGGGTCCGGGCGGCAGACAGCAGCGGCTCCTCGTGGCGCATGACTCTACTCGCCCTGGCGTGCCAGGGCCCAGCCCCGGCCACGCCACTCGCCGTCCAGGAACGCCGTCAGCTGCCCCGCCGACGGCAGCCCGGGAGTGATCACGAAGGACTCCTCCACGTAGTCCGAGCCGCTGGTCCACCACAGGCTGTAGCCGCCCAGCAACCGACCCCAGGCATGGTCAAGCAGGCCCATGGCGGCATCCCGGGGCTCGGTGCCGTCGGCCAGGGACACCACCCGGCCAACACAGTCCGGATTGCCAGCGGTGCGGTACGCCGGCAACGGCTCGAAGTCCGGCAGCGGCAGGCCCTCCAGCCGCTCCACCAGCTGGCTGTAACGCACGTGCTCGCTGAGAGCAGCCAGGGCCACTTCCTCGGCCGCATCAAACCAGGCTGTATCGGAGAGATACGCCGCCCATGGTGCGTGATCACCGGCATGGGCCACGGCCAGTGGAAAGCAGCGGCCGATTTCGTCGATGCTGGGAATCAGTACCCCGACCACAGCCGCGCCGCCGCACACCCCCGGGCCCAGGGCGAAGCGCCACACCGGGCTGGTGAGATAGACGTTCTGCCAGTCTTCCTGCAGGTGATCCTGGCTCACCCCGATCCCGGAACGCAGCCAGGCGTGCCAGGTGTCCTGGAAGGCCCGGGGCAGGTGGTGATTCACGAAATCGGGCTGTTGCGGCACCTTGCCGAATAACCCGCAAAGATCCTGGCTCTCGCTCATAACGTGTCCGGAACGTGGAAATTGGTCCACAGCTTGCGCCGGAAGGGGTGGTTCGCACTCTCCCAGAGAAGCTCGAAACTGCCTTCCAGACCGCGGTTGTTGAAGGTCACCAGCGCGCCGTCACCGTTGTCCATGGGCTGCTGACTCGCATACTGGTCCAGGAGCCGGAACAGCCCCCAGCTCCCGGACTCCCGACGGGTCAGCGGCGAACCCCGACTGACCAGATTGAACACCACGCGGGCGCCGCCCTCGGCGTCGCCGGTCCACTCCACCCGCGTGGTCCGCACCGGGCCGTGCTGGTAGCTGATCTCCTCCTCCTCCACCTGCAACAGGGCCCGGTTCACGGCGCGGTCCAGTTCGTGGGGGCGGACCAGGAAACTCACCGACGGCTCGCTGCCACCATCGAAATACGCCCGCTGGATGTCCTCGACCCGCCGGAAGAACGACAGCGTGCGGTTGGACAGGCCAATGGGGCGCAGCCAGGCAGTACCGCCGCTGTTCGTGAACGGCTCGAGATAGTCCTCCCGGAAGCTGTCCAGCACGCCGCCGGCCCCGAAGAACTCGGCGAAGTCATCAATGCGTACCTCCCGATCGGATTCCGGAGCCACCGGATAGCGACCGGCGATGTTGCGCCGGTAGAAGGGCAGCACATCGTCACGCCAGGCGGTCTGCACATGTTCACGGGCGCCGCCGCGGGTGACGGCACGCGCATCGTCCAGAACATCCTCCAGCCAGGCCCGCACTTCCGGGGGTGCATCCGCCAGCGCCCGGCGCAGATCGGCCATGGCATTGCCGCCGTCACCGCGGCCCTGGCTGGCGACGAATGCCTCCTCCAGGGGATCGTCCGCGTACTCCATCTCCTCGAAATACTCCGCCAGCACGTCCAGCGCCTCCAGCAGGCGGTCCAGGGGCAACCCCTCCTCGTCCGTCACGTAGTCGTTGAAGCCGCTGAAGGCGTGGGTAATCTCCGCGCCGGGCAGTTCCACGTCCGGCCCCCCGACACCGTCCGGAACGAAACGCTCCAGCCGCCGGCGCTGATTTCCGGCCAGCTCCTCGCTGGCTGTGTCCGCGAGCTCGCCCGCCTGCTCGGCGCCCTCCGGCAGCTTTGCCAGGTCGGTGTGCTCGCTCACCGCGTCCAGCAACGCGCGCACCGGTTCATCGCCACTAGCCAGCTTGCGCATGACCACGCGGCCATCGGCGGCGGAGTCGAAACGCTTCACGCGCAGATCCCGCAGGTAATCACGCCAGTAGCGCTGATAGTCGTCGAAGTAATGCTGGCGAACCCGTTCCACAAGCCCGTCCAGATCCTCGTCGGAGAGCGCCTCGGCGCCGTCGTCACCGTAGATCCAGCGCTCGTCGGCGAGCTGCCTGGCCACGCGCCGGCTGCGGCTGCTGAACTCCTGGTAAAAGCCCTGGTAGCTGAACAGCCACGGCACGCCGTCATCCAGATCGGCGTCGCTGGCGCGCTGGAACAGAGCCGGCGCGGTATTGCCCAGCACCAGCCCCACGGTGAACTCACGGCTGTCGTTGGCAATGATGTCGTTCTTGATACGCCGGTAGACCCGGCCATCCAGGGACGCCTCGGCGAGTCGCTCGCGGGCATCGGCGACCAACTCCTCGTCCATGGGCGGTGGTGGCAACTCCGCATTCAGTGCAACCTCGGCGTGACGCGCCAGGGACTCGCGGGTGCCGGCATGACGCTCACCCGGCAACGCCTCGCGCCACAACAGCGCCGCCCACTCCAGGAATTCATCCTCCAGCAGGTGTTCACGGTGGTAGAGCATCAGGTAGAAGCGCAGGGCTTCGTAGAGCTGCGCCTCGTCCTCCAGGCCCGGATCGGTGGCATCGCGCAGCAGCACATCCAGACGTGGCAGGAAGATGCGCTCGAAGGCCTGCCGATAGGTCTGCTCTGCCTGTGCGCCGATCCGTTGCCCCTGGAAGAGCCCGAAGCGCAGCCGCAGGGGCCGGTCACTGGCAGCCTGCTCCACGCCCCAGGGCAACTCGCGGACGGCGTCCAGGCCGCGCGCAAGGGCAGCCCAGTCCCGCGCGCCGGCCTCCGCTGACCGCTCCAGCGGCTCCGCTGCCGCCTCGATGGCCTCCTGCGCCTCGGCCAGCTCGGCCCTGTTGCCGTGATAGCTCAAGGACCAGGCGACGGCGCTGCCGGCGAACGCCAGTACCACACTGACCGCCAGCCCGGCACGCAGCCAGCGGAAACGCCGTTCGGCCCGGATATCCGCCGCGGCCAGACCGGACTCCGGGAGCACCACCCCGCGCAGCAGGCGGCTGATGAAATAGCCCCGCGGGGAACCCCCGCTGCGCGCGGTGTCCGCCGGCGCAAACAGCTCCGGCGGCAGAACGCCGGTGACCCACTGGGCGGCACCGCTGTCCTGGGTGCCACTGATGAAGTACACCCCGCGCAACAGGGCCGGCTGCTCGAAGCGGTTGGCGGCAAAGATCTCGCCCAGAAAACCGGCCAGCGGCTCGGTGAGCCCGAGCATCTGCTGCGGGAACTCATAAATCAGCCGCCGACGGCCCGGATTGTGCTCCGTGTTGAGCCGGGCCAGCACACCCCCGTCCACCCGCTCGATCAGGCCGCGGAAGCGATGGCGGAACTCCTCCAGGCGGTCCTCGCCGGGTTTGCGACCGCGGCGGAACGGGAACGTCAGGCCCAGGGGCTGCTCGCGCTGTTCTTCATCCAGGTCCGCGAAAAAGGGCTCGAATCCGGCGACGCGGTCACACTTGGTGAACACCACGTAAACGGGCAGCTCCATGCCGAGATGGCTGTTCAACTCCTGGATGCGGCGTTTGATGGCGGCGGTGTGCAGCGACTGCTGGGTGGGCGTCTGGCGAACCACGTCCAGCAGACTGACGGTGACGATGACGCCGTTCAGCGGCCGCTTCGGCCGGCTGCGCCGCAGCATGCCGAGAAACCCCCGCCACGCCTCACCCTCGATGCCTCGCGGTTCATCCTGGGCGGTATAGCGGCCGGCGGTGTCCAGGAACACGGCCTCGTCGGTGAACCACCAGTCGCAGTAGCGGGTGCCGCCGGCGCCCTGCACGGCATTGTCACCGATCTGGCTCTCCAGCGGGAAATGCAGCCCGGACTGGCGCAACATGGTGGTTTTGCCGGAGCCCGGGGCACCGATCAGCACATACCAGGGTAATTCGTAGAGCCGACGGCCGCGGGACAGGCGCGCCGTCTGCAGGGTGCCCAGGGCGCTCTTCAGGCGTTCGGCGAGGATTTCCTGCTCGGCGTCCGCTTCGGCGTTACGCTGTTCGTCCTGCTGGGCGGTCTCGGCGTTGTCCGCCAGGTCCTTGCTCAATGCGTCGTTGTCCGCCTTCTCCGAGGCCCGGCCGCGCAGGTTGTTCAACCCCCACAGCAACAGCAGCACCAGAATGGTGACCACCCGTACGGTGGGCGAGGCCAAAGGGCGGTATTCCGCCACGGCGGTCAGCGGGCCGGCGAACCAGATCAACAGCGCCACCGCGATCACTCCGATCAGCGCCAGCACCCAGCCCCGGGTCAGAAACCTGAATACTCTCCTGAACATATCCGTTGCCGTCACTCCGCGGCAGAAGACGCCGCAATTCGTCCGTGAATGAAGGGCTTGTTCATTGTGTCCTTATCTCGATGGTCACGCGCCGGTTGCGGGCGCGGCCTTCGGCAGTGTCATTGCCGGCCACCGGCTCCGTCGCCCCGCGCCCCTCCGGCAACAGGCGGCCGGACAGACTGGCCCGCTCATCGAGCTGCCGGGCGACGCTGTTGGCCCGCTCCAGCGACAGGTGCCAGTTGGAGGGGAAGCGGGTGGTGCGGATGGCCTGACTGTCGGTGTGGCCAGCCACCACGATGCGCCCTTCCACCGCTTCCAGGGCCCGTGCCAGTTTGCCCAGCAGCGGCTCATGGGGAGGGATTCACCGTTGCGCTGGCAGAGTCGAAAAGGTCCTCGCTCTCCAGCACCACCATTGTGCGCGAGCCTGTCTCCTGCACGGCGACCAGGCCCTGATCGATCTCCGGTGCCATGAGTTCCCGCAGGCGCCCGGCCAGCGCACCGTCCGGCTCTGCTGACGCCTCCTGCACCTCCGTCGGCGGCACCAGCCCGGCAAGGCTGGCGCCGACGGTGTCGGCATGACGATTGAGATCGAACAGAAGCAGCGAGTAGAGCGCGAAGGCCGCCAGGCCAAGAACGCTTGCCAGCACCCAGACCGGCAGAAAACTGTGCAGCCGATGCACCACCCCCGCCGCCGGCTCCACCTCCGGCGACAGAGCATCCCGCCTGCGGTCACGGGTGTGATGGAGCACGCCGTAGAGGGACTGGCGAATCTCCTCAAGCCGCACGGCGCCGTCGGCATCCACGCGATAGCGCCCCTTGAGCCCCAGCGACAGGCACAGATAGGCCAGTTCCAGGAAATCGTGATCACGTCGCGCGCTTTCCAGCTCGCGGTCGATCATGCGGAACACCTGCTCACCGCCGTCAGTCTCGTTGTGGAAGGCGCGCAGCGCTGTCTTCTGGCTCCAGTTGCTCTGTTCACCCCAGGGACTGTTGAGCACGGTCTCGTCGATGAACGAGCACAGCAGGTAGCTCGCCCGCTCCACCCGGGACGCAGAGAAGCCGGCCTCCCGCGCACGCTCCTGGAACCGCCGCACGGCGTCCATCACCTGCTGATGCAGCCCCGCTTCACCCACGGGATCCTGCAACTGCCCGAGTTGTACCGTCAGCGACAGCAGCGGCGTGGCCAGCCCGGCCAACGCACCGTCGCGAAGGGTGGCAACATCACGCAGGCGCACGGGCTCGCGGCGCGCCCGGCCGCGTAGCACGGTGGCGTCGTTCCCCGCCGCAGACGAGGGCGCCGGGCGGGGCCGTATACCGGCACCACCGCCGCTGCCCCTGGAGCCACCCGGCCGCGGGCGAATGATGGTTCTGTCGTCGTCCATGATCGTGCCGCTACGCTCCGTCAACCCGTGACCGTTGCCCGGTCAGTCGCGAATGGCCCACATATCCAGCTTCAGGCCCGGCATTTCGTCGGCCACATGCAGGGCAAAGCCGGCGGAGTTCTCGAGCTGTTGCCAATGGTCCGAATGACTGTCCAGCTCGAAGTAGACGCTGCCAGCGTGGTAGGGGATCTCCCGGGGTGCCATGGGCAACGCAGTGATGCCGATGCCGGGCAGGTGATTGTTCACCAGATCCCGGATGGTCTCCACGGTGCCCACCTTCATGGCCACCTCGAGCTGCCTGCGCAGGGTGTCGGTGGGCATTTCCGCCCGGGCCGCCACCACGAACCGCGCCGATTTCAACAGCTCCCGGTCCGGCAGCCGTGCCACGCGGATGCCGTACTGCCGCTCTTCCACCGGCAGCGACAGCGCCGTCTGCTCCAGCACCGTGCTCAGCGCGCGGCCGAGGACATCGTGAAGGACGCTGAAACAGCCGTAGAGGTCATCGTGGTTGTAACGCGGCAGCCGGGCAGGCCGACGCTCTTCCGTCGTAAATGTGGCCAGTTCACCGGCCAGACCCGCGAATTCCGTGTACAGCCGCTCCGGGTGCACCAGGGCCAGTTCGCACAGGTGGCGCAGGCGCAGTTCATAGCGGTTGGTGAGCTGCAGCAACAGGAAGTCGGCAATGGCCGAGGTCCCGCCAGCCTTGCCGGATTCGTTGAAGCGCAGGGCCAGGGCTTCCCCGCGCTGGTGCAGGCTACCAAGCACACCATCGACGCCATCACGGAGCATGCGGCTGGCGTTGATGTCCAGCACCGGCGGCACGAACTCCGGGTCCAGTATGAGCGCCCCCTCCGGCGTCACCTCACGGACGCGGGCCACCGGCAGCACCGAGTAACCGCCCAGTTCCTCGTGCTCGTAGAGCAACGAGAAGTTCAGCGCGCCGGTCTCCACCGGTTCCGCCTGGCCACCGTCCGCGGCATAGTCGAAGACGTCCGTCATGCGCAGGCGGTAGCGGGCAACGCGGTCGGGGCCACCCGCGTCGGTGGTATCTACGAAGCGTACGCCGTGCTGGTAGTTGGGCAGTGCCAGGTAGATGCGCTCGCCGCGGCTCGCCTCGCCCACCTGCAGCGGCGACGGCGCCCGCGCTCCGTCGGGAATAGTGAACGGCGTACCGTCCGGCATGATGCCGCGAGCCGCCGACAGGGAGAGCCGGCCTTCGGCCAGCGCGCCCTCGTCCAGGGTGAGTTCATGGAACCCCCGTACATGCGGCCGGATCGCGGCCGCGCGCGACTCCAGGCGCTCTTCGAAATGACGCTCCTGCTGCTGGAAGTGCTGCGGAAACAGATACTGACTCTCGAGCCAGAGCGTCTTGTGCTCGGACATGGGGTTCGGCTCCCTCGGTGTTATGCGTCGTCCTCATCCGCGCGGCGTTCCAGGGCAAGCCCGGTGCGCCCGACGCGAACGTTCTGCTCCGACCAGTTCCCCTCCACGGGATTGACCAGCCGCCAGCGGGCGTCGTCGATCTGCCGATAGGCGGCAACCACACCGACGTAGGCACCGTCATCGTCGAGATCGATCCGATGAGTGACCGACTCACCGGGCTGGAGCATGAACTCGGCACTGGCGAGGAGTTCATCGCTGAGCACCACGTCGGCGTTATCGAAGGCAGCGTCGAAATCCAGGTTATCGAAGGTGTCCCGGCGCTTGAGTTCATACACCTTCAGCGCCACCGGCGAAGGCCGCCCGCTGTCGTCCGGATTGGCCTGTTCCGAGGCGGTGATGGTGACATCGGTGTAGCGCGGGAACGCATCGCCAAACCACGCGCAACCCGACACCATGACAGCCAGCCCCCCGCCGACAGCGGCGGCAAGGATCAGCCCCGGCGGTCGCCGTGCATTCATGCCTCTCTCCTGTTCTGACGTCCGGACAGCGCGCGCCGCACCGCGCCGCGGGTCAGTCGCGCGGCCAGGCGGCCGTTGCGGGTGCGGTACCGCTGGAACCAGCGGCGGTAAAGCCGCCACTGCACGGCGGCCGGGAAAAGACGCAGACTGGTGCGGGCCAGCAGTCGCTGCACCCGCCCCGGTGCGGGCCGTCGCCTGGCACGGCGGGCGATTCGCTCGGGGCCGAGCTGGTCGATGGCCTGAATAACCTGGGGAAGCAGCGCCTCAATCAGCCGGGTGGACACCCCGGGGAAACGCGCCGAATCCCGCTGAATTGCCCGCAGGAACCGGGCACGGGAACCGCCATGGTCATCGTCGAGCAGCAGCGAGACGGCGGCATCCACGCCCTTCTGGTCCCCGGGGAGGAACAGCTCCTTCTCCGTCACCCGGGCACTGGGCAGATAGCGGCGCTCCAGGCGGTCATGCTCACGGCGCAGGGTGAGCATGGTGCGCAGGCTGACGCGCAGGGCGGCGCCGACGGCGTAGGCCTGTTCCGGTGAGAGGTGGCGCGGCTGATCGTCAGGATTGGTAATGCCGAGCCCGTTCCACAGCTCCCGGACTGCCCGGGGTTCCAGGGCATCGAACTGGCGGTTTACCGACACCGCCGGCGAGCCGGTCGCGGCAGTGTCGTACCCACTGAGTTCGAGATCCCAGTCTTCGGGAATGTTTGCCGCCGGGGGCGTGAAGGCGTCACGAGTGGTGCCGAGATCCGTCTTGCGCTGTTTCACCGAAGGCAGATCCAGCGACTCCGCCAGCCCGGCCGTCGATGCAGACTCGGCAATCTCGGCCTGGTCCGGTTCTCCCGGGGTCGCCTTCGCTGCAGGCTCTGGTGTGGGAGTGGCGCCGGTGGACACGCCGGCGTCGGTCGGAAACGGCACCGATCCGCCGGACTTGGCTTCATCGTCGCCGTTCTCGAGCTGGATGACGAAATCACCCATTCGCACCCGGTCACCGGGGCCGATGGCTGCCTTACCGCCCGCACCCAGTGGCTCAGTGGCATCGTTGAGGTACACGCCATTGGAGCTGGCGTCGTAGAGCTGGAAGCTGTCGTTCTCGAACAGAACGACCGCGTGTCGCCTGGATATCAGGCGATTGGGGCAGTGAAGCTGCCAGTCGCACTCCTCGCCGCGACCGATGATACCGCCGGCCTCATCCAGCACCACGGTCATGACCTGACCGGGCTGAATGGCGTCACTTGCGACCAGACTGAGCCTGAGGTGCATCCCTTCACCCGTTGGAATTCCGTGCTCGAATTCCGCCTCCATCCCTAAGAGGCGAGCTATTCACTGATTCCTGCGCTGGACCAGCCCCGACTCCGTCGCCTCGGGCCACTGCTGGGCCGACTGACAGCCCCGAGTCCGCCTGTTAGCATCCAGCGACTGGACAAGGAACAGCCCGGAGCCTGCGCATGGAACGCGGAGAAGATTATCACGATTCCCGACCGCCGGAAAAACCCCTTGCGCAAGCCTGCCAGACACCCCCCGTCGGCGCCCTGCTGAAGCAGCGTTTCCTGCTCACCCGGCAGGTGGCGCAGGGCGGCACCGCAACGGTCTACCACGCCCGCGACAGGCTCAAGGAGCGCGATGCCGGCGCACCTGTAGAGGTGGGCGTCAAGTTCTTCCACAAGACCAGCGCGAACATCCCCGCACTCACCATGGCCGCGCGGGAAGCCACCCTGGCGCGAACGGTTCGGCACCCGGGCATCATCCACATTCACGACATGCACGCGGTGGGGGATCGCGCCTGCCTGACCATGGAGTGGATCCGCGGCGAGACCCTGGCCGAACACCTGGCGCGAATGCCGGGTGGACGCCTGCCGCCGGAACAAGCCATCCAGCTCGCCATGAGCGTCGCCGATACCCTGGCAGCCTGCCACAAGGCCGGCATCGCCCACGGTGACGTCAAACCCGCCAACATCCTCCTTGCCGACGACGGCACCCGCCTGGTGGATTTCACCACCGCGCACCAGTTCGCGGCCAGTGCCGGGCCACTGGCGGCGCTGGCCTCGGAAGCCATCGCTGGCTACTCCCGCCTGTACGCCAGCCCCCGTGTCCTGCAGGCCGCCCTGCCTTTGCCTTGCGACGACATTCACGGCCTGGCGGTGGTGACCTTTCAGATGCTCGAGGGCCGCACCCCATTCGCGCCGCACAGCAGCCTGACCGCACGCGAACAGGGTCTGACTCCCGGACGCCCCGCCAGTCTGGGCCGGCTACGGTGGCGGGTGCTTCGCCGGGGGTTCGCGGCCGATGCGCGGATGGCGCCTGATGACGTCGTGGCTTTCGCCCGGGCCTTGAATCATCCTCTCCGTGGGCTGGGGCAATAGAGGTATTGGGCGAGGAGACTCAGAGGCCGAGCGCGGCACGTTCAAACACGAAGTGTTCGTCTTCAGCGGCCAGGGCCCTCGTCGCCACCACCTGGATCTGCCCCATATGCAGGTTCCAGGACTCCATCACGGCCGGCTCGCGGCTGGTAAAAGCGGCGGGATCGAGCAAGGACAGGTTGGCGCCGCGATCCGGGTCCCTGGCCGACTCACTGCGCAGCACGGCGATGCCCACCTCCCGCGCCGTTACCGCGAGTTCCTGTGTGGCCGCGTAACTGGCGGGGTCGGTCCACCGCGCACGGTCCGCATCCAGCGGGGGCCGGGTCAGATCCAGGACCTTGCGGGCACGGTAACCGGCCTGGAACACCGTCAGCCGCTCCTCCGGCCGCGGCGTCCGCGTGCCCCGGGATTGCAGGAAAAAGCGCAGGCGATGATAGGCGAACTCGGCCAGGCCGGTACGCCGCTTTTCGGCGCCGTAGAACACGCCCCAGGGCGCACCCGGGGGCCGGAAGCGGCTGCCGTTGGGCTTCGGCGGATGGTAGCGGAACGGTGTTTTCAGCAGGTAGTGGAGATCCCGGGCGGCTGGGGGAAACGGCGGCTTGGTCTCTTCCAGCAGCTCTTCCAGCCGCTGCTGATCGGCCAGCGTTCGGGTAATGCGCCGCGTGCTGGCACGGTGCTGCGCCTCCACGACGCGCCACACCTGACCGTGGCGCCAGTGCGCCTCACGCGACAGCGCGGCTGCTGTCCACATACTGCAACGTGCTGATCAGACCCTCGATGCTGCGAATCCGCGCCTTGGGCGCATCCGCCAGATCATCGTTGGGATTGCGCATCCACTGCCGCACCACCTCCTCGTCCCCGGCGCAGATGGCATCAAGGCTGCGGAACAGACGGATGATGTACAGCGCCAGCTCCCACTCCTTCTTCGCCGGATCGAGCTGGAAGCGCCCGCCCTTCATGCGCTCCACCGAGCGCCGGCTAAGACCGAGCACGTCAGCGAGTTCCTGATTCGTGAGCCCGAGGGCCCGGCTCGCCTGGTAGACGACGTCCGTCACCAGGCGGCGGTCTTCGGAAGTCTGGTTGGCGAGATCCGGTTTCATGAGCGCCCTCTCTGCGACTAAGAACCCCTAATGCCGAAAACTACGCCCCCAGTCAGTCTTCGTCAATCAATCCGATACAACCACAGACCAACAAGGCGGCAATTCCATCATCTTGGGCGGCCACCTGTAAGGCGGTTGTAAGGTGCCGCGCCCTATGATCAAGGCTCCTCTCTGCCCGGACCGAGTTCCAAGGTTGCAGGAACGTTCTCAGGAGAGGTCCGACGGATCATCGATCCATCGTCGGTCGCTTCATAAGAGGTGACCCGAACCGGATCCGATCCGGTGAGCGATTTCCGGAGATTTCCGAGCACGACGAGATCGCGTCTTGTCCAATAACTCACAGCTATGAGGGATTACTATGATTAGCTATCAGAAGAATAAAAAAGCATCACTGGCGTGTGTATCGATTCTCTCTGTCGCGGCGCTTGGCCTCGGCGGGTGCATCGGCGGCAGCAGTAGCAGTGGTGGTGGAGGCGGTGGTGGGGGCGGAGGCAACGTGGACATTGCTTCCGCCGCGGAAATCTATGACGGCTCCTACAACGGCCCCAGTAACCTCGCGGCAATCGACACGCCGGAAGCTGCCGCACAGGCAATGGATCTGGCTTACCTCTCCAGCCGCGTGGAGGCTTTTCTGGTCACTCTTGAGGTTCTACTCATGGACGAGGACGCGGACAGTGGCACGATCGACGGCACCCGCACCGACGTCGATGACGCCGGCCAACTGGTCTACAGCCGATCGGGCAGCCTTCCTACGTTTACCGAGACCTGGACCATGAAGGGCGACAACGGCTTCTGTATCGAGAAGATCGATACCAACGGCCCAATGTGCATCAAAGGGGAAGTGACCCTGAAAGAGACCTTCGAAACCTCGGGTGGTGAGGTCACTTCGGGGACCGCCGAGATGTCCTTCGATGAGTTACAGGTCACCTTCCGCGGCGGCAAAGTCGAGATGACTGGCAAAGAGGTGTCCGGCAGCGACATGGAAGGAGAGACACGCACTGCGATGGCCATCGACATCGCGTTCACCAGTGATCAGGAAAAAGGCATCGAGACCGAAATCCGTCTCCTGTGGGATGGGCTTGCGACCGGCATAACCGATCCGGACAACTTTTCCCGCACAATCGAGATGGACATCGCCACTCCCCTCCTCGGCGGCCGCATTGAAACCCTGCAAACGGATACGCTCGAGACACAGGAATCGTTCGACCACTTTAACTGCACCGACGGTATTTCCGGAGATGACTACGAGGACGCCTCCAGCGGTCGGGTTACGATTACCACAGACGTCGGCGAGATTGTTGCGAACCTAGCCGAAAATGGTAACTGCGAGGAATTTGTCGTTTCCGGCGGCCCGGAGGGCACATTCACGCTGCTGGACACCTTGTTCACGGGCATCCAGGGCGCCACGGAATGACTGCTACCGATTGAGGCAAAGGCCGTATCACGGCGCCACCCGGGCAGGCCACGCCCCCGTGGTGGCGCCGCGGTGCTTGGGTAACACACATCAAGGGCCGAGACCCCTGGATTTCACCCCTTACGACGAGTTCTGCCGCTTTCCCTACGCGCCTCCCGCTCTGGCTGTCGTATCCCATCATGGCAACGGCGCTTCCGGTCAACGAACCGATCATGGAGATCGCCACCATCTCCTGCATCGGAACCAAGCCGGAGTCGACACCATGAACCGCAACGTCATCATCAGCTGTGCCGTCACCGGGGCCGGCGACACGATCGAGCGCAACCCCGCGGTGCCGGTCACGCCCCGGGCCATTGCCGATGCCTGCATCGAGGCGGCGCAGGCGGGCGCCGCCGTGGCGCATATCCACGTGCGTGACCCGGAGACCGGTGCCCACAGCCACGATCCGGCGCTGTTCCGCGAGGTGGTGGAGCGTGTGCGGTCGTCGGATACCGACGTGGTCCTGAACATGACCGCCGGCGGCGGCGGCGACTGGGTGCCGTCCGAGGAGGATCCGGCGCAGGGCGGGCACGGGACGGATCTGCTCACGCCGGAGCGGCGCCATCTGCCGGTGGGCGAGCTGCTGCCGGAGATCTGCACCCTGGACTGCGGCAGCTACAACTTCGCCGACAACTTGTACGTGAACACCGCGCCCTGGGCACGCCGCCAGGCCGAGCTGATCCAGGCCGCCGGCGTGAAGCCGGAGATCGAGTGTTTCGATCTCGGCCATGTCCGGCTAGCGCGCCAGCTGTACAACGACGGCCTGGTGGACGACCCGCCCCTGTTCCAGCTCTGTCTGGGCATTCCCTGGGGCGCCGAAGCGGACCCGGAGACCATGCTGGCCATGCGCAACAAGCTGCCGGACAGCGCCCATTGGGCCGCCTTCGGCATCGGCCGGGACCAGCTCCCCATGGCGGCCCAGGCAGTGCTCCTGGGCGGCAACGTGCGCGTGGGCCTGGAGGACAACCTGTTCCTCTCGAAGGGCGTGCTGGCCAGCAACGGCGCCCTGGTCGACAAGGCACTGACCACCATCGAGAACCTCGGGGCGCGCGCGGTCACGCCGGCCGAAGCACGCACCACGCTGGGCCTTCGCGACCCCCACAACTGAGGACACCGGAACCATGGCAACAACCGAACATCACGCGACCGACCGCGGGCCCGTGGCCATCGTCGGCGCCGGCGTCATCGGCAACGGCTGGGCGGCACGCTGCCTGGCCAGCGGCCTGGACGTGGTCGTCACGGATCCGGATCCGGCCGGCGCGCAGAGGCTGCAGGCCGCCATCGACACCGCGTGGCCGACGCTGGACCGCACCGGCCTGCACCCGGGGGCGAGCCGCGAGCGCATCCGCTTCACCACCGACCTGGAAGACGCCGTCTCAGGTGCCACCGTGGTGCAGGAGAATGCGCCGGAGAACGAGGCAGTCAAACGCGACGTCCTCGCCCGCATCGACGCGGCCACGGACCCGGCCACGCTCATCGCCTCCAGCACGTCCGGCCTGATGCCGTCCACGCTGCAGGCGGACTGCCGACATCCGGAGCGCGTATTCGTCGCCCACCCCTTCAACCCGGTCTACCTGCTCCCGCTGGTGGAGCTGGTAGGGGGCGGGCAGACCGGCACCGCCACCATGGATCACGCCCGCGGGTTCTACAGGGCCCTGGGCATGCGCCCGCTCACCGTCCGCCGCGAGGTGCCCGGGCACATTGCCGACCGGCTCATGGAGGCGCTGTGGCGGGAGGCACTGCATCTGGTCAACGACGGCGTCGCCACCACCGAGGAGGTGGACGCCGCCGTGGTCTACGGCGCCGGTCTGCGCTGGTCGCTGATGGGCACGTTCCTCACCTTCCACCTGGCCGGCGGCGATGCCGGCATGCGGCACATGCTGGAGCAGTTCGGCCCGGCGCTGAAACAGCCCTGGACCCGCCTGGAAGCGCCGGAGCTCACCGACACCCTGATCGACCGTGTCGTCCAGGGCTGCGAGCATCAGGCCGGCCAGCGCAGCGTGCGGGAGCTGGAGCAGCGGCGCGACGAGTTCCTGGTGCGGCTGCTGGACCTGGTGCAAGAATACTGGCCCGAGAACGAAGGGCTGGCGAACAGGATCTAACCATGACGCGACTGCGCACGCTGACCGAATGCACCGTCCTCGACGAATGGGTGGACTACAACGGCCACATGAACGACGCCGCCTACGCCATCCCGTTCAGCAAGGCGGTGGAGGCCTTCATCCGCGATCTGAGCATGGATGCGGGCTATCGGGATCGGGAGCAGCTCACCATCTACACCCTGGAGAATCACATCCGCTACGTGCGCGAGGCGTTCGCCGGCGAGCGTCTGCAGGTGGACATGCAGCTGGTGGACCGTGACACCAAGCGGGCCCACGTCTTCCTGCGACTGGTGGACGGGGACGGTGCGGTGCGCGCCACCTCGGAGCAAATGCTCATGGTCATTGATACCAGCGCCGGCCGGCCGGGGCGTTTCCGGGGGGAGCCGCTGGAGCGTCTGGAGGCCATGGCCGAGGCGGATCGCGCCTTGCCGGTGCCGAAGGAAATCGGGCGGCCGATCGGTATTCGCCGGGGGTGAAACCGTGCCTGTCGCGACTGACGTCGCTCCCACGAGGGCACTGTTACCCCTCCGTCCAGCTCCGATCGCGGCTCGGCGGCACGCCGAAGTGATTGCGGTAGGCCCGTGACAGGCTGGCCGTGGCGGCAAAACCGCAGGCCACGGCCACATCCAGCACCGGCATGTCCGTCTGCTGCAGCAGGTAACGCGCGTGTTCCAGGCGTTCGGCCAGGTAGTACTGCTGCGGCGTGGTGTGGAGATGCTCGGCGAACAGCCGCTCCAGCTGGCGCAGGGACACCCCTGTCACCTCCGCCACCTCGGCCATGGACAGCGGCTGCTCCATGTTGCGGCTCATGTGGTCGATGGCGCGCAGCAGCGTCGGATTGTGCACGCCCAGCCGCGCCGCCAAGGCCATGCGCTGGTGGTCCGAGGGGCTGCGGATGCGCTGGTGGATGAGCTGCTCGGAGACATCCACCGCCAGGGCCTCGCCGTGGCGGTGGGCGATCAACCGCAGCATGAGATCCATGGTCGATGTCCCGCCGGCGGAGGTCAGCCGCCGCCCGTCCACTTCGAACAGCTCCGTGGTGCACTGGATCTGCGGGAAGCGCTCGCGGAAGGCGGGAATGCTCTCCCAGTGCAGGGTCACCCGGTAGCCGTCCAGCAGCCCGGCCTGCGCCAGCAGAAAGCAGCCCGTGTCGATACCGCCCAGCACCGCCTTCCGCCCTTCCAGCCGCCGCAGCCAGCGCAGCAGCTCGGGCGTGGTGTAGTCGTCGTGGTTGAACGAGGCGCAGGTGATTACGGTGGAGGCATGCGCCTGGTCGTCCACGGCGGCATCGCTGAGCAGGGTCATGCCGTTACTCGCCCGCACCGGCCCGCCGTCGGCCGAATACAGAGCCCAGTCGTAGAGCATCCGCCCGCTGCAGCGGTTGGCAATCCGCAGGGGTTCCACGGCCGCGCAGAAGGCGATCATGGAGAATTCCGGGATCAGCAGGAAGCCGATCCGCTCGGGGGTGTCATCCGCGTCCGGGCTCATGCCCGGCACTGTATGCGACAACACGGGCCCGGGACCAGTGTCCCGGGCCCGTGTCGCGTTCACCTCAGTAAGCGGCGCGCACGGCGTCGATGGCGGCATCGCCGTCGCGGGTCTCGACCCCGTCGAGCCATTCCGCCACCAGGTCCAGGTTGTTGCCGATCCACTCGTGGGCCACTTCGTCCGCCTCACGGTCCTCGCGATCGAACTCAAGGATCCAGGCCGACTGCTCGTCCTTGGGCACCCGGTACTGGGTCAGAAAGCGCTCCACGTGGGGGTGTGCGTCCAGCATCACCGGGTTGCCGACGGTGAGCACGTCGCTGGTGGTCTCCGCGATCTCACGGTCACCCACGGCCTCGATATAGTGGAAGTCCAGGACCACGTTCATCCAGTGCGGCTCCCAACCCAGGAAAATGATCCACTCTTCACGGTCCACCGCCCGTTGCACCTCGGCGAGCATGGCGCTGGTGCTTGAGGGCAGCAACTGCCAGCCGCCCAGGCCATGGCGGTCACTGTCGATGGCCTCCTGGATGGAGTCGTTGAAGCCACTGCCCGCCTCGATGCCGTGGATCGTACGATCGAACTCGTCGGCATACTCAGCGAGGTCTTCCTCGGTGCGCACGCCTGCATCACGGACGTACTCGGGCACGGCAATGCCCATCACCGCATCGGCGATGTTCTCGGTGAGCACCCGCACGTCGCCCGACTCTTCCAGCGGATCCAGCATCTCCCGCTGGGTTGGCATCCAGCCACCCATGTAGATGTCGAGATCGTCATCCGCCAGGGAGTTGAGGATGACCGCGGGGCTCGCATTCATCTGATCCGTGTCGTAGCCCATGTGCTGCAGCAACTGGGCGGCCACCTCACTCTTCACGGTCACGCCGGGCCAAGTGGGTACGCCGAAGCGCATCTCGGAGGCATGGTCCGCGTTGACCGCGCCGGCCGTGAAGGTCAGCGCTGCGGCCATGACGGCGGCGAGCACGCCGCCAGCTGAGCCGCGGAAGGTCCCGTGGGTCTGTGTCGTTGTGTGCATGTTGCGACTCCTCTCGTTATCCGGAAACAGGGCAGGAGCGACGGTGCGCTCCGGTGACGGGTCCGGTCCCGTCCGCGTCGTCGCCGCCCAGCGCGATCAGCGCATCGGCGGCAACGGCGCCGCGTCCGGCAGGCCGGACGATGAGTGGGTTGACGTCCAGTTCCACCAGACGATCCGCCTCGGCGACGGCATAGTCCGCCACGGAGAGGCAGGCAGTCACGGCGGCGGCCATGTCACCGGCCTCACCGCCGCGAAAACCGAGCATCTGCTGGCCGGCGCCGGTGGACTCCAGTGCCTCGCGCACTTGCGCCGCGCTGGTGGGCAGCAGCACGGTTCGGACGTCGGCCATGAGTTCCGCGAGCACGCCCCCACTGCCAACCACCAGCACCGGCCCCACCAGCGGATCACGCTTCACGCCGACGATGAGTTCCGCCACGGCGTCAGTCACCATGCCTTCCACCAGCCAGCGCTCGGCGTGCAGGCCCTGGTGCGCCAGGCGTTCACGCATGCCGGTCACCGCCGACCGCGCGGCAACCGCACCGGCGACATTCACGGCCACGGCCCCGGCATCGCTCTTGTGTGCAAGGTCCGGGACCAGCGCCTTGATCACCACCGGATAGCCGATGCGCGCCGCGGCCTCGGCCACCGCCTCCTCACGGCATACTTCGCCCTGCGGCACCGGGAGGCCCCGGGCCGCAAGCGTCGCCTTGCTGGCCGATTCATCCAGCGCTGTCCCGGGCTGGACTCCCGCCGACACGCCCCCGGCCGGGCCCGGCCAAGGGCCGCCCCGCGCCAGCAGATGCCCACGCAGGGTGGCGTACCGGCTGGCATGACCCAGCGCACGGCAGCCCTCGGCCAACCCCTGGAGGGGCGCCACACCGGCCGCGAAGCACGCGCCCCGTGCGGCATCGGGCAGCGCCTCCGGCAGGGTACTCAAGACCACGGCGGGGGTATTCCCGCGGCCCGCGGCCGCCAGGTAGCCGTCCAGGGCCGCACGCCAGTTGCCGGCGGTGCCGTCGTCCGACGGCGGAAAGTCCAGGAGCAGCACACCGGTATCCGCACCGGTGGCCAGCGCGGCTTCGAAACCCCTGGCGCAGGCCACCGCATCGCCCCAGATCCGCGTATTGTAGTCCAGCGGGTTGCCCACACTGGCCGGCGGAATCCGGAATGCCTCGGCCAGCGCCGGTACGCGCTCGGCCGGTGGCGCCGGCAGCGTGAGCCCCGCCGCGGCCAGCAGGTCGCCCATGAGTGCGGCTTCACCCCCCGAGCACGACAGGGACAGCACTGCGGGCCCGGCCAGCGGCCCGTTGACGGCGAACAGCTTCAGGGTCTCCAGCCACTCCGCCAGCGTGCGCGCCCGGACGATCCCGAGACTCTCGAAGAGGGCATCGAACACGGCGTCGGAGCCGGTCAGCACCGCCGTGTGGCTCATGGAAGCGCGACTGCCGGCTTCCGACGCCCCGACCTTCAACGCCACCAGCGGCACACCCTGTTGCAGGGCGCGGGTGGCGGCCGCGGCGAAGCGGGCGGCGTCATCGAGCCCCTCGATGAACAGGCCGATGGCGGACACCCGCGGGTCGTCCAGCAGGGCGTCAATGAAATCGGCGATCTCGAGCTGCGCCTGGTTGCCGGTGCCGATCACGCAGGCCAGCGGCACGCCGCGCTGCTCGAAGGTGGCGTTCAGGGCGATGTTGCCGCTCTGGCTGATCACGGCCACGCCGGCGTCGACGCGCTCACCGCCGTGCTCGTCGGGCCACAGAGCAACCCCGTCCAGATAGTTGAGGATGCCGTGGCAGTTCGGGCCCAAGAGGGCGCAGTCGCCGGCCGCATCCACCAGCGCCCGCTGCAGGGCGTCGTCGCCCTCTTCCCGGAAGCCGGCAGCAAAGCAGACGCCGCCGCCTGCGCCGCGGGCATTCAGCGCGGCGAACACGTCGGGACAGGCCTCGGCCGGCGTCGCCACTAGTGCGGCATCGGGCACTTCCGGGAGTGTTGCCACACCGGAGAAACAGGTCCGGCCCGCCATGGCGCTGCGGCGCGGGTTCACCGGCCACACCTCCCCGGTGAAGCCGATGCCGTCGAGCTGGCGCGCGGCCTCCTCGGCGGCGTCACCGCCGATCACCGCCACGTGCCGCGGGCGCAGCACGCGCTGCAACTGCTCCTTGCGACTGGCGTGGCTCACCATGCCTCCTCAGGCCCCGTGGGCCCGCAACAGGTCCCGTGCGATGATGTGGCGCTGGATTTCGCTGGTGCCGTCCCAGATGCGCTCGATCCGGGCATCCCGCCAAAGGCGCTCCAGGGGCAGGCTGTCCATCAGCCCCATGCCGCCGTAGACCTGGATGCACTCGTCGGTGACCCGGGCGAGCATCTCCGAGGCAAACAGCTTCGCCTTGGCGGCATCGGCATCGGTGAGGCGCCCCTGGTCGTGAAGCCAGGCGGCGCGCAGGCACAGCATCTCGGCCGCGTCGATGTCCGTGGCCATGTCGGCGAGCTTGAAGCCGGTGCCCTGGAAGCGGCCGATGGGCTGACCGAACTGCTCCCGGGAAGCGGCCCACTCCACCGCCAGCTCGTGGGCACGCCGTGCGCGGCCCACGCACTGGGCGCCCACGGTCAGGCGACTGGCGGACAGCCACGTGCCGGCAAGCTCCATGCCCTGGTCCGGCTCGCCGAGCACCTGGCTGGCCGGGACACGGCAGTCATCAAAGTGGATGACGCTGTTGTGGTAGCCGCGATGCGACACAGGCCGGTATCCGGGGTGCACGTCCACCCCGGGCGTGTCGTGATCCACCAGGAACACGCTGATGCGCTTGCGCCGTCCGCGGCGCGGGTCGTCGTCCTCGCCGGTGGCAGCAAAGAGGATGGTGTAGTCGGCCATATCGGCATGGCTGATGAAGTGTTTGGTGCCGTTGATGACGTAGTCATCGCCGTGGCGCACCGCAGTGGTGCCCATGCCCCGCAGGTCGGAGCCGGCCCCCGGCTCGGTCATGGCCAGGCAATCCATGCGCTCGCCGCGGATGGTCGGGTAGAGATACCACTGCGCCTGCTCGTCGGTGCAGGCGCGCAGAATGTTGCTCGGCCGGTGCACCAGGGCCTGCAGGGCGAAACTGGTCCGCCCAAGCTCGCGTTCGAACAGGGTCAGGCTGACGCTGTCCAGCCCCGCCCCACCCAGCTCGGCGGGCATGTTGGCGGCGTAGAAACCGTTGTCGATGGCGGCCCGACGAATGCGCTCCGCCACATGGGCGGGCACGGCATCGTCGCGCTCCACCGTCTCTTCGTGCGGCAGGCACTCCTGGTCGACAAAGCGGCGGATGCTGCCGACGATCATCTGCTGTTCAGTGGTGGGTTCGAATTCCATGGTCGCGCTCCTGGCCTGGCCCGTGTTCAGCGCCCGCGAAACTGCGGCTCGCGCTTCTCGGCGAATGCGGCAACCCCCTCACTGGCATCCTCGCTCAGGAGCACCTTCGGGAAGTTGCGCAGCTCGTTCTCGCGCAGGTAGGTGAATGCCTCGCGGACCGACAGGGACTCCGTCTCGCGCATGATCTCCTTGATGGCCTGCACGGCCAGCGGCGCCCCGGCGGCAATGGTGTCCGCCCAGCCGCGAGCCGTGGTCATGAGTTCATCCGCCGACACCACCGCATTCACCATGCCGTAATGGCGCGCCTCCTCGGCGGGCATGCGCCGGCCGAGGAGCAGCATCTCCATGGCAATGTTGTACGGCAGGCGTTCCGGCACCCGCTGCAGCCCGCCGGAGTCGGGCACGATACCCAGCGGCACCTCCGGCAGCGCGAAATAGGCGTCGTCGGTGCAGACGATGAGATCGCAGGCAATGGCCAGTTCCAGGCCGCCGCCGATGGCCAGGCCATTCACCGCGGCGATCACCGGCTTGTCCAGATCCCACATCTCGGTGAGCCCGGCGAAGCTGCCCGGGCCGTAGTCGTTGTGCCACCACAGCCCGACTTCATCCTCGTCGCCGGCGGCGGCGGACTTGAGATCCCAGCCCGCGGAGAAGGCCTTGTCGCCACCTCCGGTGATCAGTCCCGCGCGCAGTTCCGGGTCATCACGCAGCTCTGCGAAAGCCTCGCCCAGGCGGATGGACGTGGCCCGGTCGATGGCATTCACGGGCGGACGATCCAGGACGATCTCCAGCACCCCGTTGCGACGTTCCACGCGTACAGCTTCCGTCACGGCTCCCCCTTCTCGGCGGTCTTGTCATGGCACGTGACGGCATGCTCATACAGGGGGCGCCGCTGCTGTTGTCCTGATTCGACGTTCCGTTCGCGTTGATCGCCCTGCGGCAGTCATTCCGACCCCACCATCCCGACCGGGCGGAACTGCTCCTGTAAGGCCACTGTAAGGTTCGCTACGCTATGTTCGGCTTCGCGAGAAGCGACAGAAATACCAACTGAAACATGTTCTTGGGAGGCATCATGCGGCAAAAAAAATAATGACGACGGGACTGGTTGCGCTGGCACTGGGGACAACCGGCTGCATTGGCGGGGACAGCGGCAGTAGCGGTAACGGCAACGGCAACGGCAACGGCAACGGATCAGGTAGCAGCGAGCTCGAGATCGTCCATGCCCGGGACGTCTACGACGGCGATTCCACCGAACTCGAGGAAACCGCGCCGCTGGCGACGGATGACGACGCGGCCCTGGCCATGGATTTCGCCTACTTCGCCTATCTCGTGGAGACGGCAATGGACTCTTTCGAGGTGGTCACGCAGCAGAACCGGGAGGACGACGAGGCGACCCAACAGACTGTGGAAAGTGACTGTCACCTGCACCCGGGCGAAGTTGAGCTGGAGGAGGAAGTCAGCCCGGCGCAACCATCCCCGGGCGACACAGTGACGATGACCACAACATGGACCACCCATCCCGACGACGGTTACTGCATTGAACTGCTGAACCACGATGCCCCGGTGGTGTTCCACGGTGAAGTAACCCAGGTCTCGGAAACGGAGTACCACGACGACGGCTCGGTCGGCGTGACCACATCGGTGACCACGTATGAGGATTTCTCCATGGAGTGGCTCTCGCTCCAGGTGGGTCAGGAACTGGTGGAAGTCATCCTGAGTGGAGAAGATCACCGCGGCAGCCTGGGTGATTCAGCGGGCGGCGACGTAGAAAACTACATCGCCATCGCCCTCGACGTGGAACTCCCCCAACTCGGTGATGGCGACGAGCTGCACACAATCCTGCGCAACGGGCACTTCGGCACGGACATGGAACAGGTCATCGACATGGAACTCGCGTCGCCCTTCCTGGAAGGCACGGTCACCACGAATCAGGTGGACCCGGAGACCTTCTTCGATGGTGGTTCCGACACACCGCAGACGTGTGACGGCGGCCCCCTCAACAATGCCGAGGACAGTACCAACGGGAGCGTCGAGATAAGGGCCGATGCCGTCGAGTACCTCGGCGAGCTGCAGGGCATCAGCGACTGCGGCGAGTTCGTGCTTTCAGCCGTTGCCGGTGGCGGCAGCGGCGGCACCTACATGCTGCTCGACCAGCTTCTCGAGCAGTGAACTACATCCCTCGACGGTGCGGCCTCCCGCACCGTCCAGGGCGACCTCCGAAGCGTGAGCCTCTCGGCCCGAGGCGCCGCATCGGCGGCCGTGACCCAGGTCAGAACAGATCCTCGATCTCGTCCACGGCCTGGTCCACGGCGCCTTCGATGGCATCAATGACGCCGCTGTCACCGCGCACCTCCTCGATGGAGACGCTGCCGCCTTCCACGTGCTGGTAGGTCATGCCGGTCTCCGGGGCCATGGCCACCAGGCCATCGGCGAAATCGCCGTCCAGCGGTTCCGGGAGCGCGCCGGCCGTCTCTTCGAGAACCGTCACCACCACGGCCTCGAGGACCAGCCCGAGGACATCCGCCGTCACGGTACCGCCCGCCGTCTCGGAGCCGATGTCGCGCAGCTCAACGCCGTCCAGGCGCAGTGCCACCGCCACCTCCTCGCCGGCGACACCGCCGCGTACGGTCACGCGGGCGTCATCCAGCGTGAGTGACTCCACCCGCACCTGCCTGCCCTCATCGTCCGCCGCGTCAGCCTCATCGGCCACCTCGTCGGTGTCCGCGTCACCGGCGCGCTGACTCTGGGCATGCGCAAGCAACTCGCGCACGTTGGACGTCGCCCCTTCCTGCTCCAGCGTGATGTCCAGGCCTTCCAGGTGAACCCTGGACACGCGCACCTCGTCCTCACGCAGGGAGGCCAGGTCCACGGCCACGGTGCCTTCGGTCAGGTCCAGGAACCGCTCGGCGCTGTAACCATCAGGGTTCGCAATCGCCAGGTCGTTCAGCGCGAGCCCGCCATCGAGCAGCGTCACGGAGGCACCGCCCAGAGAGACCTCCGTGCCCGTCGCCTCGGTGCCACCACGCTCAATCCCCTGGCGCGCGATGGTGTCGGCAAGCACCACGCCGACAATCCCGAGCACCACCACGATCACGACCAGCCCGATCAGCATCCTGAACACACGTTTCATGCCATACTCCCGTTGAGAATCCGATCGCGTCCCTGGCATGGAAACGTTTCTGGTGCGCGGCCTCAAGGCGTCGCGCGCAGACGACAACACTTCGCCGGTGCAGTACTGACCCTCCGGATGGCTTCGCCCCGGGGCATATGACGCTGGCATCAACGCCGCGGATCGCCCATTATTGACACCCTGATCACATTGCATTGCACCATTGGGAGTCGAAAGCATGACGAGTGCAGGTTGCGCGGCACGCAAGGCGTCGGCAGTTGAGCGGGTTTACGCGCCCGAGGTGGGCAAACCGCTGCAGGTGGCCGATGGCATCATCCTGCTGCGCCTGCCCCTGCCGCTTGCACTGGACCATGTGAACACCTACCTCCTCGACGAAGGCGACGGCTGGGCCGTGGTCGACACAGGCCTGGACACGCCAGCGGCCCGGGAGCACTGGCGTCGAGCCCTGCGCACGCCGCTCCTGCGCGGCCGGCCAGTGCGCCGGGTGATCGCCACCCACCATCACCCCGACCACATCGGCCTGGCGGGCTGGCTGTGCCGGGAGTGGGACGCGCCCCTGGAGATGACCGCTGCCGAGCACGAGATCTCCACCCACTTCAAGGAAGAACCCGAGGCGAAACGCGCCCGCCGCAGGGCGTACTGGATCACCAACGGGGTTCCGGCAGACCGGGCGGAATCCCTGGTGGCAGACATGCCGGACTACCAGCGCCTGGTCCACGAGCTCCCGGACCACGTGGCGCACGTCGACGAAAGCCGGCCCTTGCGCCTGGGCGGTCGGGACTGGCGCATTCTCATCGGCAAGGGACACTCGCCCCACCAGATGTCCCTGTTCACCGCCGGGGACGACGTCCTGCTGGCGGCGGACCAGGTTCTGCCGGGCATTTCCCCCAACATCGGGGTGTGGCCCAACGGCGCGCAGAACCCGCTGCACGACTACCTGCGCACCCTGCAGCCCTTTGCTGAGCTCGGCGACAGCCCGCTGGTGCTCCCGGGCCACCGCTCACCCTTCCGGGGCCTGGCGGCCCGGGTCGGCGAACTCGTAGCCCACCACCACGAACGCCTGGAGCGCCTGCACGCGTTCTGCACGGAACCCACCACCTGCTACGAGGCCCTGCCCGCGGTGTTCGATCGAAAACTGGCCCAGGAACAGGTCGGTTTCGCCATGGGTGAGGGCCTGGCACACCTGCATTACCTGCACACGGAAGGGGGCCTGGAGCTGCTGGACGACGACGGCGTGCGGCGTTTCCGGCGGACCTGAGTCACGCGACACGGCCATCACCGAATAATACTGTTTTTTTATACAGCTTCTTCGGTTAGGCTGTCCGGGAAATGAATGATCAAGGCCGCATCCATGCGAGGTGAATCATGGCAGTCAAAGCGCTCTACGTGTCGGACAGGGATCCAAAGCAGATGATGTTCGAGAAGAAAGCCGATGCCGATGCCCGGGACAAGGACCTCAGCGTCGCCGAGGCGCTGGACGCTTTCCTGCGCAAACAGTTCCCGAAAGCCGATGAAGCGTTGCTGGAAGAAATCGCGTACGCCCTGGGCGACCGCCGCACGGCCCTGGCGGCCCTGGCCCACAAGCTGGACCTGGACGCCCTGGAAAACGCCGACGCGCCCGGCGAGAAGGCCAGCAAGGCGGACAACGTCACGCCGATCCCCAAAGCGGACAACGGCGGCTGAGGTTTCCCGGCAACCTCGCCGAGGTGTATTGAGGGTCACTGAGACGTCAGCGGGGTGCCTGGCCCTGCAACCGCTCATCAAACGCAAACGGACCCCGCTCCGCACCGGTCACCACCTTCGCAAACTCCGGGTGACCGGGATTGAGCATGTAATTCACCTCCCGCGGCACAACCACGCTGGGCACGGCCAGTGCCAGGCTCTGTGCACCCGTGAGCCAGGCATCGCCGATCTCTGCCGTCTCTGCCGGCGGCAGCGGATCACGCCAGTTCGCCGGTAGCGCGGCCTCGTCCAGATACAGGATCGACGCCGCCGGAATACGCACATGGAACAACGCGTAACCCCGCAGCGGCTGCCGCTGCCCCAGGTGCACCAGCACCTCCAGGGTCGCCAGTGACTCCGACGAGGCCACGTACACACACGGCCGGCCCTTGCTGTTCCAGCGCCCGCCGAAACGTCGCGCGCCCTCGCCGTCGAACGCAGCATCAGCGTGCCTGGCCTTGACCAGCCGGTAGGCAGGCACTAAATCGGTCATGTCGCGATCCCGTGCTCCAGACGACCGATGAGATCCGTCACGTCCTGGGTCTCCGCCGACGTGGCCAGCATATCCACCGGCCGGCGGTCGCCGAGCCCCTGCACCGGCTGCGTCAGCCAGTGACTGGCCGCCGCCTCGTCACCATCGAAGAGATCCAGGGCCGCCTTGAACACTTGGGCAAACCGGTACAGGCGATCACTCTCGTCGGGGCTGAACCGCCCTGCTTTCGAGCGGCGCTGCAGGGTCGCCGGCGCAATGACCGTGACCCGGGCGAGCTCCTTGCGATCCAGCCCGGAGAGCTCGGCGAGGCGCCGGAACACCTGATAAGGAAATCCCCGATGTAGCGCCTCATGGAGTTCGGCACCACGGGATGGCAAACCCAGGCGTGCCCAGAAGCCACCCTCTCCCGGGGACGTTGGCTGGTAGAGATTGCGTGCTTCCATTGGCTTGCACCATCACTGGATAGAATCGGGCTTAGTCAAATGATAGCGCACATGGCCAAAGATTCACGATTATGTTGCATTGCATCAATTGCTTTGCTATATTGCATCGCATCAAAGGCAAAACGCCTTTGCAGCATGCACGACCTAAAGGATGATTGAGATGAGCAACGAAACCGTTACCCAGATGCAGAAGCAGATCGACAGCACCTTCGGCGCCCCGGCGCGCACCTATGCCAGCATGGTTCTGGACCACTTCGAGCAGCTCAGCAACCTGCAGTTCGACGCTGCCAAGGCGTACGCCGAGACCAGCATCCAGCAGGCCCGTGCCGCGCTGGAAGTGAAGGATCCGTCCGACGTGCGCACCTTTGTCGAGAACCAGCAGAAGGTTGCCAAGGATCTTGGCGAGCGCATGAAGGGCGACGCCGAAAAGGTCGCCTCCCTGAACCAGGCCTTTGCGCAGAACGCGCAGAAGGTCACCCAGGAGAGCGCCGAGAAGGTCAGCAAGGCTGCCCAGAACGGCGCCAAGACCGCGACCAAGGCTGCCAGCCAGAGCAAGTAAGCTGCAAAGCGGAACGCTCTAACAAAAACGGCCACCCCGAGGGGTGGCCGTTTTTTGTTGCGCAGGAACCTCGTAGGAGCGACGTCAGTCGCGAGCCCCGGCAGAAGCAGCGCAAACCCTGGCGCTCTACCAGTTGGATGACACCGCGGGACGGCCGGCATCCGGGAGAGCGTAATCGCAGACCCCCTCCGGGAAGATTTCGCGGAGTCTCTCCTGCTGGTCGGCAGTGAACGTCCGGCTGCCGTATGTGCCATCGGTCAGCGCAGTATCCACTGACTTCCGTTGACACTTGAACACATCCCCGGAAATCGGGCCGCCCGCCTCAATCCGCGAGGTGGTGTACACGGGAAACTCCAGAGTGCACGCGCCTGGAGCCCGTTCATCCAGTATCCCGGCCCATACGCCATCCCCTGCGGCGATGGTTTCCCCATCCTGGGTGAAACAGCGATCCACGGCCGCTGCGGGCCGATTGGCCGCCACACGTTCCTTGGGATCGTCCAGTATGGCCAGCATCCACTCGTCGGCAAGGCGAAGCGCCTTCATGGTCATGCCGAACTGTTTACCCGGATAGCCATCCGCCTCGTCGCCGATGTCCGCGAACCACACCAGATGGTGGTCGTCATCGGGCATGGCCTCGAGAATGCGGGCACGAGCGGCAAAAGACTGATGGGAGTTGTGCATGTCCAGGATCGGTTCCATCCATTCCCGAATGTCGATGACCGGAATATCGATGTGGCCCTGGAACACCATGCCCGTGTCATAGAGCGCGCGGATCGCCTCCGGATCCCCCTCGTGGCGCGGGGCCGGTGCGTCCGTATCGCTCAACATCATGTTGCGTCGGCTCCAGGGGTCGAAGTTCTCCGGCGTCGGGTCGCCCAGGAACGGAAAGCCTTCCTGGACCATCTCCGCCGAGGGTTTCCAGCCACCCACCTGCGCGTTGAGATCCAGGAACTCCGCGGTCGTAAGTTGACCTTCGACGAAGGCGCCGAGCCCGTACTGGACACCCACGTTATCCACGGCGCGGCGGGCAAACCCGTCGTCGCCCACACCGTAGATATTCCGGAGATCATCTGGATGGGTCCATTCGATCTCGGCAATCTCCGACTGCGGTTCCCACCGGTCAGATTCCCGGGCACTGCCGAAATGGGGGTTCAGGGTGAGCGGCGAGAGCCCGCGCCAGGCGGCGATGCACTCGCTGGAGCCCGGCGCCGTGCCGAAACCGAGCTGCGGCTTGGTGTCGGCCAACGGGTCGTCGACAAAATCCGTGGCATTGAGCCCCACCAGCCAGCTCCGGTTCTCGGTGGTCTGCCATTTGGGATTATCCCCATCGGTCACGTCCATGTAGTGCTCCAGCAGCTCGCAGTCACCGATGTGAATGGTCTGCGTCACCATGTCCGGGTAGGACCGCTGGGGCACGGCAATGTCGATCAGCCCCGGGTGGTTCTGGCCGTAGACGTACTGCTGGATAGCGCCGCCCGATCCGCCCAGGCCCACCGTGTACAACGGCTCGCCGAAGCGCTTGATGAAATGCTCTTTGGTCATCAGCGCCGTCTCCCCGCCCACCTGCAGGTTGTAGTGCTCGCCCGTCCGCGTGCCGGTGGAGTAGGCAATGGCATGGCCCAGGCCAAGGACTTCAGGGTTCATGGCACGGCTGTTGTCCCAACGACCCTGGGTGTGGCCGATGCCCACACCGCCTTGAAAGTGGTATAGAAGCCGTCCGTTCCAGTGGCTGGTGTCTTGCGTATCCGCGCCGATCCGGTCGGGATCGATCAGCATCGCGTAGCTGAACAGGAAGCGGTTGATCGTCCCACGCTCCACGCGCACCACAAAGTCCTTCTCTTTGCCGTCGATGGTGGTCGTGGTCGCCAGATCGTCCGGGAAGGTGTCGTCGTCCGGCCAGTCCGCCCAGCCACCGTCAGTGGTCCGGTAGTGATAGGTGATGAATGGCTCGATGTGGCAGTTACGACTATAGCCGATGACCTGGCCGTCATCGTCCAGCACCTGGAACCCCGGCGGCGAGGCACTGTCCACCTGCGGCTCAATGCCGAATTCGCGATGGGTCATGCACACGAACGGTGTCTGCTGTTCACCCGAGAACATGGGTCCGCTGATGGGGTGATTCTCCAGCACGACTTCATCAAGCTTGCCGAACCGCTCGTGCTGAAGCTGCAACACGTTCTCACCTTCCTGCAGGCCCTCCAGCAGGCCTTCCAGGCGCCGCCCCTCGCCTTCCAGGCCCGCCAAACCCAGGTTCTGGTCATTCAGCCACAGCGAAACCCGCTTCAGCTGCCCCGGCGGACCCTCCACGGCAATGCGCACATCGCCACCCGAGACCTGGTCCGGTGCACTGGAGAGCACCTCGATACCCATCTGCCGATCGATGCCCGGCGGGACCATCGGCGGCCCGGCGGACTCTGACGCACCATTGCCCTGGCCGTTGCCCGCACTCCCCGGAGCGTTCCCGGGTCCTCCCGCCGCGGTCAAATCAGATTGGTCTGCTGCGCTGTTGTTCGACGACGACCTGGAGTCGCCATCACTGAGACATCCCGCCAGAGCAACGGCTCCGACCCCGACAACCAACAGCTTCCATTGGTAACCGGTCATTCTGGGGCGTCGTTGACAGGATTCAGGGGATGTCCCGGAGCAGTTTGATGACCCCGGCGGGGACTTTCCATTGGCGGTGATCCTCGGCGTGGACCACCACCGTCTTGCGGTTGATCTTGACTACCTGGCCGAACACCTCGCCCTCGCGGCTGTTGAACGACACCGCCTGACCCAGGCGCAGGTGCTTGAGGACATCGAGATCCTGGCGTGCCCGCAGTTCATCGATGCGGTGGCAGATGAGGTCGTTGAGCTCCAGGAGTTCATCGAGGGTGAGGTCGTCAATGCGCATTCAACAGTCTCTCGCTGGCAGTGCATGGAGTCGGGAGGGCGTGGTGTCTAGCGCTCGATATCCGAGCGCAGCGGCGCATCATTGAACAGTGCCTTCCAGCGCCGCGGCGTGAGCTCTTCCACCCGGGCGGCCGGGTGCATCCCGACGCGCTGGAGCACGTCTACCAGGTAGGTGGTCGGATCGACGCCCTGCAGCCGGCAGGTCACCAGCAGCGTCTGGATGGTGGCCACGTGGGCGGCACCGACCTCGCTCCAGCAGAACAACCAGTTGCGCCGGCCCATGGGGATGGCGCGCAGCCCCCGCTCCAGGTGGTTGGTGTCGATGGGGACATCCGGGTGCTCCAGGAAGACCGCCAGGGCCGGTTGGCGCTCGCGCACATACCCCAGCGCCTTGAGTAGCGGGTGGCGCGGCTCGAGATCCATGCGCTGGAGCTGTGCATCACACCACTCCCAGAAGGCGCGCACCAGCGGAGCGCACTGCTCCCGCCGTGCGTGGCGTTTGTCCGCGCCGTGGAGTCCACGCTCACGGATCGATTGCTCCTGGGCATAGAGTTGGCCGATCTGCGCCAGGGCCTCCCGGGCGGCAGGGTCGGTCTCCAGGGCCCGCTCGAACTGGCGGCGCATGTGCGACCAGCATTGGGCGTGGGTGATCTGCGGCTGGCCGGCGGCATATTTCTCGTAGGCCGCGTAGCCGTCGGTGAGCAGCACCCCGTGGAAGCGGTCCGCCAGGGTGCGTTCGATATGGGCGCCGGCACGGCTGGGGCTGAAGGTAAAGCAGATCTCATCGCTGTCACCGTACAGCGGCCAGAAGTAGGCCTGGTGCATCTTGCCCGGGCCCTTGCGCCCGGCCTTGATCGGCGTCTCGTCCATGGCCAGCACCCCGCCGCTGAGCACGTGCGTAAGCTGTGCCCGCGCAATCGGCTCAAGCAGCGCGGCGGTGCGTGCCACGACCGCTGTCAGAGAGCTGCGTGCCACCTGGATGCCGGCCTGACTCAGGCGCTGAGACTGCCGGTACAGCGGCAGGTGGTAGCAGAACTTGTCGACCAGCACGCCGGCGGCGAAGCTGACGTCAAAGACACTGCCCTCGAAGACGTTGCGCGGCGCCGGGACACTCGTGAGCGCGCCGCTGCTGCGGTCCTTGAGCACCGGGTGGCGGTACTCGAGGACCTCGTAGCCCGCCCGGCGCTGCGCGAGGCGGAACGTCGTGCGCGTGGCCACGACCTCATCGGTGGCACAGCCTGCGGGCGGGGGAACCTCGATGACTCGCCGCGGGACGCTGTCGTCGAAGCGCAGCCCCGTGTCGTTGGCGGCGTCGTCGCGGTTCTTGCCCTTGCTGCGGGTATAGCTGATCCGCTCACGCTCGCCCTGCTCGGGCACGGGCGTCGCCGTGGCCTCGAACAGGTTCACTTGGACGGCTGGATCGAGGATGTGGTGGCGCTCAGACTTCTCGCCGAAGAGCTGGCGTTTGAACCAGGCAAGCTGGCGGCGCAGCTCCTGAGCTCGCCATGCAAGGCCTGATTCTCGGCAACGACCTGGGCGTGCTTAGTGGCGGGGATAACGTTCGACAAGGGGCTGATTCCCTTCGCAAATCACCCGTGCATTTTACCCGATTCCGTGCCCGGGTGGGGGGATTGTCGCCACCTTTTCTGCCGTTTGCGAATGACCAGATCCAGCCCTTCGAGCAGCGCGGTGAACTGCGTGCGGCTCAGCGCCTCCACGGCGTCCCCCGCCGTCAGGGCACCGCCGAACTGCCCCCGCTCCAGGCGCTTGCTCCACACGCAGTAACCGTCGCCGTCGAAGTACAACAACTTCAGCAGCGTGCGCCGGCGGTTGATAAACACAAACCCCTGGCCCGACAGCGGATCCTGGCCCAGATGCCGCCGGACCAGCGCCGCCAGTCCGTCAAACGAGCAGCGCATGTCCGTTGGCCGTGTGCACAGCCACAGCCGCGATGGCTGACTCAGCACGGCCGCCGCCGCACCCGCAGACAAATGCCATCCCCCAGGTCCAGCTCCACATCCCAGCACGGTGCCGGCGGCGCCGTCGGCGCGTCCTCGTCACGCGATGCCTGCAAAGCGACCTCAGCGAAAAGCGCCCGCTCCTGCGTCGTCTCCGGCGTGGGGGACGAGGTGTTACGCAGGCGGCGTTGCCACGCGCCCAGAGTGCTCTCACCAATGCCCTCCTGCGCGCAGAACGCCCGGCGTGTGAGGCCACTGCGGGTATAGCGTTCAATGAGTTCACGCCACTGCGCGGCGGTACGCCCCGGGGACTTGGCCATGATCACGTTCCAGTCTGCTGCAAATGTGCCTGCGCAGACTACGGCGCCAGTCAATGGCCGAAAACAACGCCCCAGAATGACCGGTTACTTCCATTGTTGCCCGAGCATGGCTCCCCTCCCGATTCTTGTGCCGGCTGGTCCGGCTCATTGTTTTGCCGGCGCCGCCCGAGACCGGAACGGGCACCTCTTCAAACCTTAGTTGGCGAGGGCGAGAGCGCAAGAAAGCGCATCGAGCACGCGTCCGGCAGCCCGGGATGACGATGCGAAGCATTGCAAGCCACCGCCGTTCGGCCTAACGTACGGCCCCGGACGCTAACCGCGTGAGCCTTCCGCCCGTGGACTACGCCTACCTCGAAACCCTGCGGCGCAAGCACCCGGCCTGGCGGCTACTGCTGGCCGACCACGCGCCGCTGATCATCAGTTTCCTGTACCAGTGCTTCATCGCCCCCAACGTGCGCAGCCTGCCTGAGCAGGACGTGGCCACACGGCTCGACGACACCCTGTTCCGCCTGCGCGACGAGCTGGGCGAAGACGCCTTTCCCAAGCCGGCGCTGGAGTACCTCTCGGACTGGGCCGGGGATGACCGCGCCTGGCTGCGGAAATACTTCCCGGCCAACAGCGACGAACCCCACTACGACCTCACACCGGCCACCGAGCGCGCCATCCAGTGGATCGCCGGGCTGGAGCAGCAGGCGTTCATCGGTGCCGAGTCGCGTCTCAAGCTTGTGTTCGACCTGCTGCACCAGATCGTCCAGGGCGCGGAGACGGACCCGGAGGCCCGCATCCGGGACCTGGAGAAAAAGCGCGACGCCATCGACACGGAAATCGAGGAGATCCGCGCCGGGCGCATGGCATTCATGGACGACACCCAGCTCCGGGAGCGCTTCCTGCAGATGGAATCCACCGCCCGCGGCCTGCTGGGGGATTTCCGCCAGGTGGAGCAGAATTTCCGCGAGCTGGACCGCCAGGTGCGCGAGCGCATCACCACCTGGGAGGGCAGCAAGGGCGACATCCTGGAAGACGTCCTCGGCGACCGCGACGCCATCACCGACTCCGACCAGGGCCGCAGCTTCCAGGCGTTCTGGGATTTCCTCATGTCCCCGGCGCAGCAGGAGGAGTTCACCGAGCTGCTGGAGCGCTCCCTGGGGCTGGAGCCGGTGGCCGAACTGGAACCAGACGCGCGCCTGCGTCGCATTCACTACGACTGGCTGGCCGCCGGCGAGAGCACCCAGCGCACGGTGGCGCGCCTGTCCGAACAGTTGCGACGCTACCTCGACGACCAGGCCTGGCTCGAGGACCGCCGCATCATGACGCTGATCCGCGAAGTCGAGCAGCACGCCCTGGCCGTGCGTGAGGACATGCCGGATTTCACCATGCCCGTGGACGAACCCGCACCGCAGGTGGAGCTGGCCATGGAGCGGCCGCTGTTCAGCCCGCCGATCAAACCGGTGATCCAGTCCGACACCCTGCTGGCGGGCGACGAGACGGTGGCCACCGATGCCCTGTTCGAGCAGGCCTACGTGGACCGCGACCGCCTCCGCGGCCACATCCGCCACGCCCTGCAGACCCGGGACCAGATCAGCCTGGCCGACCTGGTGGACGCCTACCCGCTGGAACAGGGCCTGGCCGAGCTGGTCACCTACATCAGTGTGGCCACCGACGACGACGCCGCGACCATCCAGGAGGGTCGCGAACAGGCCGTGGAGTGGCAGGACAGCGAGGGCGCCCTGCGCCGCGCCCGGGTGCCGCTGGTCATCTTTACACGGAGTGCAACCCCATGACGGAGACGGCCGCCGACAACCGCTTTTCGCCCATGCTGATCACCCTGTTCAAGGGCGTGCTCTACCAGGACCAGCACCCGCAGTACTGGCAGGCCCTGCTGGATTATCAGGCGCGCGTGCGCGACCACGTGAGCGTGCTGGGGCTCGAACTCATGCTGGACGAGGCCGAGGGCTACGCTTTCCTGCGCCACCGGGAGCCCCGGGAGGACGAACCCGAGCTACCCCGCCTGGTCCCGCGCCGGCAACTGAGCTACCCGGTCAGCCTGCTACTGGCGCTGCTGCGCAAAAAGCTCGCCGAGCACGACGCCACCGGCGGCGACCCCAGGTTGATCCTCTCCCGCGACGAAATCGTGGACCTGGTGCGCGTGTTCCTGCCCGACACGGCCAACGAGGTGAAGCTCACAAGCCGCATCGACAGCGACATCAATCGGGTGGTGGAGCTTGGCTTCCTGCGACGCCTGCGCGGCCAGGATGGCCAGTTCGAGGTGCGGCGGATTCTCAAGTCGTTCGTCGATGCCCAATGGCTGTCGGAACTGGATGCGCGGCTGGAGGAGTATCGTGGGCATGCGGCGAAAGAAGACTGAATGAAGGCCACGCGTCACGAAAGGAGATCGTTACGTGACCGAACTGCTATCACGGGTACAGGAATTGATTGCGAAAGGAGATGTCCGCATCTCTGAGCACGGGTACGATGAACTTGCGGATGATGATCTCAGAGCCCGTGAAATACTGGCGGGAGTAACGGCTGCCAAGGTTGTGGAGGAATACCCGGATTTTCCCAAGGGCCCGGCCATTCTGCTCCTGCAAAGCGACGGGTCCGGCCGGCCCGTGCATGTTGTCTGGGGTATTCCGCGCGGCCATTCCGGGCCTGCTGTTCTCGTAACGGCCTACCGACCAACCCCGGAGCGATGGGACCAAACGTTCATGAAAAGGCGGCGATAACGATGACACACCGGCTGAAGACAAAGTACGTCCACGAGGGAGCGTATGTCGCGGAGGTCAGCGTGGAGGTGATCCTGGACGATACGGAGTGGTCTCCCTACCTCACACCCGAGGGCGCATTCAAGCTCGACGATGTCCGCGACGCTCTCCGGCGCGGTGACCTGGCGACGGCAGCCCGCTATGGCCGTATCTACGAGATGCGACCTGTCGCCCACCAGTAAAAAGGCAACTGGCAAGTGCATATCTGAACATGGAACTCCAATCCCTCGACTTCGCCACCGACACTGCCCGCACCGGCTTCCGGCTGCAGCGCATGGAGGTCTACAACTGGGGCACGTTCCACGACCGGGTGTGGAGCATCCAGCCCGAGGGTGACAACAGCCTGCTCACCGGCGATATCGGCTCCGGCAAGTCCACCCTGGTGGATGCCATCACCACCCTGCTGGTGCCCGCCCAGCGCATCACCTACAACAAAGCCGCCGGCGCCGAGGCGAAAGAGCGCAGCCTGCGCTCGTACGTGCTTGGCTACTACAAATCCCAGCGCGGCGACGACGCCACCGCCAGCCGCTCCGTCGCCCTGCGCGACCACAACAGCTACTCCGTCATCCTGGCGCATTTCTACAACGAGGGCTTCCACCTGGGCGTGACCCTGGCGCAGGTGTTCCATTTCCGGGACACCCAGGGCCAGCCGGAGCGCTTCTACGTGGTCGCCGACCAGCCGCTCACCATCACCGAGCACTTCGCCGGCTTCGGCAGCGATCTCGCCAACCTGCGCAAGCGCCTGCGGCAGATGCCCAACGTGGAGCTGTTCGACACCTTCCCGCCCTACGGCGGCGCATTCCGCCGGCGCTTCGGCATCGACTCCGACCAGGCGCTGGAGCTATTCAACCAGACCGTGTCCATGAAGTCCGTGGGCAACCTCACGGAGTTCGTGCGCAGCCACATGCTCGAGGCCTTCCCCGTGGCCGAGCGCATCCGCGCGCTCATCGACCACTTCGACGACCTCAACCGCGCCCACGAGGCAGTCCTCAAGGCCAAGGCACAGATCCAGGCCCTGGAGCCGCTGGTGGCGGATACCGACGAGCACGCCACGGTGGCCGCCGACATCGACGAACTCAAGGGCTGCCGCGAAGCCCTGCGCCCCTGGTTCGCCAGCCTCAAGCGCGAACTGCTGGACAAGCGTCTGGACAACCTGCAGCAGACCCTCGCCCGGCTGAATCACCGCATCGACGGTCTCGACGAGCAGCGCCGGGAGCAGCGCGCCCGGCGGGACGAACTCAAGCAGGCCATCGCCGACAACGGCGGCGACCGGCTGGAGCGCATCAAGGCAGAGCTGGAGCGAAAACGCGGCGAGCGGGACGAGCGCCAGCGCCAGGCCGAACGCTACCGGGAGCTGGCCCACGCCCTGGAACTGCCGGACGCCACCGACAGCGGCACCTTCACCGCCAACCGCCAGGCCCTGGACACCGCCCTGGAGCGCACGGAATCCCGCCGCTCGGAAGTGCAAAACGCCGTCACCGAGGCCAGCGTCGACCTGCGCACTCTGAAAGCCCAGCACGAGGAGATCGACACCGAGCTGGCGTCGCTACGCCAGCGCCGCTCCAACATCCCCGCCAACATGCTCACTATTCGCGAGCGCCTGTGCGAGGCCCTGGAGCTGGGCGCCGACGACATCCCCTTCGTTGGCGAACTCATCCAGGTCCGCGACGACGAGCGCGACTGGGAAGGCGCCATCGAGCGGGTGCTGCACAACTTCGGGCTGTCACTGCTGGTCCCCGACAGCCAGTACCGCAACGTGGCGGACTGGGTGGAGCGCACCCACCTGCGCGGACGCCTGGTGTATTTCCGCGTGCGCGAGCACAAGCACTCTGCGCCCCCGGACCTGCGGCCGGATTCGCTGGTGCGCAAACTGGCTATCCGGCCGGAGTCCGCCTACTACGGCTGGCTGGAGCGGGAACTGGCGCGCCGGTTCGACTACGCCTGCTGCGCCGACCTGCAGCAGTTCCGGCGCGAGACCCATGCGCTGACCCGTGCCGGGCAGATCAAGGCCGGCGGCGAGCGCCACGAGAAGGACGACCGCCACCGCATCGACGACCGCTCCCGTTTCGTGCTCGGCTGGAGCAACGAAGCCAAGATCGCCGCCCTGGAACACGAGGCCGAGGGCCTGGCCCGGCGGATGCAGGAAGCCGGCGAGCGCATTGCCACCCTGCAGCAGGAAGAGCACTCGCTGCAGGAGCAGCGCGACCGCATCCAAGCCCTGGCCCACTACACCGACTTCCGCCAGATCGACTGGCAGCCGCTGGCCGAGGAGATCCACCGGCTGGACGCCGAGTACCGCAGCCTCCAGGAGCAGTCGGACATCCTGCGCACCCTGGAGGAGCAGCTCGCCGAACTGGAGCGGGAACAGACCGCCACCGACGATGCCATCACGGAGGCCAACCGCGAGCACAGCAAGGCCGAGCACCGACGCGAGGAAGCCGAGCAGCAGCGCACCGAGTGCGACACCCTGCTCGCCGCCACGCCGGAGGACGCCCAGGCCCATTACTTCCCGAAGCTTGCCGCCATGCGCGATGAGGCCCTGGGCGAACACACCCTCTCCGTGGAGTCCTGCGACAACCGCGAGCGGGAAATGCGCGAGTGGCTGCAAAAGCGCATCGACACCCGTGAATCACGCCTGAAGACCCTGCGCGATCGCATCATCGACGCCATGCGCGGCTTCCAGAACGCCTGGCCGCTGGAGACCCGCGAGGTGGACGTGAGCGTGGACGCCGCCGGCGATTACCGCGCCATGCTGGAGCAGCTCCAGGGGGACGACCTGCCGCGCTTCGAGGCGCGCTTCAAGGAGCTGCTGAACGAGAACACCATCCGCGAGGTGGCGGCCTTCCAGAGTGAGTTGCACCGGCAGCGCCAGGCCATCCGCGAGCGCATCGACACCATCAACCGCTCCCTGCACGAGATCGAGTACAACCGCGGGCGCTATATCAAACTGCTGGCCGAGCCGACCACCGACCCCGACATCCGCGACTTCCAGCAGGAACTGCGAGCCTGTACCGAGGGTGCGATCACCGGCTCCGAGGACGAGCAGTACTCCGAGGCGAAGTTCCTGCAGGTGAAAGCCATCATCGAGCGCTTCCGCGGCCGGGAAGGCACCACGGACGCCGACCAGCGCTGGAGGCGCAAGGTCACCGACGTGCGCAACTGGTTCGCCTTCTCCGCCTCCGAGCGCTGGCGCGAAGACGACACCGAGTACGAACACTACGCCGACTCCGGCGGCAAGTCCGGCGGGCAGAAGGAGAAACTCGCCTACACCGTGCTCGCCGCCAGCCTCGCCTACCAGTTCGGTCTGGAGTGGGGCGAGGAGCGTTCACGCTCGTTCCGCTTCGTGGTCATCGACGAAGCCTTCGGCCGCGGCTCCGACGACTCCGCCCGCTACGGCCTGGAGCTGTTCCAGCGGCTCAACCTGCAGCTTCTCATCGTCACCCCGCTGCAGAAGATCCACATCATCGAGCCGTTTGTGGCCAGCGTCGGCTTCGTCCACAGCAACGACAACAGCGAATCCCTGCTGCGCAACCTCACCATCGAGGAGTACCACGCGGAGAAAGCCGCCCGGCGAGCCGCTCAATGATCGCGATGGCGACGGCTGGACGGTGGTCGTGAATGCGCCCTACACTGGCTCGGATGTGTCGTTCGGTGGACCTGAAGGTCCACCCTACGAGTGGGCGTGCACGGGACCACAGCGTTGTAGCAACCACGTAGGGCGGACCTTCAGGTCCGCCGCCTCGAGACAGAACACCATGGATAACCAGGCTAGACACCACGCTTCGACGGTCAAGGCCGCCCTGGCCCGATCGCGGGAGAACATTCGTACGCGAACGATCCAACGCCTCCGAGACACCGTGCGCGAGACCCTGGAACAACCGCCGCGCCTGGCCGCAACCGTCTACCTCTTCGGTTCCTGGGCGACAGGGACCTTCGACGGCTACTCGGATACCGACCTTCTGGTCCTCGCCCCTGATCAAGCGACAGCCACCGAGGCCCAGACTCGGCTTCTGCGAATCGGTGACGACGTGCTCGCACTCTGCGATGCAGACTGGCAAAGCCGCATCGCTTCCGGGGCCCCCTTCTGGAGCCGCCTGTCCGAAGAGCGGTTGCCGCTCGTCGATACACGCGACGGAGAGCGTCAATGACGCAATCCCGTCGCGCCGACAAATGGCTCTCGCAGGGGGTCAACGATGCCCGCCACGCCAGATACTCGCTAAGCGGTGGGTTCTACGCGCAGGCGTGCTACAGCGCCCAACAGGCCGTGGAGAAATCCCTGAAGGCCCTGATGCTGGAAGCCGGGCAGGAACTTGAGCGCACCCACTCCGTCCTGGCACTGCGGCGCCTGCTACAGGATGCTGGCGTTACGATCCCGGAGGACGTTCTGTCCCAGGACGAAGGGCGCCTTCTCGCCCGCATGCATGTTGAAACCCGGTACCCGCTGGGTGACGCGGACGATGCGCCCTTCGAGCTATTCGGAGAAACGGACGCCAGGCAGGCCACGGCCATCGCGGACCGTGTCGTGGAGTTCGTCAGCGATGCCATGGACCAAACCTGACACCATTCGCCAGCAACTCCAGCGCCTCTGGGACAAAGGCGACTGGCTGGCAGCTCACCTGACCGGAGAGCCACTCTTCCCGCGGGAACTCCGGTTGAAGCGCCCGACGGCGAAAGACATAGCCGAGCGCTTCATGGAAGTCCGTGACTGGGTGCACACCCTGCGCGACGGCAGTCGCGAGCACCGGGGTTATGGCTACGACATCACCTGGGAGCGCGTGAACCACCGCGTGCATGGCGGTAACGATCTGCCCGCCGGCATCACCGTTCCTACCGAGGCCGACGGCCTGCGGCTGATCGGCCGCACCCGGGAGCTGGCGCGGTTCCAGGAACTCGCCCGGGAGACCCTGCGGCGCCATCCCGCCCTGGAAGACTGGCTGGCACGCCGGCCGCTGACCGCTCTTGAGCGAGCCGACGAATGGCCACGGATTCTCGCCATCCTGGACCACTTCGCCACCCACCCGCGCCCGGGTGTATACCTGCGGCAGCTCGACATCCCCGGCGTGGACACCAAGTTCATCGGCAACCGCCGCAAGCTCCTGGGGGAACTGCTGGACCAGATGCTGCCGGAGGGCGCCATCGACGCCACGGCCACCGGCGCGGCGCGGTTCGAGCAGCGGTACGGCCTGCGGGACAAACCCGTTCTGGTGCGCTTCCGGGCGCTGGATGCGGCACTGAACGTCGGGCCGTTCAGCGATGTCACCGTGCCCGTGGACGAACTGGCCGTCTGGCAGGCGCCCGTGCGGCACGTCTTCATCACGGAGAACGAGATCAACGGCCTCGCCTTCCCCGACTGCCCCGCCGGCCTGGTGATCTTCGGCCTGGGCTACGGGCTGGAGCGGCTCGCGGACATTCCGTGGCTTCACGACACCACCGTCCACTACTGGGGCGACATCGACACCCACGGCTTCGCCATGCTCAGCCGCCTGCGCCAGCACCTGCCCCACGTCCACTCCCTGCTCATGGACCGGGAGACGCTGGACGCCCACAGCCACCTCTGCGGCGAGGAAGCCGCTCACCAGCGATTTACTGGCGACCTCCTCCACCTCACGGCCGAGGAGAACGCCCTGTTCACGGCCCTGCGGGACAACACCATCGGCGAGCGCATACGCCTGGAGCAGGAACGCATCGGGTATGCGCACGTCCGCACGGCAGTGGGTGTCGCCACCGACAGCCCGTCCCCGTCACGGGCCAACCAGTCGTAGGAGCGGCGCAAGCCGCGACCTCACCGGCACGACAGCACCCGTAGGGCGCATCTTGATGCGCCATAACCACCGATCGCGACTGACGTCGCTCCCACAAGGCCTGCTACCCAATTGTGGGAGCGACGTCAGTCGCGATCATTCCAGAAGCCGGGGGCCACTCTGTCGCGGCTGAAGCCGCTCCTACAAGGCCGTGCTGCCGTCGCGCTCACCCCTCGCGCTGGCTGATCTTCTCCCAGGTGTCCCGCAGCGTGATGGTGCGGTTGAACACCGGCCGTTCCGGGGTGCTGTCGTGGGGGTCCACGCAGAAATAACCTTCGCGCTCGAACTGGAAGCGAGCGCCCGGCTCGGCCCGGGCCAACGAAGGCTCCACCACCCCCTCGACGGTCACCAGGGAGTCCGGGTTGAGGTCCCGCTTCCAGTCGCCGTCGGCGCCGGGGTTGGGCACGTTGAACAGCCGGTCGTAGAGCCGGATGGTGGCCGGCACGCCGTCCTCGGCGGAGACCCAGTGGATCACGCCCTTGACCTTGCGGCCCTCGGGGTTGGCGCCCAGCGTCGCCGGATCGTAGCTGCAGCGCAGCTCCGTGATCTCCCCGTTGTCGTCGCGGATCGCCTCGTCGCAACGGATCACGTAGCCATTGCGCAAGCGCACCTCGCCACCGAGGCTCAGCCGCTTGTACTTCTTGTTGGGCGGCACTTCCATGAAGTCGTCACGGTCGATGTAGACCTCCCGGGTGAACGTGACCGTACGCTCGCCGAAGGAGTCGTCCTTGGGGTGGTTGGCCGCGGTCAGCGACTCCCGCTCACCCTCGGGATAGTTCTCGATCACCACCTTCAACGGATTGAGTACCGCCATGGCGCGGGGCGCGGCAGCATCCAGCGCCTCCCGCACCGAGTTCTCCAACATGGCCATCTCCACCATGCCGTCGGACTTGGTCACGCCGATGCGGGCGCAGAAATCCCGCAGCGCCTCCGGCGGGAACCCGCGCCGGCGGATGCCGGCGATGGTGGGCATGCGCGGATCATCCCAGCCATCAACGATGCCCTGCTCCACCAGCTCGGTGAGCCGCCGTTTGCTGAGCACCATGTACTCAAGGTTCAGCCGCCCGAACTCGTACTGGCGGGGGCGGCTCGGCACGTCGATGTTGTCCAGGAACCAGTCGTAGAGGGGGCGGTGATCCTCGAACTCCAGGGTACACAGCGAGTGCGTAATGCCCTCCAGCGCATCGGACAGGGTGTGGGTGAAGTCGTACATGGGGTAGATGGCCCACGTCTCGCCCGTCTGGTGGTGGCTCGCCCCCTTGCGAATGCGATACAGCGTCGGATCGCGCAGGTTGATGTTCGGCGACGCCATGTCGATCTTCGCCCGCAGCACCCGGCTGCCGTCGGTGAACTCCCCGGCCCGCATGCGCCGGAACAGATCGAGGTTTTCTTCAACCGAACGCTCACGGTAGGGGCTGTCCCGGCCCGGTTCGGTGAGCGTGCCCCGGTATTCGCGGATCTGCTCGGCGTTCAGGTCACAGACGTAGGCCTTCCCTTTGCGGATCAACTCCTCGGCGAAGCCGTAGAGCTCTTCGAAGTAATCCGAGGCGAAGCGCAGGTTCGTCCATTCGTATCCCAGCCACTGCACATCGTCCTTGATGGCGGCGACGTACTCCGGGCTTTCCGCGTCGGGGTTGGTGTCATCGAAGCGCAGATTGCAGGTGCCGCCGTAATCGTAGGCGATGCCGAAGTTCAGACACATGGACTTCACGTGGCCGATGTGCAGGCAGCCGTTCGGCTCCGGCGGGAAGCGCGTTGCCACGCGCCCGTCATTGAGCCCCCGTTCCAGGTCCTCGTCGATGATCTGGCGGATGAAGTTCTTCGCGGCGGGCGTTTCGCGCTTGCTCATTGGTTTTCCCGGGACTCCTGGCGGTGATTGCGCGGGCTGCGGTTGGGCGACTGTTCCGCATTATACGCATTCGCCAATGGGCAAAAAGACGGGGACGCGCGTCTCGCACACCGCGCGCCTGTCTCGTGGATCCGATGATTTGGCACGCCTCCCGTGATACTTTATTCAGTACTGCATTCAGTACCGAGGACACTCTCACATGGATCACACCATCTCGGCGCAAGAAATCAAACGCCGGGGCATCTCTGCCGTCGACGAGGCCCTGCAGCACGGGCCGGTCCACGTCATCAGACGCAATCGCCCCAGCTACGTGATTCTCTCCGAGGAGGAATACCAGCGGTTGCGGACGCACCAGGAGGATTCGAGAACGCTGTGGAATCAGTTGCTGAACGGACCCCTGGCCGGAACGTCAGAGGGTCGGCCGGCGCGGGAGCTTGCTGACGAACTCCGAACCGAACGGGACCACTGGGACATCACCAGGTGATTCTGCTGGACGCAAGCGCCATCATCTTCCTGATGGAAGGTACTGCGGACACACAGGCTGCCGTCCGCACCGCCCTGCACGAGTCATTCTCAGAGCCACCCCCGCCCCTCGCGGTATCCGCATTGAGCAGGCTGGAGTGTCGCGTCCGACCTTTGCGCGACGACAACCAGCCTCTACTCGGGCAGTACGATGCGTTTTTGAAGCCTCCGACGACTCATTCCCTAACGGGAATTGAGTCGCGGAATCCGATCACTCACGCAGCAGCCATGGCCGTTGGCCACAGGCTGGAGAGCGTCACCGGGCTTCGCGGTGTGGAGGCGGACTTTGGCCGCCCCGCACCCGCCTGACCCTCTCGGGCCGGGCGGTGAATACTGACAATGCCTCTTGCCGCAATGTTGTAAGCGGCGTTGAGGTCAGTGTTGTAACGCTTGCCGCCAGGGAAGGTGCAAAGGCTCGCATTGCCCTTGTCCCGCCGCACCTTGCCGGAGCCATCAAACGCCTGGGAGGAGGTGCCTCGGGGGTAGACAGCAAGGGTTCGCAGTCCGGCCTCAGCCGCCTTCGTCTCGATGCGCTCGACAAGCAGTCGGTGGAACCAGCGGTGGAAGCGCTGGCGCAACCCTGAGCGCCGTCGGCCAGCCGTTGGTCGCCAGCCCTTGAGCTGCTCGACGGCAATGGCTTGTGCACCGTGTGCCAGCGCCTCGTTGACGATGCGCCGGCTGATCTGGTGAGCGGCATTGTCGAACAGCCCACGCAACCGGCGATGATCCCGGGCGCAGAAACCCGGTGGGAGCCGGCAGCCGTGGCGCGTGTGCTGTCGTGCCGCCTTCTGGATGCGGGCGATCAGTCGCGCCTCGCGGTCTTTGTCGCTCCGCCCGAGGAAGCCCCGGGCGTGCACAGTGCCGCTTGCGTCGATGACCGCCCAGGTGGAGGCGGTGTTGATCCCGACATCGACCGACAGCACGCGGTCGATATCAGCGTTGCTCGGGAGACGCACGCGCCTCTCGACAGGCACCGAGAGCATGTAGCGCCCACGTTTGTTGACCAGACTCGGTGACAGTTGCCTCCCCTGCTTGATATGGCGCTTGTCGCCGGCAAGCCCGAACGCCATCCACACCCAGTCGCCACGGTGGACGACCTTGATTTCTGCCCGGCTGTGATCGCTATTGAAGCGAATGCACTGGCCCCGGTAGAGCGCCGGATAGGTGTTGGTCGCACAAACAAGCTGGGGCGGCTTCACCGTCGCTTTTTTGCGATCCCCGGCGCGCCAGCGCTCGAAGCGCGTATTGAATGAGCGCACCTGTCCGGCGGCGTCCATGATGGCGACGCGGCGGAGGTAGCTCGGGAACTTGTAGTAACGGCGCGCGAAGTACGGATAGCGCACCTCGGGGCGTTTGCTCGTGGGATGGATCAGCTGCTCGATCTCTTTGACAACGGCATTGCCATCGAAGCGGCCAAGCGCAGGCCAGTGCGTCATCATCACCGTCATCAGATCGCGTACGAGGTTGCGATAGACCAAAAGCGTTGCATCGAGGGCTTCACGCTGCTCGGGTTGCTGCACCTTGACGCTGAGCTTGTCGGAGCGGATGATCTTCATTTCAATACTATATTAGATCAGGCGTTAAAATGAAACACAAAACGACGCTTAGAACCCGTAGTCACGGTGCATTCAGGCTACACTACCATATTGTATTCGTGATTAGATACCGTAACCCGGTGATGAATGCAGCGATGATCGAGCGCCTCCAGCAGGTCTTTGCCGATGTGCTCAGCAAGTGGGGTTGCAGCCTCACAGAGTGCAACGGCGAGGCTGATCACGTGCATCTCCTCATCGAGGCGCACCCGGCACTGGATCTCTCGCGGCTGATCGGGAATCTGAAAACGGTCAGCGCCCGACGCATGCGTCAGGAGTTTGCTCAACGTCTTGCGCGGTGGTTCTGGAAGCCCTACTTTTGGTCGCGCGCCTACGCAGTTACGACGTGCGGTGGGGCCAATCTCGACACCGTGAAGCAATATGTTCTCAGCCAGGAAAGCCCGCCTTGACCGACGACTCATTCCCTTGTGGGAATTGAGTCGCGGAATGCGGCGGGAACTTGTTCAACGCACCCGGCCTGCAGACCATCGCCCTGGACGCCCTCGTCATCGACAAAGCGACTGAACTCCGCGCGCGCCACCGGCTGCGGACGCCGGACGCCCTGCAGGCCGCGTCGCTGCTCACACACGCGCCCGACGGCACCCTGGTCACGGGCGACGGTGACTTCCTGAAGGTGCCAGGATTGCATGTGCGGCACATCATTATTACCCCTCGACCGTAGGGGCGGCGCAAGCGGCGACCCCGCCGGGTGCATGTCGACGCATCACCCAGTATCCTCTCGCCCCATCAACCCGAGGCAACCTCCGAGAGCCCAATCACCCCAATGGACCGCCTCCAACGCTGGATCACGGCCTACGACGAACACGTCCTCTGGGACCTCTTCGACGAGCTCACCCTGGCGCGGGGCCTGCATTACGCCCATGACGGTCGCGTCATGGACATCACCCTGGCCAGGGAGGGGTTCTATGCCCGTGTGCGCGGCTCGCAGCGGAATGTCTATCACACCCAAGTCCGCGTCCATGACCTCCACGCCGATCTCCCCGTCAGCGTCCATTGCAGTTGCCCGGTGGGGTCATTCTGCAAACACGGTGTAGCCGCGATCGCCGCACGGCTCAACGACCTCAAGCAGCGCCAGCCCGCCACCGCCCCGAACACCTCGCCGGAAATCGCACTCTGGCTGGATGACCTGCAGCAGGCCGCCGAGCAGACCCGCAAGGCCGCCAGCGACCGCATCATCTATATCCTCGAGCCCGGCGACCGGGCGAGCCTGACCGTCACCCCCTACAAGACGCGCCCGCGGAAAGACGGACGCTACGGCGCCTTGCACGCCTATCGCGGAGACGGGCGCACGGGAGCCGGGTTTCTCCAACCGGTGGATGAGCGCGTCCTGCCCCTGTTGCATGTCAGCCGCCAGAGTGTCGACGTGGCGTCGCTGCCCATCGTCCTCGCGGAACTGGCGAGCACCGAACGTGCCCATGTCGGGGACGCAAGGGGCCCGGTGCTCAACCGCGGCCCGGAGCGCGCCGCCCGGCTGGAGTGGGTGGGTGACGACACCGGTGCACAGCGCCTGCGCGCGCGCCTGGAGGACGACGACGGCACGGTGCAGGTGGTGGCGGGGCAACCACCCTGGTACCTGGACCCCACATCGGGACAGACCGGACCGGTCGCACTGAACCTCCCCGAACGTCTGGCCGTCACGCTGCTGCAGGCGCCGGCCGTGCCACCGGAGGCCATGGCCTCTCTCCACGGCCCGCTCCAGGAACTCGACGCCGACCTGCCGCTGCCGCAGCCCCCGGAAGAGAAGACCGTTGCGCAGGTGACGCCCACCCCCTGCCTGCACCTGACCATGCGCCCGCTGTTCGCCGACCTCCCGTACGGAGACGATCTGGATGACGAACGCATACCGGCCGCCAGCGTCAGTTTCGACTACGACGGCATTGATGTGCCTGCCACGAGGGACGAAGACACCGTAACGGTCCACCGCGACGGTGTGCTCTGGCATATCCAGCGGAAGCGCAGTACCGAGCGCAACGCCCTGACGAACCTGGCCGATCAGGGCCTGCGCCGCATGGACATCCCCGGGGACACCGTACTCGTCCCGGGCGAGGAGCAGGACTGGCTCGATATCGTCGCGCGCACCGTGCCCGTGCTACGCGCACAGGGCTGGCGGATCCACATCGCCAGCGACTTCCCCTACCGGCTGGTGGAGGCCGACGCCTGGTACGCGGATCTGGATGACAGCGACGGCAATGCCTGGTTCGACCTGGAGCTGGGCGTTGAGGTGGAAGGCGAGCGGCACTCCCTGGTGCCCATTCTCATCCGGCTCATTCAATCCGATCCGGAGGCAATGTCCCAGAAGCACCTGGACGCCGTGGACCTGGATGCCTCCATGCTGGTGGACCTGGGCGATGGTCGGCTGGTGCCCATGCCGGCGCGGCGGCTGGTGCCCATGCTGCGCACGCTCAGTGAACTCTACGACCCGCGCCTGACCGGCAATGAGGCGGCGCTGACCCTGCCCGCGGTGCGCGCCGCCGCCGTGACGGAGCTGGAGGACGACACCGGCTGGACCTGGCGGGGCGGCGAAGCGGTGCTGGACTTCGGTCGCCGCCTGTCCGCCCTGGAGCGCATCACGCCCGCGACACCACCCGCCGGCCTCACCGGTTCACTCCGGGAGTACCAGGCCGCCGGCGTCAGCTGGATGCAGGCCCTGGCCGCGCAACAGCTCGGCGGCATCCTCGCCGACGACATGGGACTCGGCAAAACCATCCAGGTGCTCGCCCACCTGCTGCTGGAGAAAGAAGCCGGCCGCACCACCCATCCCAGCCTGGTGGTCGCACCACGGTCATTGTTGTTCAACTGGGAGCGCGAGGCCGAGCGCTTCGCACCCGGGCTCCGTGTGCTCCGGCTGCACGGTCCGGAGCGCCACGCCGCCATGGCGCATCTCGCCGACTACGACCTGATCCTCACCACCTACGCCCTGGTGCCGCGGGATGTGGACGCGCTGGCCAATCAGCCGCTGCATCTGCTGGTCCTCGATGAGGCGCAGGCGGTGAAGAACCCGCGCGCCAAGGCGGCCCAGGCCGTGCGCCGCCTCACCGCGCAGCAACGCCTGTGCCTCACCGGCACGCCCCTGGAGAACCACCTGGGCGACCTCTGGGCACAATTCGACTTCCTGCTCCCCGGTTTGCTTGGGGATGCGACGGAATTCCGCCGCCTGTTCCGACGCCCCATCGAGAAAGACGGCGACCACGGACGGCAACAGGCGCTGCAACGACGCATCCAGCCCTTCCTGCTCCGGCGCACAAAGCAGGCCATCGCCCGCGAACTCCCCGCCAAAACCGAGATCCGCCGGGAGGCGGAACTCACCGGCGCCCAGCGGGATCTCTACGAGACCGTGCGCGCTGCCATGCATCAGCGCGTGCGCGACGAAGTCGCCCGTCGTGGGCTGGAGCGCAGCCAGGTGGTCGTCCTCGACGCCCTGCTCAAGCTCCGCCAGGTCTGCTGCGATCCCCGACTGCTCAAGCTCGATGCCGCACGCAAGGTCAACCGCTCCGCCAAGCTGGAGATGCTGCTGGATCACCTCCGGGAACTGGTCGCCGAAGGCCGCCGGATCCTGCTGTTCTCGCAGTTCACCAGCATGCTGACGTTGATCGAGGAGGCCCTGACTGGGACCGGCATCGACTACGTCAAGCTCACCGGGCAAACCCGCAAGCGCGAAGAGCGCATCGAGCGGTTTCAGTCCGGCGCCGTGCCCCTGTTCCTCATCAGCCTCAAGGCCGGCGGCACCGGCTTGAACCTCACCGCAGCGGACACGGTGATCCACTACGACCCCTGGTGGAACCCGGCGGTCATGCAACAGGCCAGCGACCGGGCCCACCGCATCGGCCAGACCCAGCCCGTGTTCGTCTACAACCTGCTCACAAGCGATACGGTGGAAGAGAAGATCATGGCCCTGCAGCAACGCAAGGCCGAGCTCGGCGAGTGGCTGCTGGGCGGCGGCGAAGGCCGCACCGCGGCCCTGGAGATGGCGGACGTGGAGGCGCTATTCGCGCCGCTGGATTGACCCGGGGGCGTCCACCGCTGAGCAAGAGTTGATGCGGATGGATGTTGCCATTCCGTAAACCTCCCAGTAAACTTTTGCGATGCACAGCATGAGGTATCGAAAAGCGGCCCTCAAAGCACTTCGCCGCATGCCTGCCCCACAGGCGCGAAAGCTGGTGGAGGCATTGAGCGAGATCGCGAAAGATCCCTCGCAACCGAGAGGCAGTCAGTGGAAGCCGATGAAAGGGCAAGAATTCTGGCGGCTCAGACAGGGCAGTTACCGCGCCCTGTGCCGCATCGACGACGGCGAACTGGTAATTCTTGTGCTGAAAGTCGGACCTCGGGGAGACATCTATAAATGAGTGTTCAGATCATTGAAAGGAACGGAGCTCCCGAGTACGCGGTGATTCCTTACGAGGAATACCAGCGTCTGCTCAAGCAGGCGGAAGAGGCGCAGGATCTCAAGGATGCTGAAGAGGCAGCGAGAGCCATTGAACAGGGAGAAGAGACAATCCCCCTGGAGGTCGTGGAGCGGCTACTCAATGGTGCGGATCATCCAATCAAGGTATGGCGAGAGTACAGGGAATTGACGCAGGAAGCACTTGCCGAGCAGGTGGGCGTGGGGAAATCCTACATCTCGCAACTGGAATCCCGCTCCAGGACGGGCTCCACGCGGGTTATCAAGGCACTGGCACAAGCCCTGGGCGTCGATCTGGATGATCTCCTGGAGTAACACACTGGGCCTAAAGGCTCCGCGCCTGGGGCAAGGAAGCCGTATCGGCCAGGCGCCGCTCGTCGCGACTGACGTCGCTCCCACAGAGCCGTGCCATTCCCCAATGTGGGAGCGACGTCAGTCGCGACAGCCCACCCTTGCGCTCTGGAACCATCGCGGCTGACGTTGCTCTCCTTCAACCGCTGCGGGTGCCGCTTGCGCACCCGGCGCAGCCAGGCCATGGCTCCGGTGGTGGCGTCCCAGTGCGGCCGGAAAACCGACTGGCACTCCGCGACCTCGTCCACTGCCGGGCACGTCGATCGCCCTGCGCCCTCCCGGATGTACTAGCTGGATGAACCTACCGACCCGTCAACGGCATTCGCGGATGTTCTGAAGGCGATTGCCGAGAGTTGGTGGTGAGCGCCCTACTCCAGAAACTCTGCCAGCCACAGCACCGCGTCACGATCCATTTCCCCGGCAGCAGAACGTAACGAGACGTGGGCGCTGAGGTATTCCACGCGGGCGCGTGCCAACGAAAGACGGGACTCAATCAACGCTCTGCGTGTTTCCAGCAAATCAACCACTGATCTTCGCCCGATTCCAAGCTCCTCTTCTACAGCTTCGAGCCGAGCGGTCTGCGCCGAAACCGAGCGCTGAAGCGCCCGAATCGATGTCACCCCGCGCTCGACATCCAGAAACGAGCCCCGCACCTCACTCAGCAGAGCGCGCCGTAGACCGTCAACCTGCTGACTTGCCTGTGCCGCATCGTGCTCCGCAGCTCGCGATCGTGCGCTAACTTGACCGCCCTCGTACAAAGGAACTGTCAACTGAACACCGACCACGGTCTCGTCAAACCGCCTTCCCGGTGTAGCAATTGAGAGTTCCTCCTCGTCATCTACGTCGTCAAAGTACGTATGACTGGCAACCAGGTTCAGTTGCGGGTGATGCTGCGCTCGCTCAATAGCGATCTGATCCCGGCGTGACCGAAGCGTTTGCTCTGCAGCCATCAGGCGCGGGTTATTCTGCATGGCACGGTCTATCCAGACGTCTACACTGTCCGGCTCAGGCAACTCGACGGGAAAATCATCCCGTAACTTTCTCAGGTCCGCGTAACGCCGATTCGTTATCTCTCGCAGATGTTCATAAGCAGCATCGACTCGATGCTGTCCACCAAGCTTCGCGTTACGCGCTTCTTCCAGAGCCGCCTGAACCTCGAGACGATCCGCCCGGGAAGCCAACTCCCTGTCGTAGAGCGCCTCGACGCGGCGAACTTCGCTTGATAGGGCTTCCACTTCTTGTTGGGCAAGCCCGTGTTCCAACTCGGCAAGAAGCACCTCGAAGTACGCTTCGGTGACGCGCGCCATCAAATCCTGATGCTCACTGGAGCGCTCCAGGTCGGTACGTCGTGTCTCACGCTCGGTCTGGCGCAGGCGCACCCAATGCCCGCGATTGTAGATCGGCTGTTCCAGGCGGATCTGGTACTGCTCCCGGGTAAAGGTGCGGGCGTCATCATCCTCGACCCCGCCCCGCTCGTCACGACGCACGCGGTCCACACCTGCACTCGCGGTGATCGAGGGCAGCCACGCACCGAATGCCTCGCGCTCGCGTTCGCGCGCCGCATGCACGGCACTGTCAGACGCCCGGAACTGGGTGTCCGCGTCCAACGCATCTTCGTACACATCCACCAAGCCCGTTGGCTCGGCAGCAACCGGCGCCATGAGGCATGTCAGGAGAACGGCGAGAACTACGAGCACGACCCCGCAATTCGTGCGCAAACAGTCAGTTGCAGAACGTGAGGCCAAAGCGTCGAACCTGTGTATCTGTGAAAGAAGGTCGCTGCATACTAGGTTGCGGATGAACAAGCTGGCAAGCCCGCCCCCACAGGAGCCTTCGGGGCCCAATGCCCGTACATCCGCTTAGTGGTACGCTACTTCGCGCAACAAAGCAGCCGCTAGAGAAAACAACATGCATGTGGTGCTGCAAGGGCACACGGTGATACCACCGCTGACGGGTATTGGCCATTACACCCGCGAACTTGGACGTGCTTTACCTGCTACGGAGACCGTGGAGCGACTCGACGTTCTTTCGGGGTGGCGCTGCTACACCTCCATCGCGGACGCGGAAGTGGCCTTGGCTCCGGCGGCACGCGCCCGCCGCCTTCCTGGCAAAGCGCTGCTCGGGCTCGCCTGGCGACATCTGCGCAGCATCACCGCGGCGATGGCTCTGCCTCCTGGCACGGACGTGTTTCATTCACCTGACTACGAACTGCCACGGGTCTCAATCCCCGGGGTTGTCACCGTGCACGACCTGTCACATCGGTTCTTCCCCGAGCACCACCCGGCGGCCCGGGTACGGCACCTGGAACGCGTCCTGCCTGCATCACTCGAGCGAGCAGACGCAATCATCACCGTCTCGGATACGGTGCGAAACGAACTCATTTCCGAGATGGGAATCCGGCCCGAACGCGTGCACGCCATCGCTAACGGCGCACGCGCCGCCTTCCGCGCCGACTGTAGCCCTGAGACGGCGGCACAGACCTATGGCCTCAGCCCTGGGCGATACGTCCTCTCCGTCGGAGCACTGGAGCCGCGAAAGAATCTGGCGCGGCTGCTCGAGGCCTACCTGGCGCTGCCTAGACCGCTGCAAAGTGCTTATCCCTTAATCCTTGCAGGCCCTGACGGTTGGGCCGATCGACGCCTTCGCGCAGCGGTCAAGCGCGCATGTGACACGGGAATTGTACGGCGGCTCGGGTATGTGCCGGATGAGAAGCTACCCTCGCTTTATTCCGGCGCTGCCGCATTCGTCTACCCATCGGTTTACGAGGGCTTCGGGCTACCCGTACTGGAGGCGATGGCCTGCGGCACGCCCGTTATTACCAGTGCCACCGGCGCCCTGGCAGAAGTTACAGAGGCAGCGGCTCTCGGTGTTGATGTATACGACACTCTTGCCATCCGCGACGCGCTCGAGTGGGTGCTGACCGATCGTGACGTGTCGGCCCGACTGCGCCGGGCCGGGCCGCGGCAGGCATCCGGTTTCACATGGTCTGCCACGGCCGAGGCCACATCTGAGGTCTACACCCAGGTTCTGGGCGGCAATCGGGGTTGACCATGGCAGCAGGTTTAAAGGCGGCTTGGGACTTCCGGCAGTTCATTCTCAGCTCCATCCGGCACGAGTTGATCGCGCGCTTCGCGCGTAGCCGGCTTGGCAGCCTATGGATGGTCATTCAGCCCCTATCCCAGGTGCTCATCTATGCGTTGATTCTGTCAGCCGTCCTGTCGGCAAAACTGCCAGGGCTCGAGGGCCCCTTCGCCTACGCCATTTACTTGACCGCAGGGATGCTGGGTTGGAGCCTTTTCATGGAAGTGGTCACTCGCTCCCTTGGGGTCTTCATCGACAACGGCAACCTCATCAAGAAGATGGCGTTCCCACGGCTGGTTCTACCGCTGATCGTTGTTGGCTCGAGCCTGATCAATAACGTTGTTCTGTTCGTGGCTGCGATGGGCGTGTTCACGGTACTCGGCCATATCGCAAGCGCCACGGTGCTGTGGGTCCCCCTTCTCACCGTTATCACCCTCGCTTTCGCCTTGGGTGTTGGCCTTATACTCGGCATTCTGAACGTATTCCTCCGTGACATCGGGCAGATCATGCCCATCCTGCTGCAGTTTCTGTTCTGGTTTACGCCCGTGGTCTATCCAGCGCACATCGTCCCGGACGCGGTCCATGCCGCTCTGGTACTCAACCCCCTGTATCACCTGGTCACCGCCTATCAGAACGTGCTTGCCTTCGGCGAACCCCCGGCCCTCACGGGCCTCGCCGTGGTTGCCGCAATTGCCGCGGGCCTGCTGGTCCTCGCACGAATCCTTTACCAGCGCGCCAAACCCGAACTGGTGGATGCCTTATGAGGAATGACCCCGTTCTCCGGGCACAGGGCCTGGGCAAGGTCTACCGCCGGTTTCCATCCGAGCTACGGCGGATCGCAAGCTGGTTCTTCGCGATCCCGCCATTGGCGGAGAACTGGGTCATCCGGGACGTGAGCCTTGAAGTCGCCCCCGGAGAGGCGGTTGCCATTATTGGCGAAAACGGAGCCGGCAAGAGCACGCTGCTGAAGATGTTCGCCGGCATACTGCAGCCCAGCAGCGGATCCGTGGAAGTCGCCGGCAGCGTCAGCGCCATTCTCGAGTTGGGCATGGGGTTCAATGCTGAACTCACCGGCCGCCAGAACGCCCGCCACGCTGCCGGACTGATGGGGTTTTCCCGCGAACGCATCGACGCCCTGATGCCGGGCATCGAAGCATTCGCCGAAATCGGCGACTATTTCGATGAGCCGATGCGCAAGTACTCCAGCGGCATGCAGATGCGCGTGGCGTTCGCCGTAGCCACTGGTGCGCGCCCGGATCTCCTCATTATTGACGAAGCCCTCTCCGTGGGAGATGCCTATTTCCAGCACAAGAGCTTTGCACGCATCCGCGAATTCCGTCGCCAAGGCACAACACTGCTGATCGTCTCCCACGACAAGGAGGCCGTCCAAAGCCTCTGCGATCGGGCCCTACTGCTGGACCACGGCGAGATCGTCCGCGACAGCGACCCGGAGTCGACGCTGGATCTTTACAACGCACTCATTGCCCGCAAGGAGAACACATCCATCGAGACCTCGCCCCTGTCCAGCGGCGGCATCCAGACCCGCTCCGGTACTGGTGAAGCGCGCGTCGAGCACGCCGGGCTGTACGACGCCGAGGGGCACTGCCTGGACACCGCAAGCGTCGGTCAGCACGTGGCGTTGCACATCAGGGTCCGCGTGCATGCACCCGTGGCACCACTTGTCGCCGGCTACCTGATCAAGGACAGACTGGGCAATTCCGTCTTTGGAACCAACACGTGGCATACGGACCATGTTGTGCTGGAAGCAAACCCCGGGGATGTGATCGACTACCGCGCACGCTTCACCATGAATCTGGGCCCTGGCAGTTACGCCGTATCCGTGGCGCTCCAGGGCGGCGAAACCCATCTCGACGCGAATTACGACTGGCTGGACTATGCCGTCTTGCTGACGGTCACCAACCCCGGCAAACCCCATTTCATCGGGACCAACTGGATGGCACCGCGGATCGAGTATGAACATCACACCGAAAGGCACAGGGCTTGAGCCACGCCACCCGACTCAATCGCAACACAGGCCAGAGGCGGAACGAATGGATGCGGAGTTCTACACCCGCTTTGAGGAGAGTTTTCGCGGGTCACAGGACGAGATCAGGCAGCGCCTGACCATCTACCAACCGGCGCTGGACGTCTTGCAGGCCACGTGTGCACAGCGCGACGCCCTGGATCTCGGCTGCGGCCGCGGTGAATGGCTGGGGATGCTCCGCGGCTACGGGCTGCAGGCGCGGGGCGTCGACGCTAACCCCGCCATGGTGGCCATCGCCCGGGAACAGGGGCTAGCGGTAGACGAAGGCGATGCGCTGGCGGAGCTGGCAGCGCAGGCGGATCACTCACTGGCACTCGTCAGCGGCTTTCACATTGCCGAACACCTGGCGTTTGAAGAGCTACAGATGCTGATCAAGGAGGCCTTCCGCGCGCTGGCCCCTGGAGGGATGCTCCTCCTCGAGACGCCCAATCCGGAAAACCTCCAGGTCGGGCTCTGGAGCTTCCACGTGGACCCGACGCATCGCAGCCCTCTGCCCCCGGGGCTGCTTGAATTCGTGGCCCGCGATGCCGGCTTCCCGAGGCCACTGGTTCTGCGCCTCAACGGACCGCCCGCACCGACGAACGACGCGGCGCTCTCGGAGCGACTCCCCTGGGCCATGACGGCCTATCCGGACTACGCGATCCTCGCACAGAAACGCTGCGCTGACGGTACCGTGGCCGAGCTGGCCGAACTGACCCACATCATCAGCGGCCGCAGCGGCGGGGTCGAACTCCTCGAACACAACCTCACAGAACTCGCGCGGCGGGTCGAAAACCTCGAGGAGGAGCTACAGCGCCTACGCTCCGAGCGGTGGTGGCATCGCCTGACAGATCGGGTCCGAACCGCATGCGCGGTCCTGCAGGAACAGTACCTGGGCCGGGCGGCCCTGCGGCGGAACATGGCTCGAGCGGTGCGCAGTGCATCCGCAATTCCCTGGATTCGCCGCCCCGTCGCGCTCATAGTGCGGCCGTTCCCCGGACTCCGAGGCCAGTTGCTACGACTGTCCGTTCAGAGTCAGCCGCCGATCCGGCGCTATGCTCGCAACGAAGACTTCGAAGAACTCTTGCCCCCGCGACCGGCGTCGGTGCGGCTGTCGAGTCTCGACCAGCGGGACGCGCTGGTACCACGCCACGCATTACAGGAGCGGCTCCACCATATTGCCATCGACGGCCACTTCGTCGGTAGCTACAGCCTGGCCGTGGTCAACCGCAACATCGTTCATCGGCTCCGTGCCGACTACCCCGAATTCAGTCTCACCATCCATCCCCGCGAGGGCGAGCCGGTGCAACATCTACGGCCCGTCCCCGGCGGCCCTGCGGAAGCCGATTCCCTGGAGGCATTGATATCGACTCAACCGACAACCACGCCGGGCGTTTGTCTTTATCACCACTTTCCCCCGGTCAATGATCCCGACCGCACACGCGCCACTCCCATCGCGCTGTTCTCCTGGGAAGAGTCCCGCGTCCGGGACGACATGATCGACACCCTGAATCACAGTTACGCCGGGGTCGTCGTGACCTCCTGGTTCGTGAAGAAGGTGCTCATGGATAGCGGGTGCACACTGCCCATCCATGTCATCACGCTACCCCTGCGCCCGGACCCTCGCGCGCGGCAAAGCAGCGTCGGCGACCTCGCGCGAGCGCAGCAGCGCGGCTCGGTCCATCTGTTACATGTGTCCTCCTGCTTCCCACGTAAGGCACCGGACGTGCTTCTGGAAGCATTTGATGCGCTGGCCGCCAGGCTCGACAACGTCCACCTGACCATCAAGACGTTCCCCAACCCCCACAACCGTATTGAAGACTGGGTCCGCGAGTTCGTCTCGGAGGCGCACCGACACCGTGTGCACATCATCCTCGACGATTATGACGCCGACACCATGGCTGGGCTCTACCGAGAAGCCGACGCAGTGGTGCTGCCGACCCGCGGTGAAGGGCTCAACCTGCCGGCCATCGAGGCGGGCGAGCATCGCCGGCCGCTGATCGTCACTGGCGCCGGCGCACACACCGACTTCGCCACCGCGGAGAATGCATGGTGGATTCGCTATCGCTTCGACCGCTCCGGATCGCACTTGCTGAGCAGTGATTCCGTCTGGACAGACCCGAGCCCCGAGCACCTGACCGATGTCCTCACCGAGGTGTGCCACGCGCTGCTTGCGGGTGATCGGCGCGTTGAGGCGCGCCCGCAGAAGCTGCACGACGACATGGTCGCTCGATTCTTCTCCGCCCGCGCCAGCGACTCCCTGCTCAGTGCTCTCGCCCGTATCCACAGCTTTTATCAGGCGGGCCGCCTGCGGCATCTGCGGGACCAGCCGCTGTCGGTGAGCCTGTTAACAACATGGGGGGAGGCCTGCGGGGTGGCCGAGTACAGCCGCAGCATTGCGGACGAGTTCCGCACGCTCGGCGATGCCGTGGACATCCTCGCCCCGCGCCAGCGACCCACCGCGGCGGGATGGACGCCCCTGGAGGATGTATCAGTCATCGACGCATGGTCCTACGGCGAAACTCCCGACTTACGTACCTGTCACCCGCAGACGGAGATCATCTGGATTCAGCACCATCCGGGCTTTTACCGCCTCAACGACACCCTGCGTCACGGCATCGCATCGCTGAACCACCGCGGCCACAGCGTCTTTCTCACGCTGCACAACACACGCGATCTCATTGCCCACGATACGGCTGCAGTGGAGGACGTCGCGACGTGCCTGACGGTCTGTGACCGTGTTTTCGTCCACACCCTGGACGATCTCAATAACCTCAAGCGGATCGGCATCAGTGACAACACCGTGCTGATGCCCCATGGCGTGAACGAGCCGACAGCCGATTTGCCCGGTCCATCATCGGACGGCCTGGTCATCGGCACATTCGGTTTCCTGCTCCCGCATAAGGGCACGGATCAGCTCATCGCAGCGTTCGCGGGTCTCAACGAGCCCAAGGCTCGCCTGCGGCTTGTCACGGCGGTTCGTGACGACCCGATCTCCCGTCATGAGCTCCAGCACTGCCGACGCATTGCCGAGCGACACGGCGTTGCCGACCGCATCGACTGGTATACCGACTTCCTGCCACACAGCGAGGTCGAGCGGCTGCTCGCGGGCTGCCACATGGTTGTCATGCCTTACCAGCACACACACGAGTCCTCCAGCGGTGCCGTGACCGTCGCCCTCGCCGCATGTCCCGACGTCGCAACGACACCGGCACCGATCTTCGACCCGGTGCGTGACGCCACCCATGCGATCGATGGCTTCGACTCCGGCGCCATTCACTACGTGCTGCAGCAGCTCCGTGCCGGTTTTGATCCCGAGGTGCGCGCCCGGGTACATGCCGGGCGGGGCCGCTGGCTCGACGGGCACCGATGGTCCGCGCTGGCCAAACGCTACCGCGCCCAATTGCTGGCCACCCACGTCAATGGCACCTATGAAACCCTCGATCAGGCTGAAAGCTTGCGATCCGATTTTTAATCACCTCGTCTGTTAAGCCATTATGTAAGGCCGGTGTAAGGTAACCGTTGATACGGTCAGGCAGCATGTAAGGTGACTGTAAGGTAACCATAGATACAGTGTGATCGACAGGGAACAGACACGTTGATACAGTTCCCGGAAGGCTCCGACAACTCTTTGTTTTTGTATCACATTATACGTGCAATTCAGTTCATTCCGGGGGAAATCAGGGTATTGGCCAGGCCAGCGCGACTGCTGACTCGCCGTAAAGCGTCGTTATACAGGCCTCTCGGAAAGACGGAACAATGAATAATCTGACCCTGTACCGGGGTCTCAGGCAGAAGCCATCAAGCGCAAGTAAAGGAGAATAAGCCATGGCTGAACGGCAAACGCTAGAGAACCTGTACGAAGCGATTTTCGGGGTAACTCCGAGCACCGCCCGACTGGACGAGTCAGAGGAGGAACTTGCTGACCGAGACGGTGACCTCTTCACGCTGACCTCCGACTGGGCAACCCGTGACAACAGCATCCATTCCCGGGTCCGGGACAGCATTCGCGAAGACCTCAGCATCGACGAGGATCCCAGCGCAGAACAACTCGACGAGGGCGTATTCTTCGGTCGGCTTGTGGAGAACCACTACCAGCAGTTGCTGGGCCGCGCACCAGGGGACGAGATCACGAACGTGATCGGTAGTGATTCCGAGATCCTGGAACTTGAGCCTGACGACCTTACCGCCGCCCAGCAGGGTTATTTCAGCGAAGGTGTTGATTTCGAGGGCTTCCAGTTCTGGGTGCGGGAGTTGATGGAAGGCGCCGTGCCAGAGGGCGAACTGGCGCTGAACATGATGGAAGGGGCACGCCGGTTCGAGAGCGATGATGCCGAACTCGTACAGCTTAACCAGCTCGGTCTGGGATGGCTGGATCCCGCTGAGGCTCCTGACCCGATGGAACTCGACCTGCCCACGGAGCGCGCGCTGGAACTGGACTGGGGCACCCATACGCCGGAGAATTCGGAGGAGAGCGGTGTTCACATCACACCGCAGGAAGACGACACGCTCGTGCACGTGGTGAACCGGGTCCTCGGTGAAGAGGAGTGGACCGTCAACGGCAGCCAGGCCGACAACGTCTCGGCATCCATCTCCCAGAACTTTGATAACGCAATTGACGTTGCGCCGAAGTTGAGCGAGGTCGACACCCTGTTCATTCGCAATACGCCAACGGTTGATCTACGTGACGCGGACGACCTCGGCAACCTGGTGTTCCGGGATACGGACGCGCCGGGCGCCTTCCTGGTTGCCGAGAATATTGATAGCGCAACCGACCTCGGCATCTCCAATGTCAACGCGAATGCCATCGTGCTCGACGACATGGACGTCACGTCGGTGCACAACACGGCAATTCGCGGGTATGAGGGCGCGGTTGTCCTCGATGGCGTCAGCGGTGCGCCGACGAGCACCCAGCTGAACATCGACAGCCTCCAGAGCGACGGAGATCTCGATAACGACATCTACCTTGTTGCCGACAGCGCCAACAGTCTGCGCCTTTCCGGTGACGAGGATTTGACCTTGGTCGCCGATGACGGCATGGCGCTGACCCGCGTCGACGCGCGCCAACTCGATGCCGAGCTGGATGTCGACGTCAGTGATCCCGGGCTGGCGGAAGCATCGACCCAGTTCAATGCGGTTGTCTACGGGAGTAATGAGGATACGACAGTCCGTGCCGGTGACAAGCTGTGGAAGGAGTACACCTCAACCGGCCTGCCGGGTAACACGCTGACCTTCGACGGTGGCGCCGGCCACAACACACTGGCCACCAATGCCAACAACCTAGAGGACTTCGATCCGGAATCCGCCTGGAATGACGCCGGCCTGGATAACACCTTTTCTGTTTACAACCTGCAGTCACTGGTGGTGGATGGCGGCAGCGGTGGTTTCCCAGGCACACCGGGTGATCGTGTCGACAACATTGCGGCCGACGATCCGGATCGGGACGTCGCCGACGTCGTGGCCGAATACGCCGTCCTCGATACTGGCCTCTTCGGTGACCAGCTGGAAGATGTGACCATTGACGACGCATCAAACATGCACGTCGAGACGCGCGACAGCCTCACCGAAGCGACGCTTCGTGATACAGCCAACGTGGATCTGGCGGCAGGTTCAGCCCTTGAGGAGGTATCGCTGAGTGGCGCGCAAGGCTCGACGGTCTTCGCCGACGGCGACGCCCTTGAGGAGATCACCCTGGGCAATAGCGCCAATGGCAACACTATTGAACAGGTCGGTGAAGAGCAGGTCATTCGCTTCGCCACCACCGGCAGCAGCGACACAACCATCAACGCGACAGATGAGGCCGAGAGCCTTCAGCTAAGCGTGGGCCTGGGACCTCTTGCGAATGACATCAACCTCAACGGGGAGAACGTCGATACCGTCAACGCAAGCTACAGCTCGCTGGGCGGCAGACTCGTCGACGTTGATGTCAGCGGCCTGACCGACGACCTGACGGTTTCCCTTGAGGGCGCAAGCACGAGCGGAGTTGCCCTCTTCGACGCCATCATGGGTGACGACCAGAACAGCCTGACCGTCGAAGGCACCGAGGACGGTCGTGAAGAACTGTACCTGGGGACCGGTGAACTCGGTGGCTTGGTGAACGGTGACGGTGTCACCATCGGCGCCGATGCCGTGGTCTATCTCTCCGGTTTCGCCGGCGATACCGAGAATCTTAATATCGGTGGTGACGGTGCTCTCGGGCTGCGCGATATCGGCTCCGTGAACCTCTTCCACGCTGATCCGGGCACCTTCGAGGTGGGTCGCTATGACGACAACGCCACGCTGGAATCCATCCGCAGCGAGGCACCGGTGCAGGTTGCCGGCAGCATGGACACCCTGCAACTCGGCTACGCCCAGCAGTTCAGTGGTGATGCCGCGCGCGTCGAGCTCGCTGGCGATGGGGGTGCCATCGAAGTCGAGAACATGCAGTTCACCGATGGCCACGTCCGTGATCTCGAACTGGTGCTGTCGGATATCGCCGAGCCCGAACGCGCGGACGCGGTGGCTCCGGCCCATCTGGTCCGTGTGGACACCGAAGCGCTCGGCCCGGACGTAAACCGCGGCCAGACAGAGAGCATCGACATCCAGGGCTCGAGCAACCTGTATCTGGGTCTCGATGTCCGCGAAGCGCTCGACGAGAACGGGGATCCGGACGGCACCCACGATCGCCTGGCCGGTTTGCAGGATGACGGAACCATCTCGGCAGGTGATGGTGAGCTCAATGCGGTAATCATCAACGAGACTGATGCTGGCGATTACGGCGAGCACGAGCTGGACCTCGGCCAGTTCACCGATACCCCGGATACCCTCGGGTTTGCCGGCGGCATTGAAGATGCCGAAACACGGCTCACCGACTGGGACGGCTCCGTGCGGCTCTATGACGGCTTCGATGGCAATTTGACCATCGAGCCGGAAGACGGTGATCTTCGCCTTGAGGTGTTCGGCGATGCCACCGGTAACGATAGTACGATTCGTCTGGACTCCGCACTCGCCGATGGCGACACCCTGACCGTGGCCGGGCCTGAAGCCGGCGATGTCTCAGCACTGTTGCGCGATCAGGGCCGCTGGCTCCATGAACTCGATGTTGCCGGCACTAATGATCTGGTCCTTGATGCTGAAGCCGCCTCGATCGGTGATGAATACCTGTGGATCGACACGGTCGAGAATCTTGGTGCCGACGGTTCGGTTGTGTTCCGTGAAGCCGTGGCTGCGGATTCCGCAGCAGGTATTGACACTCTTGTGCAGGAAGCCGATGGGGATGATTCCTCCGCGCTGACCGTGACAACTGAAGGGTCGCCGGACGACGAGTGGCACTGGATCGGTGATATCGACATGACCGCTGCCACTGCCGATGCCACGGTTACCTTCAATGGAGATGGACCGAACTTTGGCACGGACGAGATTAATGTCGGTAACGCCGCGGACGCTGTGACCGTCACGGTCAATGGCACCGAGAACTGGGTTGGCGAGATTCTCGCCAATGACGCCGATGCGTTCGAGGGAAGCTTTGCCGACGGAACCGCTATGGCCACCATCCAGGCAGGCACGGCCGAGACCTTTGATGCGACGTTTGGCGACGATGTCACGGTAACCGGCAACATCAATGCAGCGGAGGCCACTACCGTTGACGTCACCTTCGGTGACGAGGCCAACGTGGACAGCATTACGGCCGGTACCGCAGCCGCTGACCCGGATGGTGAGGTGAACCTGACGTTCGGCGCTTACGCGGACGTGGACACCATCGAGGCCGGTGGCGACGAGTACGCCGTGACGGCCAGCTTTGGAGACGGTGCCAATGTGACGTCCTTTGAAGCCAATGCGGCAGAGGAGGTTTACCTCGATCTAACGTCGGACTCCACCATCGAGGGATTCGATGCCAGTGGGGCTGATTCCGTTGAGATCAATTTCGACGGTTCCGGCAATCGGGTGAGCGACGTTGCAGTTGACGGCGCTGACATGACGATTAATTCTGTTGGAGGCGGATCTAGCAGTAATACCGTCGAGTACCTCGCGTCGCCTCGTGCAATGGAGTCCCTGACGCTGGCGGGTGATACGGCGCTCAGAGTCGATGCCAATACGCCACACTTCAGAGACGATGCGACGTTCGATCTTACCGAGATGAACGCGAACGTCATCACCGGGATAAACTTTTCGGTTAGCGGTGACGATGTCTCCGGGCTGACCGTTGAGCTTTATGGCGAAGACGTCAGCGGAGCAGATCGCTCCTTCAATCTGTTTAGTACGGGTGCGGCAGAAGATCTGACGTTTGATTTCGCTGAAATGGCGTCAGGGCAGCGAGTGGAAATTGCTGACGGCTCTGCGGGCATCGACGAAATGGAGTTCCTGCTCGAAGATGTCGCCTTCGACCTCGACGAAGACAACCTCCTGGTCAACGGCTTCGGCATCGACGACGAGGGCATGGATGACTGGGATGATGTCTTCGCTGCCGCAGCCGATAACGAAGGGGACTTCACGCAGATCCACAACATCGAAGGTGACTTCGAACTGGAGCTTGTGGGTGTATCAGCGGACGAGCTGACCGCCGACAACTTCGACTTGATCGCCTGATGGCAGCCCGGCCCGGTCACATGGAGTGGCCGGGCCTTTGCATTCCCTTGGGCCCCTGCCGGGGCCCTTTTCTTCTGTAGAGTTCACCCCGGACAGAGTGAGAGTATTCGCCCTGCGAACGCACAACTCGTCAAAGGCGACTGCTCGTCACGGAGAAGACCATGTATCAGAACGTCGTTGCTCTGTCATCGAAAACCCACGCCAAGAAGCGCTTCACTCCATTGCGCAGTTACGGCTTTGCGCGCAATCAGGGAATGGTCCCGGTCGCGGCCCGCGAGTTGTCCCGCCTGGCCGCACGGCTGCCTCTAGCATTCGTCACCCGAGGTGAGACCCCGGAACCACGCCTCGTCGCGATGCTGGGTCTGGATGGCCAATCCAACCTGTTGGTGGGTCCGGATGGCCGCTGGCTCAGCGATTACGTACCGGCTGCTGTTCGCCGCTATCCGTTCATTCTCACGCAACCATCCCAGGCGGACGCACCACCCGCTGTTGCCATCGACACCGAGGCGGGGGTGCTGTCGGACACCGAAGGCGAGCCGCTGTTTACCGAGGACGGTGAGCCGACCGAGCGGCTGAACCAGGCCAAGGCGATTCTCCGCGAGTTCACCACCGGTGTGGAGGCGACCCGTCGCGCGACTGAGGCGCTGGCAGGCGCGGGGCTACTCGAGGAGTGGCAACCGACGGTGACCGTGGGTGAGAAGCGCTGGCGGCTGAACGGCTTGCAATCGGTCAGTGAACAAAAGCTCAACGCCCTGGATGACGCAAGCTTTGCGGAATTGCGGCGTGAAGGGGCACTCCCTCTCGCCTACGCGCAGATTCTGTCCACGGCGCAGCTTCCTGCGCTGGTGCGCCTTGCCAATGCCCATGCGCAAAAAGCGAAGAAGGGGCAACAATCCGGCGGGAACACCGGAAAGACAAACGGCGCCGGCAGCGGCGGCGATGTCTCATTCAATTTCGACGCCTGAACCAGACCACCCACCCGGGGTGGCCCATATAACTAACAATGCGCGAGGCGGAGCCTATCAGCATGGCGAAACCACAAAACAAGGGCTCGGAGCTGCGCGCCGCCGTCCGGGCCTGTAGTGGCACCTTCTGGGCGGCCGCCTTCTTCAGCTTGTTCATTAACCTGCTGATGCTGGTGCCACCGCTTTACATGCTGCAGATCTACGACCGCGTACTCGCCAGCCGCAGCGAATCGACGCTGGTCATGCTGACGGCCATCGTGGTGGTGCTCATGGTGGTGCTTGGCGCCCTGGAGTGGATCCGCTCCAGAGTACTGGTGCGTGCCAGCGGCCGCCTGGATAGCCTGATCGGGGACCGTGTTTTCGATGCCCTGTTTCGCCGCGGGCTCATCACGCCGGGAGGTGCCGACAGCCAACCGGTGCAGGACGCCAACACCGTCCGTCAGTTCCTCACCGGCAGCGGGCTGCTTGCATTCTTCGACTCACCGTGGCTGCCCATCTACATTGCCGTCATTTTTCTGTTCCACCCGCTCCTGGGCTGGGTCGCCCTGGGCGGTGCGCTGATCCTTTTGATCCTGGCCCTGGCGAACAACTTCATGAGCCGCGCCGCGCTGAACCAGGCCAATGCCGAGCAGGTGGCCGCACAGCAAACGCTGACGAACCAACTGCGCAACGCCGAGGCGGCCGCGGCCATGGGGATGGTCCATCGCCTCCGCCAGCGCTGGCAGGAGCGACAGGAACGTGTCATCGGGTTCCAGTCGAGAGCCTCTGATCAAGCGAGCCCCTTCTATGCCACGAGCCGGGCGTTTCGGCTGCTGCTGCAGTCACTCATTCTCGGCACCGGCGCGTATCTCGCCATCCACCAGCTCATCACGCCCGGCATCATGATCGCCGCCACCATCCTCCTGGGCCGCGCACTTGCCCCCATGGACAGCCTGATCGGCAACTGGCGCGGCATCATGGGCGCCCGCCAGGCGTTCGGCCGACTCGAGAAGCTACTGGCGGAGCACCCGGCCGAGGAACGCAAACTCTCCCTGCCGGCGCCCAAGGGCAGGATCGACGCCGAACAGCTCACCGTCGTCCCGCCGGGGGCAAGCGAGCCGGCAATCCGGGCAGTGTCGTTCACCATCGCACCGGGTGAGACCGTGGGCGTCATCGGCCCCAGCGCTGCCGGCAAATCCACACTTGTGCGGGCATTGCTGGGTGTCTGGCCCCCACGTGCCGGCCACGCGCGCATCGACGGCGCTGATGTCGCGGACTACAACGCCGATGAGTTGGGTCCGCACATCGGTTATCTCCCCCAGGACGTTGAACTGTTCGAGGGCACCGTCGCGGAAAACATTGCCCGCTTCGGTGACGTGGATGCGCAGGCAGTGGTGGAGGCCGCGCAGGCCGCCGGGGTTCACGAACTCGTGTTGCACCTTGGTAACGGCTACGACACTTATCTGGGCCCCGGGGGCGCAACCCTGTCCGGCGGGCAGCGCCAGCGCATCGGCCTGGCACGTGCCCTCTATGGCAATCCGGCGATCCTGGTGCTCGACGAACCCAACTCCAATCTCGACGACAGCGGTGATGCCGCGCTGACCGCCGCGCTGGATCAAGGCCATGATGCTGGCCGCACGCAGATCGTCATCTCCCATCGCCACGCGGTTCTTGCGCGGGTCCATCGGCTGTTCGTTCTCAAGGAAGGCCGGCTGCTGGCAGCCGGAGACCGGGATGAGGTTTTACAGCGCTTCGCTCGCGGCGCCAGCGCAACGGCAACGGGTACCAGCGGATGACCCAGAACACCACGACAACCACAACCCGCTCTGCACCACCGGTCCCACGCAGCGATCGGAGCTCCCGCTGGATCGGCTTCGTGATCATCCTCGTCGCCTTTGGTGCCTTCGGCGCCTGGGCCGTGACCGCGGAAATGGATGGCGCCGCAGTCGCACCCGGCGTTGTCCAGGTCGACTCCTACAGGCAGGCCGTGGAGCACCTTGACGGCGGCCTGGTGGAGCGTATCCGTGTGCGTGATGGTGACTCCGTGGAAGCGGGTGACGTCATCCTCGAACTCGACGCCACGGAGGTCAATGCGGAGCTGGAAACCATCCGATCGCAACATGCATCTGCCCGCGCCGAACGCATCCGTCTTGAAGCAGAGCGGGACAATCGCGACAGCATGGCCCCCCTCATACCGGAGCCTGAGGATGCGGGGGATCAACACTTCGCTCGGGCTCTGTTCGCGCAGAAAGCCATCTTCAATACACGTCAGGACTTGTTCCACGGAGAAATCGACCTGCTGGAACAACGCGTCCAGGCTTTGGAGACACAGATCCAGGGCCTGGAGACGGTCGCCGACGCCCGCCGTGAGAGCCGCGCCTACTACGCGGAAGAACTCGACGAACTCGCGGATCTCGTGGAACAGCGCCTCACCGACCGCCGGCGCAGCAGGGAACTCCAACAGCTCCTGGTGGAGAACCGGGGCGATATCGCGGAACTGGAGGCGGAAATCGATCGGCTCCGCGTGGAAATCACCGAAACCGAGCTTCAAATCACCCAACGGCGCAGTGAGCGCCAAGCCGAGGTGGCGGACCGACTGAACGAAGTCGAGCAACAGGACCACAACCTCTCCGAACAACGGCGCGCGCTTGAGCGTCGCGCCGCCCGTACCACGATACGCGCACCCGTGGATGGCGTGATTGTCGCGCTGGACGTCCATACGGAAGGCGCCGTGATCGACGCGGGCAGCCGTATCGCGGAGATCGTGCCGAAGGATGACGATCTCGTGGTTGAGGCCCGGGTGCGCCCGGAGGATATCGACCGCGTACGCGTCGGCCAGATCGCCGACGTCCGGCTCACCGCCTACAGCTTCCGCATGACCCCCGTGGTGGAAGGAGATGTTATTCATCTCTCCGCCGACCGCCTCGAGGACGAAGCCACCGGCGAGGCCTACTATCTCGCGCGGGTCTATATTGACCAGGCGCAGCGGCAGTTCGCACTTGGCGATGACCCCCTGCTTCCCGGCATGCCAGCGGAGGTCATGATCCGTACCGGTGAGCGCACGCTCATGTCCTACCTTCTGCGGCCACTGACCGACGCCATCAGCCGCGCATTCCGGGAATCATGATGCGCGTACTGCACGTGGTCCGGACCTTTTATCCCGACTCCGACGGCGGCATGGAGCGGGCTGTGGACCATATCTGTACCGCAACCGGGCGCCATGGGATCGACAGCCACGTGTTCGCTCTCAGTCCACATCCGCGGAAGGAGCCCTTCCGCCATGGCGATGTGACCGTCCATCAACGCAAACGCCACATTGAGGTGGCTTCGTGCTCCATTTCCCTGAATACGCTTCGCTACTTTCGTGAACTCGTGGCAGACATGGACGTTGTCCACTACCACTTCCCCTGGCCTTTCGCGGACGTCTTGCACCTGCTGACTGCCTCCGGGAAGCCCGCCGTGGTCACCTATCACGCCGATGTCGTCCGCCAACGCCGGCTCGAGCGTCTGTACCGGCCCGTGCGACGGCGTTTTCTCGCATCAGTGGATACGGTGGTTGCAACTTCACCGCAGTACCGGCGAACGAGCGAGGTTCTCAGGGAACTCCACGAAGAGCGCACGCGGGTGATCCCTCTCGGCCTTGAGGAGCATCGCTACCCCATACCGTCGGCGTCACGCGTCCGCGTATGGAAAGAGTGTGTGGGGGAAGGTTTTTTCTTTTTTGTCGGCGTACTGCGCTACTACAAGGGGCTGCACGTTCTGCTGGACGCATTGCGGTATACAGATCAACGCGTTGTCATCGCCGGCCACGGCCCCGTGGAAAAGGCCCTGAAGGCACAGGCAGCGCAGCTCGGTCTCGGCAACCAGGTAATCTTCACAGGGCATCTGGATGACGACGAGGACAAAATGGCCCTCATGCGCCTTTGCCGGGGCTTCGTGTTCCCGTCACACCGGCGCTCGGAAGCCTTCGGCATCTCCCTGATCGAGGCCGCCATGGCGAAACGCCCACTGATCACCACCGAACTCGCGACGGGCACCTCGTATGTCAATAAGCACGAGGAAACAGGCCTGGTCGTCAGGCCTGCCGATCCACAAGGCCTGGCCCATGCCATGGAGCGTCTCGCGCGGGAACCGAAAACCGCCCAACGGCTGGGCAATGGGGCACGCGCGCGGTTTGAGACCCACCTGACGGCGGACATCTCCCTCGCCCAGTACGCCAGGCTCTATACATCCCTACTGCATCCGGGGCACTGGAATCCAGAAACGTCCAATGTGTCGCCGACACACCAAGAGCGGGTGTCCAACCACGAACGCACTTGATGGGAACGGGCACCCCGAGAAAGGGGCGCCCGTGGAGGATGGAGGCTCAGGCAGTTTCCGGTTCCAGGCCTTCGAAGATAGGGGACAGCCCGACGAAATCGAGTTCCTGATCAATGAGATCGATGTAGTCCTCACCGAAGTCATTTAGCGCATCAAGCACCGCGTCCGCATAGTCCTCGGCATCGTCAAACTGCTCCAGTGGGCCGCCAGGCTCGAAATCCGAGAGATCTTCCGGTTCCTTGATCGGGAAGTCCATCGGGATATCCTCGTCGACAAAGGGCGAGGTCTCCTGATCCCCACCTGTGATCAGGCCAATTGCGAACTGCTCGTAATCGGCATCCGGCTCGGCGATCTCATCCAAATGGACCTCCGCGGACTCTGCGACCAGGTCGACGAAATTATCGAACTCATCCTCGTCAGTGATCGCTTCCGCGGGATAGACCTGAAAGTCGCCTTCAGCGAGCGCCGCAAAAGCGTCAATCATGCTTGCCGCAAGCGGGGAGTCGTCGATGACGTCCTGGGGGATCGGCTCGCCTTCCAGGATCCGCGCGAAGGCGATGTCGATCAGGTCTTCCAGTTCCTCACGGTCAGCAGCATCCAGGTCCGCCGCCTCATCTTCAGGAATATTCCCGAGGAGCTCATCGACTTCCTCTCGCGCGGAGGGACGGGCAGCGGCGTATTCGTCCTCCGAGAACGGCAGTGGCAAGTGCTCGTAGTCGTCCTCAAGGGTCGTTTCGGCGACCCGATAAGACGCCGTGAAGTTCTCCTGGCCTTGCTCGTTCAAATCGTTGAGTTCCGCCGCCTCCGCATCATCCACATCCTCGGGCGCCTCGTAGAAACGCGCGCCGCTCAGCATCGCCGGAGCGAGCTCCTCACGCGCGACCTCACCCTCTTCGACCTCCTCAACCCAGTAGCTCTGCGTATTCCGGTGAACGTGACCGCTGATTCCGCTGTTCGTGACCGGTTCGCGGCGCGGTGTGCGCTGGGCCGTGTTCATTGAGCGTGATCGGTCACGATGGGTCAAGCGCGACCGGTGGTGGAGGCGTGCCGTCGAGGAGCCAGTTGGCGTAGTGAGCGGATAGTTTTGTATCCACCACGACGGTGAGGACCTCGCGCTGGAGCCACTGGCTGACGGCAACGCGGCCGGGGTCGTTGTGCTCATCGAGGCGGTGCTGCAGCCAGCGCCGCACGGCCTGATGCGCCTGGGGTGTCTCGGGCTCGAGGCCCAGGCGGATGGCGAGGTAGCTGGATAGCAGTGTATCCAGGGTGACGGTGGTGCGCCGCTCACCGAGGCGCAGGTGGAAGCGCGTGTTGCGCGACAGGCCGGGTTCCCAGGGGCTCATTGGTCGGCCTCCTCCTTGTTGGTGGTTGTGGTCTGGCGCATGGACGCCCCCTTCATGGGCAGGCGGTGGGCGTTGTGCAGCAGCCGGTCGAGGATGGCGTCGGCGAGCGTGGGCTCGCCGAGGTAGTCGTGCCAGTGCTCCACAGGGAGCTGGCTGGCGATCAGCGTCGAGCGCAGGCCGTGGCGGTCCTCGATGAGCTCCATGAGGTCCTGGCGCTGGCTGGCGGTCAGCGGCGCGATGGCCCAGTCGTCAAGGATGAGCAGATCCGTGCGTGCGAGCTGCTGCATCAGCCGCGGGTAGGAGCCGTCGGCGTGGGCGATGTGGATGGCCTCGAGCAGTCGCGGTAGGCGGACGTAGCGCGTGGACAGGCCCTGGCGACAGGCCTGGTTGCCGAGCGCGCAGGCGAGGTAGGTTTTGCCGGTGCCGGTGGGGCCGGTGAGCAGCAGGTTCTGCTTGTGGTGGATCCACTGGCAGGAGCCGAGCTGGGCCATCTGGGGGCGCTGCAGCCCGCGGGCGTGGCGGTAGTCGACGTCCTCCAGGCAGGCGCCGGGGATACGCAGCCGGGCGGCCTTGAGCAGCCGGGTCAGCCGGCGGTTGTCGCGGGCGAGGATCTCGCGGTCGAGCAGCAGCGCAAGGCGTTCCTCGAAGGCGAGCTCCTGGGTGGCCGGTTGAGCGAGCTGGTCTTCGAAGGCCTCACGCATGCCAGTGAGCTTCAGCGCCTGGAGTTTCTCCAGAGTCGGTTCGTTGAGCATGATCGGTGTCTCCTTGTGCAGGGTCAGTGGTAGTAGCCGGGGCCGCGGACGTTGGCGTGCAGCGGCAGAGCCTGGGTCTCGGCGCTCGGCTCCACGCCAGCGCGAGCGCGATCGAGGCCGCTTTTGAGGATCGACTTGATGCTGCGGTAGCTTGGCGAGCCGATGGCCCGCCCGCGGGCACAGGCGGCCTCCAGGCGGGCGTTGCCGTAGTGGCGGCCGAGGTTGAGCAGCCCGAGGCAGGCGCGGTAGCCGTGCTCGGGATGGGGGCGGCCCTCGAGCTGGGCGCGGACGACGTGCAGTGTTGCCGGGCCGATGGCCTGCGCCCAGTTGAGGAACCGCCCCGGGGTCCACTGCTGGTGCTTGCGGTGGGCGGCGGGCATGTGCTCGGCCAGGGTGCTGTGGGCGCCGGGGCCATGGCGGGCATGGGCGGCGACGCGCTGACTCTTGTGGAAGATCTCCACGGTGGTGGCGGTGATCCGCGCCTCCAGGCGGTGACCGACCAGGGCGTGGGGGACGGAGTACAGTCGGCGGTCGATGTCGACGTGGTAGTCGATGCCGGGCTTGACGTACTTCCACTCGGCGTAGACGTAGGGCTCGGCGGGCAGGGGCTGCATGGCGGGGCGGTCGAGGCGCTCGAACAGCTCCCGGCGGCTGTGGGGCTGGCGCTGGAGGCGGCGTTCGTTGAGTTCGACGAGCAGATCCTTGATGGCGGCGTTGAGCGCGGCCAGGGAGTGGAACGTGTGGTGGCGCAGCCGCGCCAGGATCCAGCGCTCGACCACCTGCACGGCCACCTCGACCTTGGCCTTGTCCCGGGGCTTGTAGGGCCGTGCCGGCAGCACCGCCATCCCGTAGTGCCGGGCCATCTCCATATAGGTGTCGTTGACCTCCGGGGTGTAACGCGAGGCCCGGGTGACGGCGGCTTTGAGGTTGTCGGGGACCAGCAGCATGGGACAGCCCCCGAAGTACGTGAGCGCCCGCTGATGGGAGGCGATCCAGTCGGGCAGCGACTGGGTGCGTGTGGCCTCGGCATAGGTGTAGCTCGACGCACCCCACACGGCGACGAAGATCGCCGCGGGGTGGATCTCGCCGGTGCCCGGGTCGATCACTGGGACCGTGGGGCCGCAGTAGTCGATGAACAGCTTCTCCCCGGCCCGGTGCTGCTGGCGCATGGACCGCCGCTGCAGGGCGCGCCAGCGCCGGTAGCGCTCGCAGAACTGGCTGTAGCGAAGCGCCCCCGCCCCGTGGGCGGCCGCGTACTCCGCCCAGAGCAACTGCAGCGTCACCTCCTTGCGCTTGAGCTCCTGATGGATGGTGTTGTGGTCCGGCTCCGCCCCCCGCCCGGGCAGCACTGGGGCGGGGAACAGCAGCCGCTCCAGCGCGGCCTCGTCCATGCCCTCGGGCAGGGGCCAGCCCACGCCCTTGGCACGGGCGAGGCTGACGTACTTGTTGACCACGCCCTTGGAGAGATCCAGGACGGCGGCGATGCGGGCGTGGCTGAGTCCGGCCTGGTGTTTGAGACGCAGAATCTCGCTGAGTTGTCGCATGGTAATCCTCGGTGCCGGCATGCCCTCTCCCCGGGAACAGTGAAAAGAGAGCTATATGCCTGCAGTCAAAGGGAATTACCAGCGCACACCACGCCGATTCCGGCATCGTGACCAGCGATTCCGGGACCGTGACCGCGGATTCCGGCGCCAGGGCCAAAATCGGTCACGCTCCGGCCGGAATCGCCGGTCACGATGCGCCGGAATCAGCGGTCACGATCAATCGGAATGAGCGGTCACGATGGGCCGGAATACGCAAGCTCAGACCATGCTCATCGATCTCATCGCCGGAGCGGTCAAAAAGAAGCTCGTAGTGGCTTTCGACAAAATCTTCGGTGTCATCGTCCATGATCGCGCTGACCGCCGAGTCCGCAGCCGTCGCCCAATCCGCCACGACCTCCCCGATACCCTCCGACTCGGCCTGCTCGGCCCTGTCGTCCAGATCATCCAGTGACAGGGGGTCTTCCCCCGCATCGGCAAAAAAAGCGTTGTACAAACGGCCGATATCGCCCCGTAATTCTTCAGCCATCGCGCACCTCCCGTATACCATTCATGCTCCGCCGCCTCGATCACCCAATCAAAAGGCATTAACGCGGAAGCGTGTACCAGTACATCGCGTACAGTTAACTCCTATCGAACCCCGGCCTGCCGTGTCAATGCATGGCACCGCATGTAAGGCCACTGTAAGGTTCCGCCTTCTATGCTGCCGCTTTCGATACATCGAACGACCCGTTAAGCGCGAGCCACCCTGGACCCATTTAGCCTGAACTGGAGCGGCCCATGACAAAAGAAACGCAGATGTTCAACAACCTGCTGGCGCTCATCGCCGAGTGGGACGAGGATCTCTACAACATCCAGTATCAGGATATCGAAGAGTCCGGCGACGCCCTGTCAATAATGGGAACCAGCCTCTCGGCGAGCATTGCCATCAGCGGTCGTACGGCAATTTCCATGGACCACGAGACCCTCATCACCGTGGGATATCAAACCGTCCTCGGGCGCTCTACGGAGGCGATCGACGAGGCCGGTTGGGACTACTGGCAGGCCCAACTCGACAATGGCGACATCGGGCGCTCGGAGTTCTTCACCGCTCTGAGCGCCGGTGCGTACAACGACGACTTCGAGGGCGAGCGCGCCGCGCTCAATGCGGATGACCGGGAACACATTGAGGCGCGGGCGGAGGTCATCGATGCTAACGCCGGCGATCGCAACGACGCTGCAGGGGTCGTGGAGGCATTGACAAACGAGGGGCTCACGAGCCCTTCGCCCGACCAGGTCCCGACAAACCTGCCCTCGTTCGTGCGTTCCGCACCCGAGGAACTCAAGCTGGACAGCCTGGACGTCACCGCCGGAGCCATGGAGAACGGCATCACCGTCCAGGCGCACGTCGGTGATCCGGGCGATGTCGAGGATGTGACGTTCACGCTGGAGCAGGGTGAAACCACCACGGAGCAGACGTTCGTGCTCAGTGATGAGGCCGGTTACCAGGTCGCCTGGGCGGAGTTTGATGATCTCAGCGAATACGAGCCGGGGAGCCTGGAGATCACACTCAGCGGGGGCAGTGGCGAGCAGTCGGCCTCTGTTTCGGAAGAATTCGCCATGTACCGCATGCAGCCCGGTTACGAATACCTGGCAGAGCAAGGGTGGCTGGACTTGCAATCAGCCGACACCCAGACCTCGCCATACGACATGATCGGCCAACTGGTTCTGGACTTCGAGGGCACCAGCGACCTGGGCATAGGCACCGGCTTCATGATCAGCCCGCAGCACGTCATGACCAGCGCCCACGTGGTGTCCGATGAATCCCACACGGCGGACTTTGATGCGCTCAACGCCATCGACTTCTACCCCGGGAAAGACGGCGAGCTGGTCAACGAGGGCGAATCCATTGAAGTCGTGGAGGCCGTGACACAAACGGCAGATTGGTCCGACGGCTCCCCGGACGGGGACATGGCCATTCTCACCCTTGATACGCCGGTGGACCATGGCGAGCATTTCGATTGGTTCTGGAACGGCGCGGACGCCGGGGGTGAACGCGACCTTACCGGCACCGAGGTGGCCTGGAGTGGCTATCCGTCAGACCCACGGTACTTCGAGCAAGGAGAAGAACAGAGGGGGGACGGATCCTTCGAGACCTTCCACCAATGGACCGCGGAAGGCGAAATCGTCGAGTACCTCCAGGGCAACGACGAACACGGCGGCGAGAGCGGTGCCCTGCATCTCGGCGAAGGCATGGCCGGCTTCGGCGGCGCCAGCGGCTCGCCAGTGTTCATCGAGCAGAACGACGGCAGCCACGCGTTCGTCGGCATTTACTCGGGGCGTGCCGATGAAGGGGAGGCGCTGGCCAGCACCCTCGATGCTACTGCCTTCGACTGGGCACTCAGCGTCATCGAAGACGACATCGATCTAGAGGAACTCGGCCTGGACTACGTCGACGCCCCGCCGGAAGACATGGGCCCAAGCTGGGAAGCCGCCACGCAGGACAGCGGCGCAGTCGTCCTCCAGGGAATGGCCACGGATACCACGGAGGACGGGCTCATCATGGCGTGATCGCCGCCCGGCCCTCTCCCGGGCACCGCTGTCGGCAGCTGTCAACGGCCAAGTAAATTGACCCCCTGCTGGCCAACAGTTTTGACCCACCTTCGGGTGGCCGTTGGGCCACAGACATGCGTAGCGTCCCGGCCTCGACTGAGGCGGCAGGGGCGCGGCAGTGAAGAGGTGGGTTGTGATACACAAGATCAAGGGGCTCTACGACGACGGCCGCGGGCTGTCCATCCGGGCGATCAGCCAGGAGCTGGGCATGTCGCGGAACACGGTGCGCAAGTACCTGCGCATGGACGAACAGACGGTGTGCGCGCTGCAGTCGGATCGCTCGCGCACCAAGCGGCTGGATCTCCAGCGCGACTACATCGCCTATCTGCTGGATCGCTATCCGCGGCTCACGGCGGTGAAGATCGCCCGCAAGCTGCGGGAGAAGCTCGGTGACCTGGACGTCTCCGAGCGCAGTCTGCGCCGGTATGTCCAGCAGATGAAGCGCACGGTGGCCACGGCGCAGCAGCGCTACTATGAGCCGGTTTTGGATCTGGTGCCGGGCGTGCAGTGCCAGGTCGACCCCGGCGAGCTGCGCGGGGTGGTCATCGGCGGCGAGGGGCGCACGGTCTACTTCGTGGTCTTCGTGCTCGCCTATTCACGGCTGATGCACGTGGGGGTGTCGCTGCGACCCATCGACACGACGACGTTCATGCACATGCACGACGAGGCCTTCCGCGCCTTCGGCGGTGTGCCCGAGGAGTGCGTGTACGACCAGACGAAGATGGTGGTCATCAGCGAGCAGTTCCGGGAGCTCACCCTCAACGAGCGCTTCCATACCTACGCCACCGCCGCCGGTGTGCGCATCCACGCCTGCGAGGGCTATGACCCGGAGAGCAAGGGTAAGGTCGAGGCGGGGGTGAAATACGTTAAGGGCGACGGGCTCTACGGCGAGACCTTTGCCGATGAGCAGGCACTGCGCGGCCACCTGCAACACTGGCTCGACACGGTGGCCAACGAGCGCTGCCACGGCACCACCGGTCGGGCGCCACGGGAGCTGTTCGAGGCCGAGGAGCGGGCCCATCTGCGTGCCTATCTCACGCCCCGGTGTCTCACCGCCGTCGACCCGGCGGCCACGGTCCGCAAGGTCGACAAGACGGGGCTGATCGCCTGGCGGGCGAACAAGTACTCCGTGCCCATGCGCTACCAGCAGGGCCGCGTCGGGGTCGTTGATGACGGCAGCACGCTGCACGTCATGGATCTGGAGACCGGCGAAGTGGTCGCCACCCATGGACTGTGCGCCGGCAAGGGCGAGACGGTGCGCAACACCCACCACTACCGCGACCACGCGCAGCGCGTGGCGGATCTGGAGGCGAGCATCCAGACCCGTCTGGGCAGCGCCCTGGGGGAGCAACTCTGTGGCCAGCTCAAGGCCACCGACCCGCGGATCTACAAGGACCAACTGCGTGGCGTCCGGGAGCTGCTGCGCCGCTATCCGCAGGCCGACGCCGGGCTACTCGCGGAACTCGCCGACCGCCCCGGCACCAGCGCCAGCACCGTCAAGCACTACCTCGAGGCCAGCGAGCGCGCCGATGCCCGCGGACGGGACGATACCGCCGGGACCGCAGCCGCCTCGCGGCTGCCCGACACGGGGCTGGAGGCGTACGCCCGCCTTGGCCGCCCCAGCGGCCACCAGGAGGTGACCCATGAGCCGGCTTGAGGACACCGCAGGGCGCTACCGTAGCCTGCGCTGCAGTGCCGTGGCCACGGAGCTGCCGGATCTGCTCGCCCGGGCCGAGGACAACGCGCTGTCGTATCTCGCCTTCGCTGATCTGCTCGCTGAGCGCGAGCAGCACGCCCGCGAGGCCAAACGCCTGCAGGCCAACCAGCGCAAGGCACGGCTGCCTGGCGACAAACGTCTGGAGGCGTTCGACTACCGCCACCAGACCACGATCACCAAGCGCCAGGTCAACGCCTTGCTCGACTTCGGCTTCGTGGATAACCGCGAGAACCTGGTGTTCATCGGCCCGCCCGGGGTGGGCAAGACCCACCTGGCCATCGGCATCGCCCGGAAGGCCCTGGAGGCCGGTTACAAGGTGGCGTTCCGCAACGCCCTAGCCCTGGTCGAAGAACTCGAACTCGCCGAGATGAAAGGCGAGCTGAAGAAGAAGATCAGCCACCTGGCACGCTTCGATGTACTCATCATCGATGAGCTCGGCTACCTGCCCATGAGCCGCCAGGCACGCTACAACCTCTTCCAGCTCATCCACAGCCTCTACGAGTATCGCTCGGTGATCCTGACCACCAACAAGGACTTCACCGACTGGGGCGAGTTCTTCCACAACGACAACGTCGCGGTGCCGATCATCGACCGCGTCATCCACCACTCACACATCTTCATGCTGGGAGGCGAGAGCTACCGACTCAAACAGAAAACCGCCGGCTAGTCACCGGCACCCGGGTCAAAGTTGTTGGCCACGAACGGGTCAAAATAAATGGCCATTGACACCCGAACACCCGCTCATCACAAAAAATGTTTCTTATAATGGACAAAAAAACTGATATTGAGTAACTTGGAAAACATCAAAAACAGGTTGACTCCATCATGCCCAGCAAACCACCCGTCATGTTCCCCTCAGACACGCGCATCCTGGAGCGGCTTGGCGAGCGGCTGCGTCTGGCGCGACTGCGGCGCCGGTTCTCCACGGAACTCGTCGCCGCCCGGGCGAGAATCTCACGGACCACGCTGTACCGCGCGGAGAAGGGCAACCCCGCGATCACCATGGGTGTGTACCTGCGGATACTCGCTGTCTACGGCCCCGAACGCGACCTGGACCGGCTCGCCGCCGACGACACGCTGGGCCGGGAGCTTCAGGACGCCACCATGGCGTCCCGGGGACGGTCGTCATGAGCGCTGGAGTAGTGACGCGCATCACCAGAGGGTCCGCGGCTGGAGCCCCTCCATAAACACCACCGGGCTCACAATCCGTATACCGTGGAACGGGTCAAGCGCGAGCAGATCACGGTCACCGGAGATGATCGCCTGAGCCCCACCCGCCAGCGCGACATCAAGGAACTTGTTGTCTTTCGGATCGCGACACGCCTGAACCGTGCGCACAATCGTGACAACGCGAGAGATCCCACCGAGATGACGGATAAACTCGGGACGATCCGCAAGGGCGATGTAGGGATCGAACTTCGGGCGATCCAGGACGTCGATCAGCTCATTCATCGTGGCTTCGGACACAAGCAAAACACCACAAGCCAGCGCGTGATCGACAGCCTTGGCTGCAGTGCCATCCGGTACGAGCAAACGACTGATCAGGGTGTTGGTGTCCAGAACCCACAGAAAGCGATCAGTCATCGCTCAGCAGTTCATCGAGCTTCTCCTCGGTCAGCCCTGCCTGCTTCGCCGACGCACCGACCTTGTCACAAAAGCGCTGAAACTCGGCAACATTGAGCTGCGTTAGCCGCTCATACTCTTCCATGGAGAGAATCACGGCGACATCCCTCTTCTGGCGCTGAATGACAATGGGCTCTTTGCTGGCCGCTTCGATAACCCCAGCCAGCCCCTGCTTGGCTTGACTCGCAGTCACGGTTTTCATGACAGCACACCCTCGTGAAATGTCTATTTTGTACAAAATGCACCATCCTGATGGTAATTTCAACGTGCAAGCCTGGCGATGGTTACGGTTCATGTTGTTCGCAGACTTTCCGTCACTACACCGGCCCGTGTCGGGCCCAGAAGCGCGAAGGCGTGACGATGGGATAGCGATCCGCCGGATCCAGGAGCCCCTTGTCGCCGGTGACAAGGCAGGTTGCCTCATGCTGCGCCATCGCCGAAATCAGGGTCTCCAGGACAGGCCAGGAACCGGCACTGTCAATTTCAACCCCCGGCACGCAGGAGCGGGAGCGGCGCGAGCCACGACCCGTAGGGTGGACCTTCAGGTCCACCGAACCTGCTTCGATGAGCCACCTTGGCTTGCATGTCTGTGGAAGGTGGACGTCGGGTAGGCCGGCCGGTTACCCGGCCGCCCCCCCACAGATCCACTCGTGCGGGTTTCCCGCAAGTGGCTCCTCGTGTGAGTGGCTTCGCTACGTGGCGCAGATCCTGGCCCGGGCGAGCGGGTAACACTCCAGGAACCGGGAGAACTCCGACCACGGGATCGCCGCCTTCTGCGAGCGCCGCGACAGCCATCGGTGCCAGGAGCGCATCGCCTGGGAGCGGACCTGGTCGATCGCTGCAAAGTTACCACGCACGCCGAAGTAGGCGTAGTGGCCCCGGAGTCTGCGGTTCAGGGCTTGCCACTGCTCAACCACGGGGTGATGCCGCATCACACAGCACCAACGATCGATTGCATGCATGGCCCGGCGCAGCCATCCCGCGCCGTCTTGCGCTTGACCACCAGCGCCCTCGCCTCGACCGCCCCCAGTAGTGGGTGAAGCCGAGAAAATCGAAGGTCTCCGGGTGCGGTCCTCCGCCCGATCCGGGCCGGTCGAACCGCACAACCCGGGTCTTCTCCGGGTGGAGTTCCAGCCCGTAGCGCGCAAAACGCTTGGGCAGCACCTCCATCACCCGCCGGGCATCGCTCTCGCAGGCGAACACCAGCAGCGCATCGTCGGCAAAACGCACCAGGTGCGCCTCACCGCGCAACCGGAGCCGGACACTGTCCTCGAACCACGTATCCAGCACCTCGTGGAGGAAAATGTTGGCGAGCATCGGCGAGATCACCCCGCCCTGCGGGGTGCCCCGCCCGGGCTGGCGCCACTGCCCTTCCTCCAGCACGCCGGCGTTCAACCATTTGCCGATCAACCGAACCAGCACGCCGTCACGTACCCGCCGACGCAGCACCTCCCGCAACAGACCATGGTCGACCCGGTCAAAGAACTTGCGCACGTCAAGATCAATCACCCAGCCACCGCCCATCGCCATCAACGGCCGCCAGACCGCCTGCAGCGCCTGGTGCGCCGAGCGTCCCGGGCGGAAGCCGTACGAGCCCTCGTGGAACTCCGGCTCGTAGACCGCCTCCAGCACCATCGCCACCGCCCGCTGGAGCACCTTGTCCTCAAACGTCGGAATGCCGAGCGCTCGGCGCTCGCTCCCGTCACCCTTGGGGATCGAGGTGCCCCGCACCGGCGGCGCCCGGTACGCCCCGGACTTCGCCCGCTCCAGCAGCGAGCTCAGGTTCGCCTCAAGCTCCTCGCCGTAGGCGGCACCCGTGCGACCATCAACGCCCGGCGCCCCGTCCTTGCGCGTGCGTCGATACGCCTCACGCAACCACGCCTCGTCAATGTGATGGGCCAACGTCAAAAGCGGCCTGTCCGGAAGACGCCGCGCCAGATCCGCTATCTGTTGGCATCGCGTTGAGATGAGATCAGAGTCCAATGCCTCCGCCATCGGTCCCTCCAACAGCTCCACTCACACGGTCTCCCCTTCCCCTTCACCGGGTCCGCTGGGGCGCGTTCCCCGGCTGCTCCGGTACTATGGGAGACTCCGACTGCCTGCCGCCCGTCTGGCACCGCTCTGGCTGTCCTCGCAGCACCATACCGCCGCAGCGCCCTCAGCCTTCGCTCCAGCAGCAGGAGGACGCTCCCACCACTGGCCCGGACTGCGGATCAGCGGTCGCCCGCACCGTCTACTTCTTAGGCGGAGACGACAGGCCCTCCCAGGTTCCTGGGGGACCCCAATGTGCCCATGCCCCGCTCTCGGACCCCGGCGGGCACACCACACCAGGCCTCTACAGTGCAGCGTTACTGCCTTCCGGTCTTCAGACACCGTCGGCACCCACAATGTCGCGGATTTCGGGGCTCAATCACGCAGCCTGGACACTCGCTGTCTACGCTTCACCACAGCAGTTACCCACTGCAGCGCAAGACTCGCTTCCGGCTGGTGGCCAACCTCTACCGGGCGGGCTCAACGGCCCGCTGGGTCCCTCTCGCAATTTCATGGCCGCCTCCATGCCACCAATCCCAAGCGACCAGGCTTCGCCTGGCGCTCCTGAAGGTCCACCCTACAGGTCTTGATGCACCGTCAACCGAGGGGTCGCGGCTCGCGCCGCTCCTACGGTCTGCCCGAGCCCGCGCATGGTGCATCTTGATGCACCGTGGAAAAGGTACCACTTGCTGACCCACCCAAACCCCTGTACTGTACGTACAGCCAAGGAGCAGCATCATGCAAAAAATCGGATCTGAGGCCGCCCGGCGCCAATTGCCGGAACTACTGGAGCGGGCCCACAGAGGTGAACCCTCCATCATAATGAAACGGGGTAAGCCCTACGCCTTGCTTGCGTCCCCGGACCAGTGCCGCATCCCATCAACCCAGGCGGGACTGCTCGGTTTGCGCGGCTCCGGGTCAGGGCTCTGGGGGGAGACTCCCGCCAAGACGGTGGCCGCCCTGCGGGAAGAATGGGACTAATGGAAGCATCCGAGCTTCCCGAAGGCGCATGGGTAACGGTTGATACCGCACCCATCATCTACCTGATGGAGGACCACCCGACCTTCCTCGAACCCTATCTTCCGGTTTTCGAGCGCATCGAAGCAGGCACCCTTCACGGGGTCGTATCAACGATCACACTGGCGGAATTCCTGAGCGGGCCTCTCCGAAACAGCGACGAAATCCTTGCGGACCGCTATTACCAAAGCCTGACCAACAGCAACAACTGGCACATTCAGGCGCTCGACGCCTCTTTATCTTTCACGGCCGCCCGCATCCGAACCCGATACGGCCTCAAACTACCCGATGCCATTCAGGTAGCTACAGCCATCTACAGCCAATCGTCTGCGCTGATCACCCACGACCGAGACTTTGCCAATGTCACGGAAATCCCCATTATAAACAGCGCCCACCGCTAGTGGCTCTCCTGGCTGCGTATTCCAGTCAAGGGGATCAGGGTTCCATTTGACTGGAATACGCAGCTGTGGAATCCGGCTCCGACCGGATCGGCGCATCGACGGCGCCCGTCCCAAGGCGCTGATTGACCGCGGCAACCACAAGCTAATCGCGAGACTCCTACAGATCTGTAGGGTGGACCTTCAGGTCCACCGAACCGGCTTCGATGAGCCACCTTGGCTTGCATGTCTGCGGAAGGTGGACCTGAAGGTCCACCCTACGGGTCGCGGGTCGCGCCGCTCCGGCAAGGAACGGAAAGGCCCCCTCACAGAATCCCCTGCACTCTTCCCCAGGCGAGGCCCAGGTATTCGTGAAAGGCCCGCTCCGTCATGCGCAGCCCGGTTGCCGACGGGCGCAGATAGTAAACGTTCCAGCCCGCCCCCGGCGGCCGTGCCGGCGCCATGTACTCCGTGGGTGCGGGAACGGGATCAAGCCCCTGGGCGCGAAACAGCGCCATGGCATCCAGCCGGCTGCTCACGGGCACGGCGGGATCCGGCGCATGCCCGCCGCCGAGTCGCCGCCGCCCAAGCCAGAGCGCCACGAGCCCGCACAGCAGAAGCAGCCCCACCAGGGGGCTCATCCCGCACCACCAGCTTGATATCGATATCCCCGGACATCCTTTGCCACAATGGCTGGACTGTCGATACCGAGCGCATCGGCCACATCGGCAAACAGCCCAGGATCGATGGTCACGCGGTGCCCCGCTCGACACCCAGACGATAGCGGCCGAATCCCGCTATCACACCCCACGAACCCGAGGCTTCATCCGCTGCGCGCGCTCCCTTGTATGTCATTCTGGCACCAACATTGACTTTCCCTCTTCGTGTGCCATTCTGGCACCAGCTGCACACGCTTGTGCACACAACGATCCGGAAACACACGAGGTGTCGCAATGACAGCGGCAACGGACAAAGAGCAGGAAAAGCGGCTGGTCGCCCGTGCCAACCCCGAGATCCATCGACGGATCGCGGAGGCAGCAGAATTACAAGGATCGACTGTCTCCCAGTTCCTGCTTGATGCTGCACTGGAGCGCGCCATCGAAGTCACAGAGCGTGCAACCCGGGTCAATACGAGCCGCGAGGCCTTCGAAAACATGATGGTGGCTCTGGACCAACCGGCACGCCCCCTGCCCCGTCTCAGGAAGGCAGCGCGACGGTACAAGGAACAAGTACATGCCCCGGATCAGGAAAGAGAAACTGAACAGGAACCACCGCCGCGAGGACTTTGACTGCGGGGTTGAAGAACTCAACACGTTCATTCAGAGAACAGCACGGCGACAGGGTGAGCGCCACCTGGTGCGAACAACAGTGCTGGTTCATGCCGACCAACCCGCAAACATCTTGGCTTACTACTCCACCTCCCCCTGCGAAATCATAGCGCCGCCCGGAGTGCGGGCCTGGAAGAACTACCCGCACGCCGTTCCCTTCCTGCGTATGGCGCGGCTGGCCGTAGACCTGGACGCCCAGGGTCAGGGATTCGGTGAACTGGCGCTACTCTCCGCCATTGACGACGCGGCGACCATCTCCCGGCAGTTCACCGCCATCGGCGGATTAGTGGTGGATGCGAAAGACCAACAAGCCGCTGACTTTTACGCGCAGTACAGCTTTCTCAGGATCGAAGAAGGCGGGCTACAACGCTTCCTGGCGATTCGGGACTGCATCTCCCTTAATGGATGAAATTGACAGCCCCCAACCAGACCCTGCTTGGCCGGAAACATGCTTGACAAGCCTAATCAGGATGATGAGTATTCGTCTAATACTCTGTACACAACGCTTTTCACGTCCTATAAAACGAACACACAGGCAGGAGATGAAACGCACCCGAAGCTACTCAAAGGTCACGCGTCACGCCCTGTCGATCCTCGGTAAGTTGATCCGGCTTGGCCGCATCGAGCGTGGCATGACGGCGCAGGACCTCGCCGACCGCGCGGGCATCAGCCGTGCCACACTCTACACCATCGAAAAAGGCAAGCCCGGTTCGGAAATCGGCACCGTGTTCGAGGTCGCCGCGCTGGCCGGCGTTCGGCTGTTCGGTGATGACGATCGCACGCTGGCCATGCACCAGGTTCGGCTGGATGAGAAGCTGACGCTGTTGCCAAAGAGCGTCCGGCCTTCGAAACGCGATGTCGATGATGACTTCTAGGCACGAGCAACCCACCGAAGCCTATGTCTGGGTGTGGCTACCCCTTGCGACGGAACCAGTCGTGGCCGGGCGGATTGCACAAGACGGCGACCGCCTCGTATTGAAGCCTCCGACGACTCATTCCCTAACGGGAATTGAGTCGCGGAATCCGATCACTCACGCAGCAGCCATGGCCGTTGGCCACAGGCTGGAGAGCGTCACCGGGCTTCGCGGTGTGGAGGCGGACTTTGGCCGCCCCGCACCCGCCTGACCCTCTCGGGCCGGGCGGTGAATACTGACAATGCCTCTTGCCGCAATGTTGTAAGCGGCGTTGAGGTCAGTGCTGTAACGCTTGCCGCCAGGGAAGGTGCAAAGGCTCGCATTGCCCTTGTCCCGCCGCACCTTGCCGGAGCCATCAAACGCCTGGGAGGAGGTGCCTCGGGGGTAGACAGCAAGGGTTCGCAGTCCGGCCTCAGCCGCCTTCGTCTCAATGCGCTCGACAAGCAGTCGGTGGAACCAGCGGTGGAAGCGCTGGCGCAACCCTGAGCGCCGTCGACCAGCTGTTGGCCGCCAGCCCTTGAGCTGCTCGACGGCAATGGCTTGTGCACCGTGTGCCAGCGCCTCGTTGACGATGCGCCGGCTGATCTGGTGAGCGGCATTGTCGAACAGCCCACGCAACCGGCGATGATCCCGGGCGCAGAAACCCGGTGGGAGCCGGCAGCCGTGGCGCGTGTGCTGTCGTGCCGCCTTCTGGATGCGGGCGATCAGTCGCGCCTCGCGGTCTTTGTCGCTCCGCCCGAGGAAGCCCCGGGCGTGCACAGTGCCGCTTGCGTCGATGACCGCCCAGGTGGAGGCGGTGTTGATCCCGACATCGACCGACAGCACGCGGTCGATATCAGCGTTGCTCGGGAGACGCACGCGCCTCTCGACAGGCACCGAGAGCATGTAGCGCCCACGTTTGTTGACCAGACTCGGTGACAGTTGCCTCCCCTGCTTGATATGGCGCTTGTCGCCGGCAAGCCCGAACGCCATCCACACCCAGTCGCCACGGTGGACGACCTTGATTTCTGCCCGGCTGTGATCGCTATTGAAGCGAATGCACTGGCCCCGGTAGAGCGCCGGATAGGTGTTGGTCGCACAAACAAGCTGGGGCGGCTTCACCGTCGCTTTTTTGCGATCCCCGGCGCGCCAGCGCTCGAAGCGCGTATTGAATGAGCGCACCTGTCCGGCGGCGTCCATGATGGCGACGCGGCGGAGGTAGCTCGGGAACTTGTAGTAACGGCGCGCGAAGTACGGATAGCGCACCTCGGGGCGTTTGCTCGTGGGATGGATCAGCTGCTCGATCTCTTTGACAACGGCATTGCCATCGAAGCGGCCAAGCGCAGGCCAGTGCGTCATCATCACCGTCATCAGATCGCGTACGAGGTTGCGATAGACCAAAAGCGTTGCATCGAGGGCTTCACGCTGCTCGGGTTGCTGCACCTTGACGCTGAGCTTGTCGGAGCGGATGATCTTCATTTCAATAATATATTAGATCAGGCGTTAAAATGAAACACAAAACGACGCTTAGAACCCGTAGTCACGGTGCATTCAGGCTGCACTACCATATTGTATTCGTGATTAGATACTGTAACCCGGTGATGAATGCAGCGATGATCGAGCGCCTCCAGGAGATCTTTGCCGATGTGCTCAGCAAGTGGGGTTGCAGCCTCACAGAGTGCAACGGCGAGGCTGATCACGTGCATCTCCTCATCGAGGCGCACCCGGCACTGGATCTCTCGCGGCTGATCGGGAATCTGAAAACGGTCAGCGCCCGCCGCATGCGTCAGGAGTTTGCTCAACGTCTTGCGCGGTGGTTCTGGAAGCCCTACTTTTGGTCGCGCGCCTACGCAGTTACGACGACCGGTGGGGCCAATCTCGACACCGTGAAGCAATATGTTCTCAGCCAGGAAAGCCCGCCTTGACCGACGACTCATTCCCTTGTGGGAATTGAGTCGCGGAATGCGGCGGGCACTTGTTCAACTACGGCGCCAGCCACCTCCGGCGTGACGACGCAATCCCGGTCTATCTCCCGGAACTGCCGCTGCGCCGCGGCCTGATCGAGCCGTACCCCGGCCTCACCATGCCGAGCAGCCTTCGTGACGGCTCGCCAGATGCCTGGGGTCGTCGCGTCATCATCAACCGTCTCGTCGGCGCAAAAAACACCGAAGACGACGCCGATCACATCAACGAACTGACCTACCTGCTGGAGTCCGGCTCCGACCGGATCGGCGCACTGGATTTCCAGGAGTCAGCCACGGAATACGTGCCGCGTGTAGCCGGCGAAGCCCCGTACGAAGAGCTCCTGGCCGCGGCCGAGCGTGTCGAAAAAGGCTTACCGCTAACTCCGGCGCTGGATCAGGCCCTCAACCACGGCACCTCCATCGGCGGCGCCCGTCCCAAGGCGCTGGTTGACCGCGGCGACCGCAAGCTGATCGCGAAACTCTCATCGAGCACCGATCTCTATAACGTCGTCAAGGCGGAGTTCATGGCGATGCGTCTGGCGGCATCCTGCGGTCTGAACGTAGCACCGGTCAGACTCGTTCACGCAGCGGGCAAGGACGTGCTCCTGATTGAACGGTTCGACCGCAGCAAGGCGAAAGGCGGCTGGCGGCGTCGCGCCATGGTCTCCGCACTCACCATGCTCGGGCTCGACGAGATGATGGCACGCTACGCCTCCTACGAAGAACTCGCCGAAATCATCCGCCACCGCTTCACCGATCCCAAGAGAACGCTGCGCGAAGTCTTCGGGCGCATTTGTTTCAACATCCTCTGCGGCAACACGGACGATCATGCCCGGAACCATGCGGCCTTCTGGGACGGCGTCATGCTCACCCTGACACCGGCCTATGATATCTGCCCGCAGGCGCGGACCGGCAACGAAGCGACCCAGGCGATGCTCATCAAGGGTGAGAACCGTATGAGCACGCTACGCGCGTGCCTGGATGCCGCTGCCGACTTCCACCTGGACCACGACGCTGCCCAGAGCATCATCACCGCCCAGATCAAAACGATTGCCCGCCAGTGGAACGCCACCGCCGACGAAGCCGCAATGCCCCCCACGGACCGGAAACTTCTCGCCGGACGGCAGTTTCTCAATCCCTTCTGCATGGAAGGACTCGGTGACGAACACACCACGCTAAAACATACTTTCGACCAGGCACTGGACAACCTAACAGGTTAATCAACCTCTCGCCCCGAATCGTAGAAGCGCCGCAAACCGCGACCCGTAGGATGCATCTCGATGCACCGTCAACGAAAATCGCGGCTCGCGCCGCTCCTACAACGGACGGGAAAGCCCTCTCACAAAATCCCCTGCAGCCTCCCCCACGCAAGGCCCAGGTACTCGTGGAAGGCGCGCTCGGTGATCCGCAGCCCGGTTGCCGATGGGCGGAGGTAATAGACGCTCATGCGGTCTTCCGGCGGGCGCGTTGCCGCCATGTGCCCGGTGGGTGCGGGGATGGGATCGAGCCCCTGGGCGCGGAACAGCGCCATGGAGCGCGGCATGTGGGAGGCGGAAGTGACGAGGATGAACGGCGCGTCACCCATGAGTTCGGCGGCGGCCACCGCCTCGGCATGGGTGTTGCGGGGTGTGTCCAGGCGCTTGATGCGCTCCACACCAAGCTCTTGCGCCAGCTCGGCGGCCGTCTGCGCGGCGCTGGTGACAGTGCCGCGGCCCGAGGTGACAAGCGTCGAGTCTGCCATCGCACGGTGCAGTCGCACCCCCTCGGCCAGCCGGACCAGCCCCATGGCGTCGAGCCGGCTACTGGCGGGCACGGACTGATCGGGCACATGCCCGGCGCCAAGCACCAGCACGTACTCCGCGCCGGGGGTTTCCGCGGCATCCAGCAACGGCGGGTAGCGCTGCTCCAGGGGCTTGATCAGGAGTTCGGCGAACGGCTGCCAGGCGAACAGCAGCAGCAACGCCAGGGCCATGGCACTCAGGCTCCCACCCAGGCGACGACGCCCGAGCAGCAGCGCAATCAGCGCGAGCAGCAGAATCAGCCCCACCAGGGGGACGGGCATGAGGAATGTCGCGACGATCTGTGCCATAGGGCGATTCAGTGCCGCGACAGGCGCTCCTGGTCGGCGACCACGCGGATCGCGTCGCTGGGAACGGCCGGCTCATGGCTCGATAACAGATCGCTGCAGCCGTCCCCCGGAGTGTAGCCGTCCACGCACAGCCGGAGCACTTCGCAGGCGGCCTCACAGTCATGGCCCCGACTGGCGAAATCCAGGCGTTCCATGTGCTCCATCAGCGCCTCCCAGGTCAGCGACGATTCGCTCGCCTGCATGATCATGGGATGCGCCGTCCCGGAGGCGTTGTCGCCGAGCAGGAGTTCTTCGTAGAGCTTCTCCCCGGGGCGCAGACCGGTGAAGGTGATACGGATATCGCCGTCCTGGCCATCCTCGTCCGCCACCGTGTAGCCACTCAGATGGACCATGCGGCGGGCCAGTTCGTAGATATTCACCGAGTCGCCCATGTCCAGGACGAACACCTCGCCGCCCTCGGCCATGGAGCCGGCCTGGATCACCAGGCTCGCCGCCTCCGGAATGGTCATGAAATACCGCGTCACATCCGGATGCGTCACCGTCACTGGCCCGCCGGATCGGATCTGCTGCCGGAAAAGCGGCACCACGGAGCCGGACGAGCCTAACACGTTGCCAAAGCGCACCATGGAGAAGCACGTACCACTGGAGCGGGCAGCCAGGCCCTGCAGGACCAGTTCAGAGAAGCGCTTGGTCGCGCCCATCACGTTGGTTGGCCGTACCGCCTTGTCGGTGGAGACCAGCACGAACCACTTCACGCCCGCGGCCTCCGCCGCGGCTGCCGCCCGGTACGTGCCGAAAATGTTGTTCTGCACGCCCTCGAGCACGTTTTCCTCGACAATCGGTACGTGCTTGTAGGCCGCCGCGTGGTAGACCGTCTCCACGCCAAAGCCACGCATCACCCGCTCCAGGCGGCGGCGGTGCGTCACCGACCCCAGCAGCGCCACGATCCGACAACCGACATTGTGGAGTTGCCCCAGCGCCCGCAATTCCCGGTCGATGGAATAAAGCGCCACCTCAGACTGCTCGAACAGCACCAGCGTATGCGGCTCGCGCATGAGAATCTGCCGGCACAGCTCCGAGCCGATGGAACCGCCAGCGCCGGTCACCATCACGGTGCGCCCCTTGATGCAGCGGTCCAGCAGATCCTGGTCCGGCGACACCGCATCCCGGCCCAGCAGGTCCTCGATGTCCACTTCGCGGATATCCTGCACCCGGGCGGCGCCGGAGACGATATCCGCCATCCCCGGAATGGAGCGCACGTGCACGGGGTAGGGCTCCAGCCCCTGGATGATCTGCCGCCGGCGGGAGCGCGTCGCCGATGGCATGGCCAGCAGCACGTGCTCAATACCCTCTTGTTCGATGAGGTCACCGATGCGATCCGGCGGATAAACAGGGATGCCATCAATCACCGCACCGTGCATGCTGGCGTCGTCATCGACGTACGCCACCGGCTCATGCTCCCGGGTGGCCAGCAGTGAGGTGGCAAGCTGCACGCCGGCCGTCCCGGCGCCGTAGATGGCCACCGGCTGCCGGTCCGCCTCGCGCTTGATGGCGGACTGGAACCAGGCACGCACCAGGAAACGGCTGCCGCCGATAACGAGCAACCCCATCAGCCAGTAGATGGTGAACGTGGTGCGGGGCACCCCGTCCAGCCGCCCCACCGCCACAATAATGATGAACAGAAGCGTCGAGAGCGTGACACCGTAGACAATGGCACGCACTGCCTGAGGGCCCATATAGCGCACCACGGCACGGTACAATCGCACCAGCGCGAATAGGGGTACCGTCAGCACCGGCACCACCAGCAGCAGCCACCAGTGCTCCAGCATGGTGCCGGAGAAGCCGTCGCCAAGCCGCAGAGAAAACGCCGCCCACATCACCAGCATGAGCAGCACCACATCAGCGGCCATCATCACGGTCCGCTTGCCGCCACGCGGCAGCTTCAGCAACAGCCGCAACAGTCGATTGTTCAAATCCACAACGCCCCCTACGAGCTACCGGCAGGATGCCTGTGCCGGTCTACGCCATCCCTAACCGCAAGGCGCAATAATTTTCGGGGTTATGATAAAGGTTTCTGCTCTTCCCCGGGCCTGTCGCCGGCTGGCAGCAAGTGGCCAACACAAAGCGATGCCGCCTTTACCGGCTGTTCAAGGGCGGAATTCTAACGCGTTCCATGGATCGTGTCTGTGCAGTGCATCACGTGGAATGGGTGGAATGTAATCTGGATGGCTGTCTACTCGCCCAGCACCGTCCCCGGCGGCAGCATTTGATCCGCTTCCACGTCCGAGCCGTAGCCAAGCACACACCCGGCACGCAGCCACGCCCTTGCCCCAACCCTGGCGCCACCAGCAAGTGCGGATCCAGCGCCGATGTGGCCAAAGTCGTCCACAACCGCGTGGTGGTCCACGGTGGCGCCGGAATTGACGATCACGCCATGGCCCAACCGGGCCTCCGTACCAACAACTGCCCCATAAACGCGGATCTGTGTCATGAGTTCGGCACAGAGTTTCATGTTCTCAGCCTGCTCGGCCGAGTCCTCCAGGGCGTCCCATACACTGTCAAAACGTTGCCTCTCCACCATTTTACGGCCTCCGCTCGTAACCGGTCATTCTGGGGCGTTGTTTTCGGCCATTGACTGGCGCCGTAGTCTGCGCAGGCACATTTGCAGCAGACTGGAACGTGATCATGGCCAAGTCCCCGGGGCGTACCGCCGCGCAGTGGCGTGAACTCATTGAACGCTATACCCGCAGTGGCCTCACACGCCGGGCGTTCTGCGCGCAGGAGGGCATTGGTGAGAGCACTCTGGGCGCGTGGCAACGCCGCCTGCGTAACACCTCGTCCCCCACGCCGGAGACGACGCAGGAGCGGGCGCTTTTCGCTGAGGTCGCTTTGCAGGCATCGCGTGACGAGGACGCGCCGACGGCGCCGCCGGCACCGTGCTGGGATGTGGAGCTGGACCTGGGGGATGGCATTTGTCTGCGGGTGCGGCGGCGGCCGTGCTGAGTCAGCCATCGCGGCTGTGGCTGTGCACACGGCCAACGGACATGCGCTGCTCGTTTGACGGACTGGCGGCGCTGGTCCGGCGGCATCTGGGCCAGGATCCGCTGTCGGGCCAGGGGTTTGTGTTTATCAACCGCCGGCGCACGCTGCTGAAGTTGTTGTACTTCGACGGCGACGGTTACTGCGTGTGGAGCAAGCGCCTGGAGCGGGGGCAGTTCGGCGGTGCCCTGACGGCGGGGGACGCCGTGGAGGCGCTGAGCCGCACGCAGTTCACCGCGCTGCTCGAAGGGCTGGATCTGGTCATTCGCAAACGGCAGAAAAGGTGGCGACAATCCCCACCCGGGCACGGAATCGGGTAAAATGCACGGGTGATTTGCGAAGGGAATCAGCCCCTTGTCGAACGTTATCCCCGCCACTAAGCACGCCCAGGTCGTTGCCGAGAATCAGGCCTTGCATGGCGAGCTCAAGGAGCTGCGCCGCCAGCTTGCCTGGTTCAAACGCCAGCTCTTCGGCGAGAAGTCTGAGCGCCACCACATCCTCGATCCAGCCGTCCAAGTGAACCTGTTCGAGGCCACGGCGACGCCCGTGCCCGAGCAGGGCGAGCGTGAGCGGATCAGCTATACCCGCAGCAAGGGCAAGAACCGCGACGACGCCGCCAACGACACGGGGCTGCGCTTCGACGACAGCGTCCCGCGGCGAGTCATCGAGGTTCCCCCGCCCGCAGGCTGTGCCACCGATGAGGTCGTGGCCACGCGCACGACGTTCCGCCTCGCGCAGCGCCGGGCGGGCTACGAGGTCCTCGAGTACCGCCACCCGGTGCTCAAGGACCGCAGCAGCGGCGCGCTCACGAGTGTCCCGGCGCCGCGCAACGTCTTCGAGGGCAGTGTCTTTGACGTCAGCTTCGCCGCCGGCGTGCTGGTCGACAAGTTCTGCTACCACCTGCCGCTGTACCGGCAGTCTCAGCGCCTGAGTCAGGCCGGCATCCAGGTGGCACGCAGCTCTCTGACAGCGGTCGTGGCACGCACCGCCGCGCTGCTTGAGCCGATTGCGCGGGCACAGCTTACGCACGTGCTCAGCGGCGGGGTGCTGGCCATGGACGAGACGCCGATCAAGGCCGGGCGCAAGGGCCCGGGCAAGATGCACCAGGCCTACTTCTGGCCGCTGTACGGTGACAGCGATGAGATCTGCTTTACCTTCAGCCCCAGCCGTGCCGGCGCCCATATCGAACGCACCCTGGCGGACCGCTTCCACGGGGTGCTGCTCACCGACGGCTACGCGGCCTACGAGAAATATGCCGCCGGCCAGCCGCAGATCACCCACGCCCAATGCTGGTCGCACATGCGCCGCCAGTTCGAGCGGGCCCTGGAGACCGACCCTGCCGCCCGGGAGGCCCTGGCGCAGATCGGCCAACTCTATGCCCAGGAGCAATCGATCCGTGAGCGTGGACTCCACGGCGCGGACAAACGCCACGCACGGCGGGAGCAGTGCGCTCCGCTGGTGCGCGCCTTCTGGGAGTGGTGTGATGCACAGCTCCAGCGCATGGATCTCGAGCCGCGCCACCCGCTACTCAAGGCGCTGGGGTATGTGCGCGAGCGCCAACCGGCCCTGGCGGTCTTCCTGGAGCACCCGGATGTCCCCATCGACACCAACCACCTGGAGCGGGGGCTGCGCGCCATCCCCATGGGCCGGCGCAACTGGTTGTTCTGCTGGAGCGAGGTCGGTGCCGCCCACGTGGCCACCATCCAGACGCTGCTGGTGACCTGCCGGCTGCAGGGCGTCGATCCGACCACCTACCTGGTAGACGTGCTCCAGCGCGTCGGGATGCACCCGGCCGCCCGGGTGGAAGAGCTCACGCCGCGGCGCTGGAAGGCACTGTTCAATGATGCGCCGCTGCGCTCGGATATCGAGCGCTAGACACCACGCCCTCCCGACTCCATGCACTGCCAGCGAGAGACTGTTGAATGCGCATTGACGACCTCACCCTCGATGAACTCCTGGAGCTCAACGACCTCATCTGCCACCGCATCGATGAACTGCGGGCACGCCAGGATCTCGATGTCCTCAAGCACCTGCGCCTGGGTCAGGCGGTGTCGTTCAACAGCCGCGAGGGCGAGGTGTTCGGCCAGGTAGTCAAGATCAACCGCAAGACGGTGGTGGTCCACGCCGAGGATCACCGCCAATGGAAAGTCCCCGCCGGGGTCATCAAACTGCTCCGGGACATCCCCTGAATCCTGTCAACGACGCCCCAGAATGACCGGTTACCTCCGCTCAACATCGAGCTGTTGGAACCGCTGTGCCGCAATCGCCTGGCAGACTCGCAACCTATCGCTTCCAACGCCCGTGGAACACAAGGCTAAGCATGAAAACGCGCTTCATGGGATCAGCCATCCTCATTCGGGCCATAGCTGCGAACGCATCATCCGCGAGTTTCAATAGCGCAAAAACATCAGATCGGGAGAACCGGCACGAGAGATCATAGTCCGCCTCATGGCGCGCCTGCTGCAGCTCCACGAATGCCGAAGCGACCGTTTGCACATCCGGATTAGGCCCGCCCGGCATCATGGCCCCCACAGGCCTCGGAGGGTTTCTGCGGTTCCAGTTTGCCAGGGCCTGACAGGCGTTTTTCATATCAGAATGATTCAGGGCTCGACCGACACTCTGGCGCAACATGTCCTGCCCTTGCCCTGATACGATTTCGCGACTGGCGGCGTCCACCAGAAGATGAAAAACGGCGTAGTATCCGGTGGAAACTGCGCGGCGGAGACTGGCTTGGCGTGGACGTTTGGGTTCGTGGCGCGCGAGTTGGTGCGCTTGGTCAAGCAAATCCCTTTGTAATGACACCTGATCCTATCCTCTCAACTCTGCTCGCGGATCCTTATATACGCCCACAGCCCCGGAGCTTCCTCCGAGAGGAGGCCACGAATCCGCTGCCGCAGCCCCGCAAGAACGGGCTGCGCATCCTGCTGCCCTGGCATCTCACTGCCCACCACAATCCAGACCCAAACCGCCAGCTCGCCATCGGCGTCCAAGTCTTCAACCACCTCGATGTCATGCACCCAGCCCGGCTTCTCAATCTGCCTGACGGCCTGCTGTAGATCGCTCACTGTGGGCATCTCCATTGCGTGTGCCATGGCGGCCTCCCGTTGCTCGTGCCCAAACATGCTTTAACCGCTCCTCAAATTCAGTCTAAGCGTATTAACCGAACAGGCCAATCCAAGCACCCTCTCTGTCAACGTACCCGTCGCGTCAACCTAACCGGCAAGTGCCAACCACAGCACCCCATAATCACGACACGCTTGCCCATCGCGTGGAACCCTGTTCCCCTTGACTGGAATACGCACAATGATGGTCAGTATGCCGAACGCAGCACGACCTGGCGCTTGCCCTCGCCAACCGCAGGCGCCATGTGATGCGTGCCGCTACCGCGAGAGTCAAGACGTGCCCGGGCAGTGTCCATCATCGCCTCGAACGCGGTGCCGTCACCAGCCAGAACATTGGCAACGAAAGGCGCATAGCGCTCGAAGAGCATTTTCGTTGACGAGTGGCCCAGCAAGCGGGAGACAAACAGCGGATTCTCGCCTGCCGCGAGGTGCAGAACGGCCGCCGTATGCCGTGTCTGGTAGACCCGCCTCGGCGCCAATCCGATTGCGGCAAGCGCCGGCTTCCAAAGATGCTCGGCCACCCACGACGGCGTCAACGCTCGCCCGTCCGGGCGCAGGAAGAGGTAGTCGTCAGCGTCTTTGTCCTCCACCAGTGCCTGGAGCTGCGCGGTCATGCGCGCGGATAGCGGGATATCACGCCGCGCCCGCGGGTGCTTGAGCGTCGTCTGGCGGCCGTCGACGATCGCCTCACGCACCCGAATCTGCCGCCGCTCCAGGTCTACGTAGCCGGCTTTGAGACCGTTGATCTCGCAAGTGCGAAGCCCGGTGTAGAAACGCATCTCGAAGTAAAACCGGTAGGCGGCGTCCACCGCATCGAGAAACGCAGCGACCTCCTCCGCCGTCAACGGCATCGGGTCGTTGCGATCGTCACGCAGTGGCCGCAGGTTGCGCATCGGGTTGGGGAAACCACGCTCGCGCTCGGCGAAGCGCAAAACGCCCGAGAGTGGCGTCAAAATGAAGTTGATCCGCGCGTTACTGAGCACCCGTGCCCTATCACCGTTACACCGATCGATGAGTTCCTGGCGGTACGCGCGCACGGCGCGCTCATCGATCTGATCGAGGGGCCAGTCGCCGAACTGCGGGATGAGATACTGATGCAGCACGCCGCGAATCCGCCTGGCATAGCTTGTCTTCCAGTCCCCTTCGTGGAGCGCGAGCCACTCGGTGGCGTACTCGCCAAACCGGCAATCGGGATCGATCGCGCTTTGATCGAGAAGCCAGCGACGGGCTTCATCGCGCTTGCGACTGCTGCTAAACCAGGCGCCGTAGTCAAACATGCCGGTCTCGAGCTCGGCATTGATACGACGCAGATCCCGCTTGATCCGACGCCGGTTCTCCGGCGTATCGCGAAGCCCGGACGTCTCGCGGAACCGGCGGCCGTGCAGACACAGATCATACTGGAGCATCCCGTTGGGGCGAACGCAGAAACTGGCCATACGCAACCTCTAATACTGTTTTTTTATACAGTATAGCGGTCCACGGCGAGACGCAAACGCTCCCAGTGTCTGGAGGGCACGGCAGGACATCCGTTGGCAAATCACCTGACGGCGGTGCGGCCAAGCCAGGCATCCATCGGACCGTCACGCATACCCTCCTTCGGAGATATGGGTGAAGTACGCACGGACCTCATCCGCTCGTCCGGCGGCAACCAACGCCTCTGCCGTCAGATGACCGAGCGGCGGAATCGGGTAGGATCGGTACCACGCCCAGGCGGCCCCCAGGGCTCCCGCCCACGACTCGATACGCGTAAGAAGGTCCGTCACCTGGCGCAACCTCTGTTGAGCCGCAAGGCTGCGGAGGCCGTCTGGGCTCGTGACAGCATCCCGGGGCAGGCCAGTTGCGACCGCGAGTTCCGCCTCGGTGATCTGCAACGCTTGGGCAAGCCGCTCCGCGACAACATTGCCGTGTTCGTCGAACCAGGCACCACGGGTGTGTGCGACATCAGTCATCCGTCTCCTCCTCGCTCAAGGGACGTATCACAGCCCCTGCGGGCGGCATCCAGACTACCACTTCTTCAGACCCCGCAGCCGCTCACGGCAAGAGGAGCCGCAGGTGTTACTCCGCACCGGCGGCTCGTCACCGACCGAATCCCCGGCACAAGCGATGCCACAACACGGCCACCCCGAAGGAGGCGAAGAAGGCGTGCATGCAGGCGAGCCCCATCGATCCGGCCAAGAGTCATTGTCGTCGTATACCCAAAGGACAGGGAGTTCACGCAGCCCCATCGCAAGGTACGCCAGTGTCATCGCCAGCGGAAAGTACCGCCAGAAGAGATCCCACGGCCGAGCCAGCGCACGAGACCAGTCCATGACCATCTTGCCAGCGCCGCCACCCCAGGACACCGGTGCGAAGCAGACCAACACGCCCTCAGCCATCGCCGGACACCCATGCCGCGCCCTCTTCACCACCCGAGCGCCGCTTGAAACCGCCCTCCGCCCGCAAGCGGTCCTTCAGCACCGTCCCCTGCATCCCACTGGGCCCAGATCCGCCGCATAAGCTCTACCTGCCGAGACAGCACCGGCAAACACCCCTTCTCGATGCAAACCGGCGCCGACTCCTGGCGATACTTTCCCGGCATTCCCCAAAAGTTGCCGGCTATCCGGAACCACACAATTGAATGGGCCGTCATCCGGCTCGCCGCGGCGCGGCGCTACCTGACACGCTCGTTGGTGGAGGCAGGCATGGCGATGGCTCCAAGAAGTCCGTTACATGCAACATGCGAACATCACATGCTAAGCGAAAGCGAACTAACACTTGACGACCACCCAGTGCCAAGGCTGGCTGCCTCCCGCACAGGGGCCTACGCACCACCGCACAAGGGATATACACTTGACATATCCCACGTGCCTTCCTAGCATCGAATATCCGATCTTGGAGATGTCCCCAGCGAGGCGCATTCGATATGGAGAGAGCAACGCTCTTTAGGAGCAACAAGAGCCAGGCATTAAGGCTTCCGAAACCAGTCGCCTACCCCGATGCAGTCAAGCAGGTCGACATCATTGCGCAGGGGCGCACTCGAATTATCGTTCCCGCTGGCGAGTCGTGGGATTGCTGGTTTGATGGCGAAGGTGTGTCGGAAGACTTTATGGCTAGCCGTGAACAACCCGACCCGCAAGAGCGTGAGACGCTTTGATGCTGAAGTACATGCTCGATACAAACATTGCCATATACACCATCAAAAACCGGCCTCCCGAGGTCCGAGAGGCTTTAAAGGCCCATGACGGGCAAATGTGCATCTCGGCAGTAACCTTAATGGAACTGATTTACGGAGCGGAGGCCTCGGCTGCGGTAGATCGCAATCTGAAGGATGTTGAGGGCTTTGCGGCTCGCCTCGACGTATTGCCGTACGATAACGACGCGGCGGCACACACGGGGCAACTACGAGCAGAACTGAAAAAGATCGGGCGTCCAATCGGAGCCTATGATGAAATGATTTCTGGCCACGCGCGATCGCAAGGATTGGTCGTGGTAAGCAACAATACAAAACAGTTTGAGAACGTCCCGGGGATACGCGTGATCAACTGGGTAAGTTGATTGGAACCTGTGTCTACAGTCGCATGGCGGCCCAGGGAAGCTCCAGGGCAAAGGCACGCTGGAATTTCTGACGAGATGTATACGCATCGGTGGCCGTACTCAGGGGATCGCCGCCGCTTACCTTGGAATAAAGCCAGTCGCCCAACGGGCGGCAAACCGCGAACCTCCGGCTCGTGACTGGTGCATCGTGACCGACTCTGGTTCTGGCACCGGAATCGGCGGACACTAGAGCAGGCCGGAGGCCGTCGGCGTCGATCGCGGGAGTGTTCGCGTCATTCCAGCGACCGGGGCGGATGGTGGAGCCGGCGGCTTTGAAAATCGGGGACTCCGCCGCGCGGTCCCCGATCCAGTCAATCGTCAGCATCCGGCCGGGACGCTGCACCGTCACGCAGCCGATCCGTATTTCAGCCGTCCCAGAATCTCCACCACGGCGTCCGCGCCATATTCCGTCTCGGTCGCCACCTCCAGCGGGACACGCCCTTCGAGCAACTGTGGTGCGCCCGACTCAGAAAGGTTCGAGCCCGGTCCTCGTCTTTGTAGACGTCCTTCGCCATGGACCACACCCGTGCGATCCGCGCCAGACGCTCACTCTCCGTTCGGCTCAGCGGCTCGCGCTTCTTGCGACGCCGAACCAGGGTCTGCTTGGTGATAACCAGCGTGGAGAATTCCTTGGAGCGGGGTGCAACGATCCTGTGGACGTGCTCAATCGAGCGAAGCGGGAGCCCGCTGGCGATCTTCTGGCTGAACCTGAGCGCCGTGTAGCCGCCCGGAATCTCCTCGAGGCCGAGCACATTGACCATTTTGTGAATCTCGCTGCCCGGGCTCATCTCTTCGCCTCCGTGAGAACGATGTGGTCCCGACTGTAGCACTACGCGGTACTCCTTCCCTGCAGTTTCTTCAGGTATCCGGACTCGTGCCCTGCAATCCGAGTTCTTTGCATTTTACCTGTCCTCTGATCCACTGAAGCAAAGCCTGAACCTGGATCCTTGATTGCCTGAAATCGCTCCACTTCATCGCGCACCGCCCGTAGTTCAGGGCCCGGCTTGTCGCCCTGAAGGCGCTCAAGGGCAACTTTGGCCTTGAAATCCGAGACGCGATGCGGGGCGAGGTTCAACCGCTCTTTCTCTGCTCGGCGGCGAGCGTCATCGGATTCATCGCAGTGGCAGAGAGTTCGACGCGTGCAATCAATGTCCCCGCCGCATCCACCTCCTCGTGCCGGAAGCAAGCGCGGCCATCTGCGAGCTGCCCGATCAGCATCGTGAGCACCTGGCCCAGCACATTCGCATCCACGAACTTGTCCGCTAATGCGCGGGATGCACCACTGTCGCCAATGGTGGCGACAGTGACACGCACCTCGCGCCCATCCGGGCCCATTGCGATGCGCAACTCACGCGAGCAGTACCCCGCACCCGCGGATTCCAGGAGCGCACCGCGCACGAGCCAGCCGAGTAGCCGTGCCGGCCAGGGGTTTCCAAGGTCGCCATAAATTGTCAGATCCGCCATTTGAAGACTCCGTGATCGCATCGCCAGAATCTTCAGCGGAACATAAGTCGTCGAATGCGCAACCCCGGATCGGGACACATCCTATCTACGGGGAAACAGTAAACGCGATTCAGTACGATCACAGCACTTGGCCAATCGCAGGGTTTGTGCATAATATGACCAATTAGATGGTCATATTGGTGGGCTAATGAGCACAGACATCGTCAGCCTGGCTGATGCCAAGGCACATCTGAGCGAACTCACCGAGCGGGCAGCTCGCGGTGAAACTGTCGTTATCACAAAACGCGGCAAACCCGTAGCCCAAGTGACGAAGCCGGGGGCGCCTCGCAAGCCGGTGCCGCTGACGCGGATGCGTGAATTGACCGATGGCATGCCAGAGCAACCTGAGAGTGCGGGGAAGTTCATGCGCCGGCAGCGGGGCGACAGCCGATACTAATGCTGTATCTGGACACCAGCCTGCTGGTGGCGGCGATGGCCCGGGAGGCACGGACCGCGGCGGTCCAGGATTGGTTGTCGGAACAGGCTGCGGGATCACTCGCTATTAGTGACTGGGTCATCACCGAGTTTTCCTCGGCGTTGTCGGTGAAGCTCAAAACCGGTCAACTCACGGTCAAACAACGCGCCGATGCTCTGGCTCTTTTTACCTCGCTGGCCGAGGAGAGCTTCGTGTGTTTAACCATTACCCAACGTGATTTCCACACAGCGGCCCGTTTCGCTGACCAGTACCAGGTGGGACTGAGGGCTGGAGATGCGCTGCACTTGGCTACCGCTGCTGGCCACGGTGCTCGACTGGTGACGCTCGACAAAGGCCTGGCCAAAGCGGCTGACTCCGTCGGCGTTAGCGTGCTCCAAATGTAATAACCACGCAGGGTTCACCCTGCCCCTGATGTTGGCTAACCTTGGCTCCCTCTCCACTGAGCAAGCGGCTCTGCGCTCAGAAGTCCGGGCCGGCGTGTCGTAATCTTACTGTTGAAGGCAACCCAGATAGTCCCTTGCGGGGGCACTGGTTGCTCAATACTGTCGAAACGCAACGAAGGGCACTCTTACACGCGGCACGCTCGCCCTTGCTGTCTCGTGGACCGCTTCTGCTATATCCCCGGCTAATGCACCAGGCATTGATTTGGCCTGGCTGACTGGCTGGTCATGTGCTGATCGCCTTCGTTGATGAAGCCGGTGGCGGGTTCAACGGTTCCGAACCGGGTGCGAGACACGCATGAGCGGCTTCACTAGGGGCTCTCGAAGCCCTTTGGCCACGCTCTGGACGAGCGCCACCATCGCCGAAGTGTTCCAGCGTGTCGGGGATGGCTTTTCGCGGTGAACCGGGCCGGGTCATGCGGCCAGTCGCCATCGGTGACGCCGCCCCAGGAGCTGGCGCCACAGTCGGGCGGCGCGGCGCTCCAGGATGACGTGCAACCGGCGTGCATGGCGCTGCACATGGGCTGCGGCCTTGAGCACAGGCTCACGCAGCCGCCGCAGACTCCAGCCCTGTCCCGTGGCCGCCTCCATCTGGGCGCGCAGCACGTGCAGCAGCTCATAGCCGAGCAGTCGCAGCGACAGCAGCGCCTGCGCCCGGGCGAAGACCTCGGCCTCACTGGCCCGTCCCCGCGAGGTGCACGGCAGCGAGGTGCCGATGGTGTCCTTGAACTCGCCCATGTGCCCCTCGGCCTTGCCACGGCGGCGGTACAGCGCCAGGACCTGCTCGCCGCTGTGGGTCGGGGCGGGCAGGTTGGTGACGATGTAGAAGCACCGCCGAAAGAGTTCGGCCGGGTGCTCCTGGATGACCATGACCACCCGGCGCTTGCGCTGCCAGCTCTCGGCCCCGTAGACGGTCTCCTCGGTCCACTCCCGGGACCGCTCGGCCGGGCGCCCCGGGCCGCGCCGGCGGTGCGGGTCGAAGTGGCGGTCCAGCGCGGCGTTATCGCGCAGCCGACCGAGGTAGCCGATCCCCGCCTGGTCCAGCGCCTCAAGTGTGGCGCCGTCGGCAAACCCGGCATCGAGCCGGCAGCACACCTGCCGGGCCAGGCCGCGCTCGCGCAGGGTGGCGACAAGCTGCGGGATCCACGCTGCGGCCTGCGCGCCAGGGGCGGCGTTGCCGGGGCGCAGCAGCCCGGCGAGCACGTCGCCCGTCTCGGCACAGGAGGCGATGAGCGGATAGTGGATCCGATCACCGACATGGCCGTTGTGGTGACTGCCCGGCTGCTCGCCGTAGGCGGCAAGCGGCAGACCATCGACATCGACGGTCATCACAGGCGCCGGCGGCGTACCGGCTGCGGCCCGTCGCCGCGTGGCAAGCTCCAGCGCTGCGGTGTCGAGGTGGTGCTGGCGGTGCAGGACACCAATACGCTCAAGTACGCGGCACCGAGCCTCCCCAAGGGGCTTGGCCCCATCGGCAACCGGGCCACTAAGGCGCAGGGACTCACCGTCCACGACATCATGGCGTTTAGCAGCGAGGGTACACCGCTCGGGCTGATCGATCTCCAGGCCTGGGCGCGCCACCCCGCAGATCACGGCCTGCGGCGGCTCGCCGACGATCAGCGCGACCTCGACAATAAAGAGTCCGGCAAATGGCTGGACAATCACCGCGAGGCGAGCCGGCTCCAGGCGCAGATGCCCGCGACCCGGGTGGTCAGTGTGACCGACCGCGAGGGCGATCTCTATGAACTGCTCGTCGCCGCCCAACAGCCCGAGCTCAACATCCCCCAGCACCAGAATTAGCGAGCGCGGATCGCGCGCCTGGCCGTGCGCTTCGCCCGGGTGACGATCCAGCCGCCGCAGAGCAAACGCCGCCTCGGCCCGGTCGCGCTCGACGCCGTCCAGACCACGGAGATCGACCACCCGACGGCGTCAAGGGCCTGAACTGGACCCTGCTGACCACGGTGCCCACTGCCAACTGGCGGATCCAGGAGCGCAACCTCGGCGACGCCGAGCGCATGGAGACCGCACTGGCCATCGACATGGTCATCGCCTGGCGCACTTTCTGGCTGACCAAGTAGGGCCACGAACGCCCTGACACCCCCGGGCAGCGCCTTCCTCGAGCCCGACGAGTGGAAAGCGCTTCTCGTGCGCACCGATGTCACCTGGGACCCAGGCCGCGAGGATGAGCCCACACTCCATCCGGCGATGCACCACATCGCCGGGCTCGGCGGCTATCAGGATCGAAAACGCAAGCCCTGTCCCAAGAGCCTCTGGCGCGGGCTCCAGCGCATCGAGGATATGGCTCAGGTCTTCGGCAAACTCCGGGCCATGGAACGCAATGACAGCCGACCTCCCTGACTAACTCCAGAGAACCTGCGGGGCATCGCCAGTCGGCTGATGGCCTTATTGGGCAATTAGTGCCACGACAAATCCGGTTTCCTTCCGTGGGCCATGCAATCGCGCAAATAGAGATTGATCAAACTCTGATACGGAATACCCGTTTCTTCCGAAAGCTGTTTGAAATACTCCACGACGTCGTCACCCATGCGAATCGTCACCTGTCGCTTTAACTTTGAAGCGTACGGGTTACGGCGCGACTTCATCTTCGAAAAATCGTACTCTTTTCTCATAGCGGTGGACCTTCGTAATGCTTACACTCATTCGCTGTCGCCTTCCGCGCGGAAATGATTCTGATGACATCTCCGCCGGAACGCTCGCAGTGGCACACGACCAGAAACCGCAGCACATTGCTCAAACCAAGCATAATGAACCGCTCTTCGCCGGATGAATGCTCCTCGTCGAAGAACTGCCGCGCGTACTCGTCAAAGAAAACGGATTTCGCTTCTTCGAACGAAATCCCGTGCTTCTCAAGATTTGCGCGCGCCTTCTGCGGATTCCAATCAAACTCGATCATACATACAATGTATTGACTCGTCGCAGACCTAGTCAACCCGCCCCTCCATGTGCCAGGCATCCCTTGCCCAACGCTGACCATCAGGCGCGCGAGGTACGAGCGCCGGCTGGGTGGGTTTGTTCGGTACTCAACGACGCCCCACGCTCAGTTGGGCGCAGGTATCCCGAATGGTCACCATGAGCGTCATCTCATCGACCGGGGATACTTGGAAGCCATGCCGCTGGTAGAAGCTCTTCGCTTCCTCGGAGAGCGCGTGCATGAGAAGGGCCTTAATACCAACGTGTTCGGAAGCAGCAACCACCCGCAGCGCAGCATCACGAAGCATCCCCGCGGCGATACCTGTCAATGTCCTTCAGAGAGGCCTCGCGCTCACCAATCGGCAGGTAGGTAAGGTCGATGTCGACCGACAGGCGGGGCATGTCCCGATAGAACAGGTTGATGGCTGTGCCGCCCTTGAGGGCGAAGACCTCCTCCGCCGCGATATCCGGCAAGACGCCCAGCAGGAGCCGAACCTGATCCACATAGCGGTCACGCATCCGCGTCAGCCTCCGTGTCTTTCGCAGGCATGAAGCGCTTCGGAACGTAGATGCGATATGTCGGGTGGAGCTTACCGCTCTCGACAAGTGCCCGCGGCCCGGAGCCGAAGTCGATCTTGTTGACGTCCAGGTACTTGCGCCACGCATGCTGGTGGCGATCAGCGAAGACAAAGAACAAGCGCCGCACCCTCACGCTCCGGCAGACCGTCAACAGCCTCATGAGCAGCTTGGGCCGAAGCGTCGTCAGACTTTCGAAGATCTTGTCCAGGTTCTCGAAGCTGGCCTCGCTGCTTAGCTCGTCGAGGGCTTCGAGGATGGCCCGCTCCGAAGAGGATACCTTCAGTGGCCAACCCCAGACGTTCATCGGCGGACCGATTTCGCGGGTATCGCGGCCGGCGTCGATAATCCCCGTTTGGTCATCCCCGAACAGGGTGCGCCTGTGCACGACCAAATGCGCATCGCTCGGCAGCCGCTTCAGCCATGTAGACACATCGTAACCGGTCATTCTGGGGCGTTGTTTTCGGCCATTGACTGGCGCCGTAGTCTGCGCAGGCACATTTGCAGCAGACTGGAACGTGATCATGGCCAAGTCCCCGGGGCGTACCGCCGCGCAGTGGCGTGAACTCATTGAACGCTATACCCGCAGTGGCCTCACACGCCGGGCGTTCTGCGCGCAGGAGGGCATTGGTGAGAGCACTCTGGGCGCGTGGCAACGCCGCCTGCGTAACACCTCGTCCCCCACGCCGGAGACGACGCAGGAGCGGGCGCTTTTCGCTGAGGTCGCTTTGCAGGCATCGCGTGACGAGGACGCGCCGACGGCGCCGCCGGCACCGTGCTGGGATGTGGAGCTGGACCTGGGGGATGGCATTTGTCTGCGGGTGCGGCGGCGGCCGTGCTGAGTCAGCCATCGCGGCTGTGGCTGTGCACACGGCCAACGGACATGCGCTGCTCGTTTGACGGACTGGCGGCGCTGGTCCGGCGGCATCTGGGCCAGGATCCGCTGTCGGGCCAGGGGTTTGTGTTTATCAACCGCCGGCGCACGCTGCTGAAGTTGTTGTACTTCGACGGCGACGGTTACTGCGTGTGGAGCAAGCGCCTGGAGCGGGGGCAGTTCGGCGGTGCCCTGACGGCGGGGGACGCCGTGGAGGCGCTGAGCCGCACGCAGTTCACCGCGCTGCTCGAAGGGCTGGATCTGGTCATTCGCAAACGGCAGAAAAGGTGGCGACAATCCCCCCACCCGGGCACGGAATCGGGTAAAATGCACGGGTGATTTGCGAAGGGAATCAGCCCCTTGTCGAACGTTATCCCCGCCACTAAGCACGCCCAGGTCGTTGCCGAGAATCAGGCCTTGCATGGCGAGCTCAGGAGCTGCGCCGCCAGCTTGCCTGGTTCAAACGCCAGCTCTTCGGCGAGAAGTCTGAGCGCCACCACATCCTCGATCCAGCCGTCCAAGTGAACCTGTTCGAGGCCACGGCGACGCCCGTGCCCGAGCAGGGCGAGCGTGAGCGGATCAGCTATACCCGCAGCAAGGGCAAGAACCGCGACGACGCCGCCAACGACACGGGGCTGCGCTTCGACGACAGCGTCCCGCGGCGAGTCATCGAGGTTCCCCCGCCCGCAGGCTGTGCCACCGATGAGGTCGTGGCCACGCGCACGACGTTCCGCCTCGCGCAGCGCCGGGCGGGCTACGAGGTCCTCGAGTACCGCCACCCGGTGCTCAAGGACCGCAGCAGCGGCGCGCTCACGAGTGTCCCGGCGCCGCGCAACGTCTTCGAGGGCAGTGTCTTTGACGTCAGCTTCGCCGCCGGCGTGCTGGTCGACAAGTTCTGCTACCACCTGCCGCTGTACCGGCAGTCTCAGCGCCTGAGTCAGGCCGGCATCCAGGTGGCACGCAGCTCTCTGACAGCGGTCGTGGCACGCACCGCCGCGCTGCTTGAGCCGATTGCGCGGGCACAGCTTACGCACGTGCTCAGCGGCGGGGTGCTGGCCATGGACGAGACGCCGATCAAGGCCGGGCGCAAGGGCCCGGGCAAGATGCACCAGGCCTACTTCTGGCCGCTGTACGGTGACAGCGATGAGATCTGCTTTACCTTCAGCCCCAGCCGTGCCGGCGCCCATATCGAACGCACCCTGGCGGACCGCTTCCACGGGGTGCTGCTCACCGACGGCTACGCGGCCTACGAGAAATATGCCGCCGGCCAGCCGCAGATCACCCACGCCCAATGCTGGTCGCACATGCGCCGCCAGTTCGAGCGGGCCCTGGAGACCGACCCTGCCGCCCGGGAGGCCCTGGCGCAGATCGGCCAACTCTATGCCCAGGAGCAATCGATCCGTGAGCGTGGACTCCACGGCGCGGACAAACGCCACGCACGGCGGGAGCAGTGCGCTCCGCTGGTGCGCGCCTTCTGGGAGTGGTGTGATGCACAGCTCCAGCGCATGGATCTCGAGCCGCGCCACCCGCTACTCAAGGCGCTGGGGTATGTGCGCGAGCGCCAACCGGCCCTGGCGGTCTTCCTGGAGCACCCGGATGTCCCCATCGACACCAACCACCTGGAGCGGGGGCTGCGCGCCATCCCCATGGGCCGGCGCAACTGGTTGTTCTGCTGGAGCGAGGTCGGTGCCGCCCACGTGGCCACCATCCAGACGCTGCTGGTGACCTGCCGGCTGCAGGGCGTCGATCCGACCACCTACCTGGTAGACGTGCTCCAGCGCGTCGGGATGCACCCGGCCGCCCGGGTGGAAGAGCTCACGCCGCGGCGCTGGAAGGCACTGTTCAATGATGCGCCGCTGCGCTCGGATATCGAGCGCTAGACACCACGCCCTCCCGACTCCATGCACTGCCAGCGAGAGACTGTTGAATGCGCATTGACGACCTCACCCTCGATGAACTCCTGGAGCTCAACGACCTCATCTGCCACCGCATCGATGAACTGCGGGCACGCCAGGATCTCGATGTCCTCAAGCACCTGCGCCTGGGTCAGGCGGTGTCGTTCAACAGCCGCGAGGGCGAGGTGTTCGGCCAGGTAGTCAAGATCAACCGCAAGACGGTGGTGGTCCACGCCGAGGATCACCGCCAATGGAAAGTCCCCGCCGGGGTCATCAAACTGCTCCGGGACATCCCCTGAATCCTGTCAACGACGCCCCAGAATGACCGGTTACGACACATCGCCATAAAAATGGACACGCGGCGTCCCGCCGGGATGCAGGTAATAGCCAAGTCGAGCGCGCTCACGCCGCCCAGGTGCACCTCGTACTCCATGATCCATTGCAGGGACAGCAGCGCGCTGTCCCATGAGACATTGTTTTTCGCCTGTACGCCTTCCGGCAGGGAGCGGCGGTAGACACCCCGCACGACCCGCTCCAGCAGCTTCTTGTCAGGACGTCGCCCCTGGGCGCGCAGGAAGAGTGCTTTGCGCTCAAGGGCGGGGACGGCCATCAATCTCTTCTATCGCAACCTGCCGCGTCTGTCTGTCGACATCGATCCAACCTACCTGCCGCTTGCCGACCGGGCGCAGTCGCTGGCGGGGATCGACGCCGCGCTTCGCCGGATCGGCGAGCGTATTCGGGCAAGCGATCCTCGGCTTCGCGTGCAGGAATCGGTACCGGGCTCCCAAACCGAGATCACGAGGCTGGTCGTGCGCACCCTGGATGGTGTGCAGATCAAGATTGAGGTCACCCCGGTCCTGCACGGGGTCGTATTTGACCCCGAAAACCCCCGCATCTGTGAGCGGGCCGAGGAGGAATACGGCTTCGCGGAAATGCCCATGCTGTCATTCCCCGACCTCTACGCCGGCAAATGTATCGCCGCGCTCGACCGGCAACATCCACGCGACCTCTTCGATGTGCATGAACTGCTCAATGCCGAGGGGATTACGCCCGATCTCAGGACTGCGCTGATCGTGTATCTGATCAGCCACGGCCGCCCGCCGCACAGGCTTCTTTCGGGTGAATGCCGGGATATCACGCATGACTATGAGCACGGCTTTCAGGGGATGACGACGACCGACTTGCCAATGGATGGCCTTCGTGATGCGCATGCAAGGCTGGTCAAGGTGTCCCCACCGACCTGACTGCACCGAAATCCCCAGCCCAACGTGCCTCGCGACCCGGAAATCGCCCCGACACCCCTCCGAAAAATTGAAATTTGCAAAACGACGGCATTTCAAGGCGGTCGTGTTGCAGATTTCGAATCTGTGATCCCAAAAATCTATTCGCGGCGAAAAAAAAAGCGTATCGCGGGCTACCGGCGGCATTCCCTCTTTTTGAGCGCCGGGTAACGTGAGTCGCCATGGAGGCCACGCGAGCGGCGAGAGCGGAACGCACCGGCCAGATCACCGCCTGGTGCCTGGGACAAGAGGACAATGTGATGAAACCAAACGGACCCTACATGATCGCGCTGGAGGCGTTGCGATGCATCGATCCCGATCCAGCGTACGCATGCCCCCTGTTCCGTGGCTATCTCGAGCCCGACTGGCAGCTCAGGCCGCCGGCCGTGGAGATCATCCTCAGCGGCCGGAAACACCGCGAGGGTGTCCCCGAGGACGTGCTCGGCACGCCCTACGTCATCGATCCCCATCAGTGGGAATACCTCACGCATCTGCGCACCGCTGGCATGCGCGACAACAGCCCGCTTTTGGCTCCTTGCCTGGTATGGCCGCTCACGAAACGGCAGGCGGTCGAGGAGAGCCGGCGCCGCCGCGTGGTTAGCCTCGCCGGCTCGCCGCGGAGTCCGCACCATGAACTCACCGACTGCGCGGACAAACACGGCCTGCGGGTGATGGACCTGGAGCGCGGCTGGGGGCTTAGTAGCGGCAGTCTGGCGCGCTCATCGGTCAAGCGCCGCGACAAGAGCGACGAGTCCTCATGAGCCAGCCCCTGCTTCCGCTCAGAACGAACCAGCCGCTCGGGGCCGTGCTGGCGAGCCAGGCGTGCTCGTCCGAGAGCTCCGCGTGGCACGAGACCTGTTGGGAACTGTGGATCCCCCCGGACGGCCGTGGGCTCCGTGACCCGACAATGCAATGGATGCTGCGCCAGTGGGTCGATGCGATCGAGCGTACCGCACCGGCCCAGCTCGATCGCGAACACGTCGATCGCCTCGTCGCGCGTCTGCGACGCGGGCTCGCCGCGGCATTCAACCCGCCACCGAACGCCACACCGGGCGCCGGCCTGTACCGGTGTGAGCCGCACGGGGTTCTCACCGAGCACCCGTGCTACGGCGCGGTACTGAGTCAGGTCCTTGCTCAACACCAGTGGGATCCATTGCTGCTCGTCCTCGCCCACCTGTGGTGGCGAAGCCGTGTCCGCCGGTACGTCGCTGGCCCAGAGCCGTACCACGAGGTCAAAGAGTGGCGCTACGCCGGCGCCGCGAGGCACGTGTGCTCGCCCGCGATCCAAAAGCAGTTGAAAAACGCCGCCGCATTACCGGCGGAGCAAGCCGGCGCGGAATTGCAGCGGATAGCCGAGCAGGGCCTGGTTAGTGTTCAACTCTCTAAACACCTCTCCCAACTCGCCCACGTGCTTCAAAACGCGCCCCGCTACGGCCGTCGCGGCCATGGCGGACCGCGCGGCCCGGCGCAGTACCGCGAGCTCGGGCGTGAGTGGCAGCGAACGGTCGCACGGAGCGGATCGAGCGCTGTCGTCGCAACGACACCCCTCGGTGACGATGATCCCGACGCCGGTAACGCCCCCACACTGGTGCGCGGGGCCGAAGAACTCCACCGCCCGAGCCCGACACCGGCGCGCCGGCGCCGCGCGGTCAAGGGCTTGAGGGCCGGGCTGGCCCGCCAGAACCTGGGACTCACCGGCGCCGGGCTGACACCCGCCATGACACGCGGGGCACTGGGGCTTTTACGGGCCCGGATCGAGCACAGCAACGCCATGGCCGTGGTGTACTACCTCGGCCTCGCCTTGGGCGTGCCCTGGACCGCGCCGCGAGAGACGCCCGGGAAATCCTCGCCGTTTTCCGTCGTCGTCCACACGTTAAGCCCCGATGATGATCTGGCGCACCACGGCCCGGGTCCCGACGAGATTGCATACTGCCGCACGCGGGGCGATGTCTACATCGGGCGTGCCTACCCGCCCCCTGGCCAACGCGCGTCGGCCGCGGATGCGCACAACCCCACGCACTGGACCCTGCAACTGAGCGGGCAACCGGCGAGGCTGGTCATCGACGCACTCACCGCCGCCAGCGTCGGCGGGCGGCGTCTTGACAAGGATGTCGATCTAAAGGCGGTCACCGAGCAACTCACCGAGCCCATCGAGCTCGTCGACGGCACCACACTCGATCGGTCCATCGTGCGCTCCCTCGGTACGGCGCTGTATCAATTCGCAGCGCGGCGGCGTGTGTATCACACCGCGGTCCTGGACGCCGTCTTCGCGCGGCCGCACGACGCCAGCATGAGCCATTACGTGCGCATGGACTCGGCGTCTCTGAGCGCGGCGTACCAGTCCACCTGGGGTGAATTCGCCGCGGAGATGCACTGGTGTGAACCCGCACTGCCATTGCAGCCCAGGCGCGTAGCCGTGCCCATCGGCTCCGGACGTGGCCCCTCGCGCGAGGAACTCCGGGGCGTGGTCACCACGCTGCAGCAGTGCATCCACGAGGAGGCGAACGCGGTCCACACCCGCACGGCGGAGGGCAGGTACACCGCATCCCGCGAGCGACTGGTCGCGGATGCCACGCTCTATGTCTGGATCCAGGTTGGGCTTACGTGCGCCGCGCGCGGCGTGCGCTCGCCCGGCCCCACGGACCAGGCCAGCTCCGACCACGACGCGCTCGCCCTGGTGGCCGACAAGGCCGCCCACGGTCAACTCGAGGCGCGCATCACAGGCCTGCCGCCGAGCGTGCGCGACTCGCGGCGGGCCCTCCGGGCGCTGCTCACCGAGCGGGCGCTCGAGCTGGGTCTTGCCCCGCCGGGCACCGACAGCGACGGGCGGTTTTGGACCATCGATGCCGGTGCGTGGACGCCTGTCTCGCCCTCGTGGCTCGACACGGCACTGGCGAGCCTCGAGGTGCAGTGGCCAGCCAATGCGCTTCGCCATTACACGGCAACCTGGGCAGCCAACCATGCAGTCCCAGAGGTCGCCGCACGCCATTGGCTCGGACACTGGCGGGAGGGCCAGGCCCCCGTGGGCGGGGCGAGCCTTTTATCGATGCGCCAAATCGCCGCCGTCATAGAGCACCATGCGGGCCGACTGCTGGCCGACGTCGGCGCGGATCGACCACTCGCTGCGTTCCTGAGGTGATCACAATGACCGAGAACCCAAAACTTGACTGGGCGCGCTTGCTACCCGACATGGCGCGCCGACTCGCAACCACGACCCCTGACCCCGCGTTGGTTGATGCGTTCATCCAAGAGATTCAGTCGAATGAGCGTGGCGCGTGCCTGCGTACAGGCACGCCTCCCGGGCCGGACGCGGACGTCTGGACGCGCATCAAGGAGGCTCTCATCGGGCGACTGGAGAAGCTGGCCCTCGCCCGCCCAGAGCTCTGCGCGGCTCGCTATGGCCCTGTGCAACCCGAGCGCGCCTGGGCGGTCAACCGCGCCGGCGAGCTCCTCGATCTGGCCGAGAGCTATCTGCGCGCCTACCACGCCTGGCCACAACTGCCGCGGCCAAACGAAGCCGTGCTGCCAAGCCATCGCGCCGCGATCACCGTGGAAGCGGAGACCGTCAGCCTGGTGAGCGCCATCGAGGCGCGCGTGCTCCAGCATCTCGCCGCCGTGCGGGATGTCAGTGACGGGCGCATCGTTGCCGGCTACTGGGGCTGGTTACTGGCCATCGAGCTCGGCGTTTGTAACTCCGCCTTACTGTATACGCTGGTCGCCTCACCCCGCGATGCCTGGGTCATCAACCGCGACGGGGTTTTGGTCACGCTTGAGAACACAGGCGCGGGTCGGGTTGCGTTGCCGGCCCTGAGCGCCATGGTGGGCGCAGAACGCATCCGTCCCCTGGAGCGCCCCAAGGGCACGGCGAAAAGCTGGCTGAAGCAGGCCCTCAAGTGGATGGCCATCAGCCAGCGCCCCGAGATCTCCATCCTGCGCCTGTGGCGCGACCTTGCACGCGGCGGCCACAACGACCTGGTCATTGCCCACTGGCGCGATCACGGCCGCATGCGGCCGATGAGCAAGGCGGACCATGACCTCTACTGGCACGGCGCCGCGCCAAAGGACGCGATCGCGGATGACGACACGCTCCTCCCGGCCGGGCAGCCAAGCGTGAATCCGGATCACCGTAGTGAACCCGACCTGCGCGCGAGCCGGGGCACCATCGACTGGTTGGTCAACGCCTTCGCCACGTTCGAGGCGGAGACCGGCAAGAAGCTGGCACCCAACAAACGCCAACGCGCCCACGATGAGCTCGTTGATGCCCTGGACCACCGACCACTGACCGGCTCGGATCTGCTGGTCGCCGCGTATTTGCTCACCCTCTTCCGCCAGGGCCAAAACGCGCGAAAACCCTACGCGGCCAGCTCGCTTCGGCGCTACGCCGTCTCCCTGGCCCGGCCGTTGCGAGCCGAGTTCGGCCTCGAGGACCTGCGAGACCTGGCGTTTGACACGGTCCACGAGCGCTTGCAGCGCACACTGGATGCAGCCAACCCGGGGGACCGAAATACGCTCGTGCGCTGGATCGCCTGGCTCGCCCGCACCGATTTGCTGGTCGTCGACCCCCGGCTTTTCAGCCATGAGGCAAGCGAGCGGGGTGTTCGCACCGGGGTCATCAACACCGCGCACTGGCGCGCCCTGCACGCCTGGCTGCTACCGGTCGACCCCAATGGCGTGGCACGTGCGCTGCTCGACTGCTACTTTCTTCTTGGCATGCGCCGGGACGAGGCACTGGATCTGCGCGCCGGCGAGCTCATCACCTGCGGCGGCGACGCGGCCATCCGCTTGAAGCGCTTCCCGGGGCGCACCCTCAAAAGCGACCACGCCGCTCGCACCCTGCCGCTTGGCCTCCTCCGACAACAAAGCACAACCACCTTCGAGTGCCTGCAGCATCGCGCGGCGCACGCCCGCGCTGTCACCGGCGGCGACCCGGCCGCGTGCGTCTTCGACAAGCGCGAGGCCGACAAAAGCGCCCTGCAGGTCATCCGGGGCCTGCGCGCGGTGACCGGCCATCCCGACCTCAGTCTCCGCTCGCTACGCCACTCGGCCGCGCACCTGGGTCTGTGGCAGCTATTGATTCAGGCAGGGTGTGTGCCGAAGCCCGTGCGCGCGCGGTATTTTCTGGATCCGCTGTACACCGCTGAGGCCATCCACGCGAACTGGCCCGAGATCAAACCGATTCCCGCGATCGAGCTCAAAAGCAGTCTCCTTGTCCGGCTCGCTCAGCGCATGGGGCACGGCAGCTTTGAGGTCACCTGCACACACTACATCCATGTCCCGGAATCCCTCGCCTGGCTCGAAGGAATGCGTACGCGATTCAGCGTCGCGAAAGCACAGCTCCTGCCATGGCTCGGCGGCAACACCTGGGCGTATACGCGCATTGGACAGATCGCGGCCGCCTGCGACCACGCCGACCCAGCCAGTGGCCAACGCACGGTCCAGGGACTGCCCATTGATGGCGCGGTGAACACCGGTGTCACGATCCAGGGTACGGCACTGTTGGAGTATTACCTCTCCCGCCAGAGCAAACCATCAGCCCCGAAGAGAAAAGGCCGAAGCCGTCAGCCCACCGCGGACGCCATGAGCGGCACTGACCCGTTCATCACCTACCTGTGGGATGCCCAGGCGGAGCTCTCCGCCAACCGTGCGTCAAACGACGCATGCTCCTCCGATAACACCGCCTTCCGGGACACGGTTTTCGAGACGTACAAGGCGGCCGCCCGGATCTGCGACACCCCCTGGCATCCATCGGAGATCGCCCAACACCCCTGGCGACAGGACCTCGTCGAGTGGGCCGCGCCGCAAGCCCTCGGCGCCTACACGCCCCCGGCCGTTGACGCGCTTGTCGCATCGGCCAATGACCGCCATGCGGTCATCCATCATCAGCGCACGCTCAAGCAGGTGCTGCGAGTCATGGCGCTGTTCCAGGTTCCCGTCACTCACGTTCATGTCGAGGTGCGCATTCCCCGCCACTGGAGCCCTGCCAGAGCAGACAAGCGGGTGAAGGAGTTCGAGAGGGCGGCCAGTGCAAGCCCGCATGCCATCGGGCATTGGTCCAGGACCCCGGAGACGAGAAACGACGTCGCGCTCCATCTGCGCGTCACCGATCCCAGAACCCCATGGCAGGGGCTACTCAGCGCCTGCGCGTGGATGCAGCCCTGGCTATCGCCTGATCGCGGCAATCGATAGCGTACGCGGAGTCTGAGCCCTCTCCTGCCGCTTGATCCCTCGACGCGAAAGCCACGCTCCACCTGGACGACACTTACGCGCTGGTGCCGATTCACAGCCAGGCAGCCACGTGGGTGAATCCTGGCTTCTAAGCCTGCCTCGCGGAGCGCGTCCCCCGAGAGGACACTTACCGTGCGCTCACGCTTCAGCCCAGTGTGGTGGTCGATCAAAGATCGCCAATGCCGTACACTTCCACCCAACTAGCCGTATAAGCGAGGGCTGCCATGAACACCGAGACCACCAAGTTGACCGTTCGCTTGCCGCGGCGGGACGTCGAATTCGCCAAAGCGTATGCCAAAGCCCATGGGCTGACGGTCACCGAGGTCATTGATCGTTATCTACGCCGCATGCGGGCGCTGGAAGAAACCGCACCCTCACCGGAGCTGGAGTTCATCACCGGCCTGGTCCCCGCCGAGGTGGACGCCGAGGCAGCGCATCGCGACCACCTGGCCCGCAAACATCGATGATACTGATCGATACCAACGTGGTTCTGGATGTCATCCAGCAACGCGAACCTCATTACCGGGCCTCGGCTGCCGTGATTGACCGAGTCGTCCGCAAGCACGTCCTGGCGGCTCTTCCCGCCCACGCGATCACCACGATCCACTTCCTCGTGCAGCGGTATCAGAATCAGGAAACCGCAACCAAGGTCATCGACTGGATACTCACGCGTTTCGACGTCGCGCCAGTGGGTCGCACGGAACTGATTCGGGCGCAGTCGTTTGCATGGGGAGACTTCGAGGACGCCGTTGTCGCTGCCGCTGCGGAGGCGGCGGGATGCGAAGTGATCGTCACACGAAACGTCCGGGAATTCTCCGGCTCGCCAGTGCCCGCATTCACACCCGAAGAGTACCTGCTCGACGGAACCGATCGCGGCTGAAGCCGCTCCTGCAAAGGAGCCGTCACACCTTAGAAGCGACGCAAGTCGCGACCAAAACAAGCGGGTCATCCAGGGTCGGGGGAAGGTAGGTCAGCACTCCGGCCGCGGCAGTCATGTCCAGAGCATGCAAATCCTTCTCGACACGTCTGTCGAACTCAATCCTCCAACCCAACGCGCTGCCTCATCTCTTCCATGGATACCGTCTCGCCGCGTCCTTCGCGGTGGTCAATCAGGCGCTGCTCGGCCAGGTAGATGTCTTCAAGATCCTCAAGGTGCAGGAGAATCGCCTCACGCGCGTAATAACTCTTGCTGCGCCCCATGGCCTTCGCCAAGGCGTCCAGACGTTCTTCGATCTCAGCGGGTAGACGTAACGCAAGCATGGAAACCTCGAGTGACGTCGCTATCCGAGTATAGCGCTAAACGTCTCTCTTCAGGAGGTTCTTTTGGTGGACCTGAGGGTCCACCACGCCCCACTGGCCCTGGGCCTGCCCCGTTCAGGCCAGGCCCCGATCGGAGATTGTTACGCTGATGTGCTTGCCGGCTCGGTCAGGCATCACCACGTTTCCGCCGCGGCAGACGTGCTACATTGGCGATGTATGGCATTTCCATTAAACTCGGAATATCGCGCCAGGCGGATCAATGAACAGGCAACGCGTCCTTCAATTGCTAACCGAAAGCAAGCCTGAACTCCAGGCGCGCTATGGCGTCACGCGGCTGGCTCTGTTCGGCTCAACTGCCCGTAACGCCGCCACCGCCGACAGCGACGTCGACATACTGGTGGCATTCGACGGCCCTGCTACGTCAACGCGGTATTTCGGCGTGCAGTTCTATCTGGAAGACCTTCTCGGCTGTTCAGTCGACTTGGTAACCGACAAAGCCCTCCGCCCTGAACTACGCCCGTATATCGAGAAGGAACGGGTCAATGTCTGATCCATAGCAACGCGAATGGCGTTTCTATCTCGATGACATGGTTGTATTTTCGGAGAAGGTGCTGACCTACACCGAAGGTTTTGAACAAAACGCCGCCGCATTCCCCGAATCCATTCTTTGAATGATTCGCGGGTCAAGGCGGCTTGCCCTGGTGGGTGGTTAAATATACAGTGTTTTCCATGGGCACCATCATCCGCTCCGACCGACTCCGCATTCATGCCGACAGCCCGGCGCAACGCGAGGCGTTGACCGAGACGCTGCGGCTGTACCGTCGGCTGGTGCGCGATCTGATGACCGTGGCGTTCACCCACTGGCCGGCCATCGGCCCGCTGGAGGGAAATGCCGTGGTGTCGGCCATGGAGGGGTTGATCCACCCCACCGCGAAGCGCCCTGATGTGCGGTACCGGTATTTCCAGAACTGCTACTACAAGTTCCCGAGCTATCTCCGCCGGGTGGCCATCATGGACGCGGTGGGTCAGGTGCGATCGTTTATGACCCGCCACAGCGACTGGCTCGATGGCAAGCGCCGCCACGCGAACGCCCGGCCGCCCAGGCTGACCGCCAGCACGAAGACCTTTCCCAGCCTGTACGGCGGGCAGTGCATCAAACTGGACAAGAAGGCCACGCAGGCGTTCATCAAGGTCCGGTACCGCAATGACTGGGTCTGGATGGGGTTCCGGCTGTCCGGGAGGTTGCGCTATCGCGGCCGCGGCACGAGTCAATCCCCGATGCTGACGTTCAATGGAAAACGGTGGGGGCTCTCCCTGCCGGAGCAGTTCACCCCGGTGAAGCCGGTGAGAGCCCCGAAGCGGGTGCTCGCGGTGGATGTGGGGATCAATACGGCGGCCACCTGGGCTGTGGTCGATGATCAAGGCACTGTCCACGCCAGAGGGTTTCTCCGGCGGCAGGATAAAGACCGGGAACATCGACTCATGCAGCGCATCCGCAAAGAGGCGAGGCGGCAGACTCGCCACGGCACCCGGCTGCCACCGGGGTTCTGCGCCCGGGACCATCGGCGTCTCAAGCACCTGGCGGACAACGCCGCCCACCAGATCAGCCGGCAACTGGTCGATCTGGCCCAGGCGCATGACTGTCAGGCCGTGGTGGCGGAAAACCTCAAGGGCTGGCGACCGAAGGCCGGTGGCAAGCGCACGTCGATGAAGGCACGCTTCCACCGGTGGTTCCATCGCATGCTGGTCGACCGCGTCCAGAGAAAAGCCCAGGAGGTGGGGTTGCGCACGGCGCTGATCCATGCCCGAGGCACGTCCAGTCAGGCCTTTGATGGCTCCGGGGCGGTCAACCGGGATGCCCGTAACTACAGCCTGTGCACCTTTGCCAGCGGCAAGCGCTACCACGCGGATCTCAACGCCGCGTACAACATCGCCGCCCGCGGGGTGGTGTATTTCCAGGGCGGCAGACGCGAGTCTACTGCCCGTGCGCCTCAGCCGAAGACTGAGCGCACACCGCGAAGCCCGGTGACACTCTCCAGCCTGTGGCCCAAGGCCGCCGCGGCTGCGTGAGTGATCGGAATCCGCGATTCGATTTCCGCCAGGAAATGAATCGTCGGAGGCTTCAACAGGAAGCCTTTCTGGCGACATCCTCACGTATGATGCAACCCTTAGAAACCTCGAACTGATCGGAGAAGCAGCCACGCACATCCCCGATGAAGTTCGCTCGATTCACCCTGAAGTTCCCTGGCGGATGATTATCGCCACTCGCAACCGCCTGATTCACGCCTACCTTGGCATCGACGACGACACGATCTGGAGCATCATCCAGGATGATATACCGAAGCTCCTACGGTTGCTAAGAGCGATTCGAGCAAGCGTACAGGCTTAACGGCAGGCGCCTTACCGGCCCCTACCGTCACTCCCCCAGCACCGTCCCCGGCGGCAGGATTTGATCCGCTTCCACGTCCGAGCCGTAGCCAAGCACACACCCGGCACGCAGCCACGCCCTTGCCCCAACCCTGGCGCCACCAGCAAGTGCGGATCCAGCGCCGATGTGGCCAAAGTCGTCCACAACCGCGTGGTGGTCCACGGTGGCGCCGGAATTGACGATCACGCCATGGCCCAACCGGGCCTCCGTGCCAAGTACCGCCCCGCCCATGATCACCACCCCCTCGCCCAGCAAGGCAGACGGGCTGACGCAGGCCCGTTCGTGAATCACGTTGATAAGCCGTGCACCGCGAGCGCGGAGCGCCTCACACAAGCGCGCCCGCACAACATTATTTCCGATAGCGACAACCGCGCTGGCCGCCGGCAAAGTACCGCGCCCCAACTCCCCGGTATCACCGAGCACCGGCACACCGAACACGGTCTCGCCAGCCGGTTTCCCGTCGTCCAGAAAACCAACCAGCTCATAATGCCCCTGCGCGAGCACCGTCTCCGCCACCGTGCGCCCAAAGCCTCCGGCACCAACGATGAGAAGCTTCGAATCCGATTCCGGCATTTCCCGCACCATTACTCCCGTAACCCCGCCCGGAAATGCAGACAGATCCCGGCAAGAGGCAACCACGCCACCACCAGCAGAACAACGCCCCACGCCGGCCACAACGCCGCGGCAAACGCCAGAGGCGCCAGCCACACCAGATTGATCGTAGCCACCGCGACCGTCACCGGCAGATGCGCCCCAAAATACCGCGATGCGTGCTGATACGCATGACTCCGGTGGGCCTCATAGAACCGCTCACCCCGCAAGACCCGCCGCACCAGCGTGATGCTTGCATCCACAATGAACACGCCGAGCAGGATCAGCCACGCCCAGACCGTCAGCCCGCCGTCCGCCCAGGTGAGCACCGCCAGCGCGGCCAGGGCAAAGCCCAGGAACCCGCTACCGGCATCCCCCATGAAGATCTTCGCCGGCGGCCAGTTCCACACCAGAAACCCGAGGCTCGCGGCCGTGAACAGGCCGGCCACGAGCGCCCAGCCGGATGCCCCCGCCCACCAAAGCAGCACGGCGGCCACGCCGGTCACCGTGACCGCCTCCACCCCTGCAATGCCGTCGATGCCGTCCATGAAGTTGTAGAGATTCAGCAGCCAGCCGATGAAGAGCACCAGAACGAGCGCACCAAACCAGCCCCATTCCCAATTCACTGCCGGCAGTGCCAACGCCGGCGCACCACCCGCCCAGGCAACAACCCAGGCGGCTGCCACTAAGTGCACCAGCAGGCGCCAACGGGCCGGCACGTCCGCATGGTCGTCGAGCCAGCCAATTCCAGCGACGGCCCCGCCACCAAGCCCAAGAGCTATCAATCCGGCCAACGGGAATGCGCCCACCACACCCAGCACCAGCAGGCCCACGAGCGAAACCGCCACGACCGCGACCCCGCCACCGCGAGGAGTCGGCACATCATGGGAGCTTCGTTCGTTCGGGACATCCATCATGTCCGCGCTGAGCGCGTACCGCCGAACAGCGCCCGTTAACAAAAATGCCGCCAGAAAGGCGGCAATCAGTGCAGCAATAGCAATCATTTCAGGCCTTTGAGGAAGAGAAAGAACTCTCGGAGTCACCAGCAACCGTGTCGCGCAGTGCATCCTTTATCTGTACTGGCGGTGTCCAGCCAAGCGCTTCCCTGGTCGCCGAGATATCCACCTGCAGCGAACCACAAAGGCGGTCAACCTGCTCGCTACGCCCGGTCAGGCGACCTGCCAGGCGCAATAAGGCGGTCGGCACCGGTACAAGAGGCGCTCTCCGCCCGCTCGCCTCACCCAGCATCCGGATCAATCGAGGCGTAGACACATCCTCCCCATCACTCACGAGAAACGTCTGCCCCGCGGCGTTCGGAGCTTCCACACAACGCACCAGCAAATCCACCAGGTTCGGCAGCGCGACGAGGCTTCGTCGATTGTCAACCGCCCCGAGCGGCAACGGCAGGCCCCGCTCCACCAACTTGACCAACCGCGCAAAGTTTCCCTTGACCCCAGGGCCGTACACCAATGGCGGCCGGACGATCACGACTTCCAATCCCGTTCGCGCGGAGACCTCCGCCAGTGCCTGCTCAGCTTCCCGTTTGCTGATTCCGTAGGCATCTTCCGGCGCAGGCGTATCGCTGGCTTTGAACGGCTCAGAAGTAGTCCGTTCGCCGTTGACTTTCACGGAGCTCACGAAGACGAGCCGTCTAACTCCAGCGCGAGCCGCCTCTTCGGCAAGTCTGCGGGTGCCATCCACGTTTATGGGTCGATAATCCGCGAGATCCCCACCACCCCGCTCACCAGTGGCATGGGTTCGCGCAACTAAGTGTATTATGGCCTCGACACCGGCTACGGCCCTCTGCCAATCCGTTGCCCCACCAACCTCGCCAACAGCGACTTGCTCAAACGAGCCACCACGCCCGTTATGACGGCGAACCGCGCCACGCACGCTGTAGCCAGACTCAGCAAGCCCTGACACCAATGCGTCACCAACGAAACCGTTGCATCCGGTTACGAGAACTTCGGACCCTCGGAATGATCTGTTAGTCATCTGTACACTCAGAGACTGCCACGCAGGAAAAAGCCATTGCACTCAACGGATGGCTTCTCAAGAATTCCGTTTCTCTGCGTATGACGTTTTCGTAGCGGATTCGAGCAAGCTCTGATAAATCTCCAGATGCTTCTCTACAACGCTTTCCTCAGAGAACTCCGTTTCCGCACGTTCCCGGCCTCGTCGCCCCATACGCCTTCGCTCTTCCGGGTCATCGAGTAGTGCTTTGATCGCTGATGCCAAACGGCCGCTGTCTCGAACGGGAACAAGCAAACCATTGTCCCCATGCCGCACAGCATCCCGACACCCAGGGTGATCCGTCGTTACAATCGCGCGCCCCGAAGCGGCCGCCTCAATGAGGGCTTTCGGCAGCCCCTCACCGTAGTACGAAGGCAGGACAACCAAGTTCGCACCCGCCAAAACAGCAGGCATATCTTCACAATAGTCCCACCATTCGACGACCCCCTCACAAATCCACGCTCGAATAGTACTCTCGGAGACTGACGCTGGATTGTCCGGATCCAAGCCCCCAACCAGGACGAAACGAACGTCGTAAGCTTGAGCACGCACTTCGCGCGCCGCTTCCACGAACTCTGCCACACCCTTCTCGTAAAGCATCCTGGCAGGCAGCACCACGACCGGAGGGCCTTCAGGCTCGGGCCGATGCTTAAACGTCTCCAGCGCCACTCCGGATCCCGGAATCATTACTGCTTGGTCGGGTTGAACGATGCCCATACTCTCCAGCGATGCACGATCATCCGGATTCTGAAAGATCACCCGACTGTTCTCGTGCCGCAATGCAAGCTTGTACAACGACACTGCGACTTGGCGTATCAATCGACGACCACCGCTTCCCGTCCCGAACAGATAGCCGAGCCCAGAAATTGCACTCACGACCGCAGGGCGCCCCGCTAACCTGGCAAGGATGCCACCGTACAACACGGGCTTTATAGTCACATGGTGCACCACCTCTGGCTGCAACCTCCGATATAGAGCGAACAACGACGAGACCGTTTTAGCTTCTGCAAAAGGGTGTATCCCAGAACGACTCAAAGGCAGGACGTGGTGGCTAAATTCCTCGCGACGGATGTCATCTGCTGTACCGTTCGGGGCGGCGGCAGTCGCGACGTGCACTTCCCAGCCAGCAGCCGCAGCCGCACGGGCGACAGGTAAACGGTGCGACATGAAGAATCCGAAATCATTGACGACAATGAGCAGTTTCACGATGAGCGTCCGTTCATCATTGCGTGAGATGGAAAAACTTGAGGGCCACGATCAGGCTTATTGTAAGAGAGGCCCTAAGCAACGCCTTTCCTGCGTTCCCCGCTCCATGCTTCATCATCAGATACTTTTTGTTCAGGTAAACAAGTTTGGCCGCATGCGCCATCTCACATTCTGCTAAACGAGCATGATCCACCTCATAACCCGACGCGTCACGATAGCCTACGAGGAAACGAACCCGACACCGTTTCCACACGAGAGGATTCATTCCGCGCCAACTCCGGAGGAACTGTTTCATCAGTTCCACCGTCGCTACACCCAAATCCTGCTCTCTCTCCCCGTACTGCATCTTTTCTGGAGGATCCACAAGCGTAATACCACCCGATTCCCCGCAAACGAACAGATTCTGAGGGCTATAGTCCCGATAAAGCAGTACACCTCCGCCCTCCCCAACCGGTGCATAGCGATGGATAATCGCAAGAGCCCGACCGGCTTTGGCGGACAGCTCATCCAACTCCCGAGATCCGCCCGGTTCGGCCAGTGAGGAAAGGATGCACGTCGTCATAAGGCGTCCGGAGGCCTCTTCCGTCACAAGAATGCCGCTTTCCGGCTCGCAAATAAGAACTTCAGGAACATGAATACCCGTATGCGAAGGGATAGCGCACCCAAGGAGTCCATAGGTTTCCTGTTGAGTTGCAATCACTCCACACGCATCCTTCCTAACCTTGACGAAGAACGCTTGGCCATCGACAACGCCTCGCTCAGTCGACGTCTTTACCGACCGCCAGAGATGTGCATCGTCCCAGTCAACGCACCGATACCCCGCCTCTCGGAACATCGTCTCGATTTGATCCCTGTAGTCACTCATTCAACGACTCATTCGCGAATCATACTCCACCATGCAACTTATACCTTGGATTCGCTCCGGACGCCCGAACGCGCCGCACAGACTGACACAATGGCCTGAACTCCATACCATCTAATGCCAGTCACTCCGGTTGCCGGGCGCTGTCGACAATCAAACGTCCGTATTCCCCTCCCCATTGCCAAGTACCAAAATGCCGCCATGCATACGCGGCGGCACGCTGCCCCACCTCATCCAATTGCTTCCAATTTTCTAAGCACCACTCCATCCTCTTGGCCCAGCTTTCCGGTTTGTCGATCTTCAGAACCCACCCGGTCTCACCGTCTATGACACTTTCGGGCATACCTCCGGCCTCGCTTACTAGCACAGGCAACCCAATGGCCATCGCCTCCTGCACGGTGTTGGGCACCCCCTCGTCGCGGGAAGGCATCACCAACAAGTCCGCACCCGCCATTAGTTCATGTATATCAGAACGCCACCCTAAAAACTCCACTTCCTCACCGATACCGGCAGCGTAGACTTTCTCCTTCAAGGCCTCGGCATAGCCCTGTTCAAATACTCCGCCCGCGAACTGCACTCGAATGGACGTATTCGGACGTGCTTGCCGTAGTAAGACGACTGCGTCCACCAATAGCTGCTGATTTTTCCGCTCGCAGATTGTCCCAACTTGAAGGATTACGAACGGATCATCAAGCGTTCGCTTCCTCGCTTTTCGCTCCGTCCTGAAGGGTTCAATAAATTCCAGATCAATCCCTGGAACGATAGCGTGAAATTTGTGACGGTACCGTGTGGCTAATTTTTCCCCAAAAATCGCATCGGGCGCAGCCGAATACTGGAATATCACGTTTTTGGCAGCCCAAAGTCCCAGTCGGTGCAACCAGCGTACGACACCCCGAGAAGGCAGCTCGTAATCCACGTCCCAGACCAGAGGTCGCCGGCTAAGCAGGGCGCCCAGTCCGGCAAAAGCAATGCCCTTGCTGCTACGAATCCAGACGACATCCGCATGGTGGTTCCGAACCTTCCGCGCAATACCCAAATTCTGAGCTAACACGCTGAATAGCGCCTTCAGTCGGAACACAGGACTACCGCCGAACAACGCACCATGCCGCTCGCGGAGCACCCCTACCAGCTCCACCGCCGACGTTTTCAGTCCTTGCGCTTCCGCTTGTATGAATAACTCACTGTCCCGCTGAGTCGCAATGCAAATCTCGATGCCTTGCTCCTGCAGGACAGAGGCCAGAGTCAGCAATCGCCGGGGCGCGCCCGTCAGCCCCCCCGGGGTGGGCATATAAGCGAGGACCCTCATTGGCGGCCTACCAGCCCAGCCGCACGTGGAACTGAGATTTTGCCCAGCCGAACCCGGTCAACCGTACGAATAAGAAGGTAAAAGCCGACCACAGGAACGAATGCGTGGATTGAGTTATATATTTCGTTGCTGCCCGGCGCTAGTGTCACAATAGTGTACAGATAAATCGGGATAATCATGGGATGCTCGGAGTTACTTCGATATATTGATGCCACAAAACGCAACACTCCGCCGAAGACCACAAAGACCAGTACGACACCAGGATAGGAAAAGTTCCAGTAGGCCTCGCCCACTGGCCCAGTCGGAACACCACTTCGTGGGTTCCCGTAAATGTAAGTAGAATTCATTTTGCCGGCCGCATCCGGCGTGTCCCCCGGCCATAGCCTGCTGGGTATCACTACGAACGGAATGGAGAGATACGATTCCCCCAAAAGATGATCCACTCGGTCTGGCACGCTCCCGAGGACGGCCATTTGGCCACTATTGGTTGTGTTACGCGCTACCATCTCGTCATAGCCCGCTTTGGCACTGACCCATATATCGCCCTGCAACTCGACATCTTCCAGCGTGTCGACGCCACGCGTGGCAGCGCGGAACTCACCCAGCAACCCGATAAGAACGATCGCGATGCCGGCCGCCACCCACAGTGCCCTATATGGAATCCTCCGGTGCCGCAGGGCCCAGGTCAAAGCGACAAGAATGAACGGCCAAATCGCGCTGCTTCGCGAACCAGTAGCCGCGAACACGAGAAACGCGGATAGCAGGGCCACTACCCAGAACAGCGGATACTTGGCCGCACCGCGGTCGAAGGCCAGCCACACGACCGGTACGATCGTTCCTACACCCGCCAAGTAGTTCCAATGTCGCCCAATTTCCGCCGCGATGCGCTGATCCGAGCCGATACCCCGCTGGAGCAGCAACTCCCCTAAGCTGCCTGCCTCCATGGAGAGGATTGCCACAGCCACCGTAGGAAGTACCATCCACAAGACGACCGCACCTACCAAACGCTTTGGCGGTGCGGGCTGTCTAAGTCGAGGCACCTGAATTTCTCGAGACAAGAAATACCCAACGTACAGAGCGACCAGCGCTAGCGCTTCAAGGAGAAACGACTTTGCCGCTATGAGTTCCAACTCAGTCCGACCCATACCCGGCAATGCTAGGTGAAACTCTAGACCGGTTGCGCCCAAGACAGCATCCCCGGTGAGCAGAGACCGCAACCCGGTCCAAGTCGCGTAAAAGAACAGCGGATGGAAGAGCCCGGGAGCGCGCAAAAAAGCCCGGAAAAGGGGCAGTGCCAGCACCCCCACATAGGCAAGGAAAGAACCATACAACAACGGATGGGAACCAGTCTCACTCCCAAACGAGATAATACCGCTGAGCACCACAATCAGCAGCAGTCCACCAATCAGTACGATGCGCTCCAGCGGTAGTAGCGCCAGATAAGGACTGTCCGGCCGGGCTCCCCGGATCACGGGTGCAGTTTCTCCTCCAAACCTTGCGGATGCGCGTTTGTATCCGACTCTGCCGCTTCCGCGACAAATTGCTCGCGAAGAGATCGCTCATCCGCAAACGCCGCCTCCAGTTCCGCGCGAAATTCAGGCGAAAACGTTTCCTTCGCCTGGGCCCTTTCATTCAGCCGACCGAGACCGAATCCCTGGTTGATACCCAGCGCGACACGCGCGCGCCCACCCAGCCGAAGCGCTTTTTGCACCAAACGGCTCCGGTGGCCCCTGGCCTCGTTCGCCGGTGGGAAATGCTCGCGGCCGTCATCGTCCACGACAAGATGCCCCAGCACCCGCCGATACTCCCGCGCCGGATCCTCCTGCATCCATTCCAGCGGCACGTGCAACACACGCTCCGCCGATACCTGCTCATACAGCCTCTGCACCAGCGACCCAAGGCTGCAGGCCGCAAAATACTGCAGAAAAGCAGGCTCGGTACAGTCCCTGGGCACATGCTGCCCGGCCGCCCGTTCCTGCTGCAGCCGCCAGGCCGCCTCGAACGTCGGCTGATCCTCGTGCAGTACGCGCAGGTTGTGGTGGTAGAGCGAATGTGCCATCGCCACCGGGTCCCGCGTCATCACGACATATCGGGCACTCGGGTGTTCCCGTTCGATATTCGCAACCGCCTCCTGCGAAAACAGATACCAGGTCGATGCCTCTCCGATTGCCCTATGCGCTTCAGTCACCCCATCAAAGAGCCCGGCGTAACGCTCCGCGGATTGAAGAGTCCGATTGGCGAGGTCGGCGCTGTAGTAGTGCGGCTCCTTGATGGGCGACATGAACACCTGCGGGTGCTGCTCCAACCAGCGTGCAAGAGAAGTCGTACCGCACTTGGGTGCGCCCAGGATGAAGAAATTCGGTGCCTTGCCACTCACTGACCAACCCTCGCGGCTTTGATCGCCTTCCGCGCCCGGGATGGAACCAACCATGGCGTGACCATGCGAACCAGGTTCCTTCCGTTGAACCCTCGCTGGCGCGCCACTTCTACCACTATCCACGGAAGCGCGCTCAGTTTGCGGTCGTGAGCGGCCTTACGCGACAGTATGTTCGCCACGAAGGCAGCCCGAGCCCCAGGTGTCATCAGCTGCTTGTGCCCGTCATACCACCCCCGGCTGAAGGAGGATCCGCCCGGGCGGCTCAGACCCTCGCCCGGTGCGAGATGACGCTCGCAGACCTCCTCTGGAGCCACTACCACCCCCAGCTCCTGCCCCGCCTGCAGCATCCAGCTCCAGTCCTCGTGGCGTTCTTGCTCCACGTCGAACGGATACTCTTCGAAGGCCCAGCGAGGCGCCATCAACGTCGACGTGTGCGCGCCGCCATATCCGCAAAACAACAGCTCGGACACCGACACTCCGGAAGGCACCGCGCCGGAGGGTCGCACGTGACGACGCGCTCCGTTGGCGTAGACCACCTCGACTCCGGCCAGAATCGCCTCTTCTAGGCCACTGCGTTCCAGTGCAGCGAATTGCGCCTCCAGTTTGCCCGGCAGCCAGACATCATCGTCATCCAGCAGTGCGATCCAGTCCCCGCGGGCCTGCTGCACGCCGAAATTCCGTGTCGCCGAAGCATTCCTGCGCCGCGGCGCCTCGACAAACCGCACGCGATTATCCCCCAGCTCTGCCAGCAAACGCCCCTTTTCCGGATCCGGGCCGTCGTTGGAGACAATCACCTCCACTGGCGCCAGCGTCTGGGCGAGCGCGCTGCGCACCGCACGCTGAACTTCTTGATGCCGCTCATGGCTCGGGATGACGACACTGACACGATTCATTCAGCCTGCCCATTCGTACCGCTGGATCGATCAGCCTCTTGCGCACCCGAACGCGGCCGCACCAGCTCACGCAAAGATTCCCCCGCCCCTTCCGCATCCACTCGCAATTTCTCCCTAACACTCTCTCCTGCCACCGCCTCATTGGCCTCCAATACCTCATTTATCCGAGCCACCAGCCCCGCCGACTCCAGTTGGCGATAATCCACCACGAAGCGATCATGACCGAAGACCATTTCGTTGATACCAGTCGCCTTGACGCTGTACCCAATGGAAATCACCGGAACCCCCATGGACATCGCGGCAATCGTTGCATGGGTCCGCGCGCCCATGAACACCCGACACCGCCGAATCAGACCCTTAATCTGCGCGGCATTGATTTCATCGGTGACCGCCACGTTGGCTACCCCTTCCGAATCAAGCCCACTCTTTACCTTAGCGAGTGCCTTCCGGTCATCATTCGGACCTTGATATGACATCACATGAGGAAGCAGAAGCACCGTGAAACCGTGTTGCTCATGAGCCGCCTTCAGAGCCAACACCAACTCACGGATAAAAGACTCCGCTCGGTCTCCGAGCTTTCCCAGGATCAACGGACTGAGATTCACGCCGATGCAGTCCTCCTCCCCGAGTTCGAAGAGACCTTCCGTCTGCGGCACCAACGCAAACGCAGGGTCCGAAAACCTCCTGAGCCGACTTACACCCAGCGCCTCCTTGCAGTAACTTTCGCTCCTCGCCTCACGCACATGGATCATTGAGTATCGACGCATGTGGCGCGCCATGAACTCTTCGTACCCCTTGCTCCGCTCAAAAGGTCCAACAGACGCTCCCCACAAGACAACGGGCAGTCCCTGATCCATCGCATACCGATCCAACATAACCGGCATGAATGGAAGAGAATAATCCTCGGAATAATTATCCCCACCAACAGCCAGAACCGCATCACAATCGTCAATCAGACGACGTGCATCCGCCGGTGGCCGAAGAGGCGGATAGCGGTTGTTCAGCCAATCCAGGCGTTTGCGAGCCTTACCGAACACTCTCATGGGGACCGACTGCCTCAAACAATCACTAAACGTAACCCCATACCCTTCCGCTTCCGGCCAGAGCGCTCGATCCCGTTCGATATTCGTGCTAGGAACCACAAATTCGGCGCCAGGAATCGCTTTCCGAACAATATCCACGGTAGAACGAACAATCGCCTCGCATCCCCGGTTGCCAAAATCCCTATGCCCTGATAGAAAAATCTTCGTCATTCTTGCGAACCTACTCTCTACGCCCTAATTATCAGGGGTCTGACCTTTAGATCCCCCGCGCCCACCTTGGTGCGGCCACGGAATTCATACCACCACCAAACGAGCTGGACGCTCATTCGAATCGAGCCAAAACATGATCGTAAATCAAACGGAGATCCTTGCGCCCTGCCGATGGCGCGACACACCATTGTCCGCCGCATACGACCGCAAGCGGATAGTGCCCCTTAACGCTCACGCGCTCTCCCTTGGTGCGAATCGTTCGCAAATCAATAGGCTCATCCCGATACTCAAACTCCGACACAAAATCTGCCTTTTCGGTAGAGGGTGTATATCCCTCGGGAAGCCGCACATATAAGTCGGGATATGCATCACGGAACTCCCCATCCGGCACCTCCGGTATTTGCGCCCACATACCATGCTCTTTCGCAACCGGATGCTCATTAAACGCATGGAGCAACTGCGATGCCAACTGCGGTTTTTCCGATACCGCAACCGGCCCTCCAAATCGATGCTCATCATTGAGGAATATCCCGTGACTCGCCTGATGGTGCGTAATCATGAAGGCCTTGCTTTTCCCTGGATCGAACCGCGTAACGGACCTGACCCCTTTCGCAATCGAAGTATTTTTCTTTACTCGGCGCACCCATGACGACGGAAGCCTTCTACGCAACTTTTTTAAAGCCGAGATGACCCCGCTGCGCCCTGCCGCTAATCTCTGATAACCCTTTTCCTTCAGAGCCGCATTAAAGTTGACCGAGTGAGTTCGTGCGGCAGTGCTGTGGTCCGAGACAAGAATCAACTCGCTGGAAGGGAACTCATCCCGCAGCTTTCTCGCCGCCTCATCAATCTTCCTGTAATATCGCTTTCCTGCTTCAATCAATTCCTCGTTGTAAATTTGTCCTCGCTGTTTTCGGTCCAGCTCCGGAAGAAGGAACGATTCCGCCATCACCATGGAGCGATTCGCCACGAAACCGAGATCCACATCAAATTTGCGCGACAGGTCCGAAAACGCTGTACATCTGAGAGCGTCCATTTGGGCCAGACGCTGGAAAAAGCCCTCCGGTTCATAGAGAGCCTTGTCATCAAGCAAGGACCCTAGCCGCTCGTCCACAATGTATCCCATGGCATCCAGCGTGGCCTTCACTGAATGGGGATAGACTTGCTCCTCGGCGACAACCTGTTGCACGCCCCGTCCTCCGCCGCCGCCAGAGACGAAGAAACCGTCAACGGTTGGTGCCGGATTCGTAGTCGGGACATTCATTACACCGACTCGGTAGCCCCGCTTATTCAGCTGCTGCCATATCGGCTTCACACGTTCGCCCAGGCCCGGAATCCCTGGGAGGCTGCACTTGTCTGTCCACCGGTAGCTGCCATCGAGCTCAGGTCGCTCATAGAGAGCTCCCGTTTCCGTTCCGTGCCGACCGGTAAAAATCTCGACCCATCCACGACTGATGATATCCTCCTCAAGGTCAAGAGTCTCACCATGAGCGATCAGGGACTCTAGGAATGGTGTCCACCCCCGTTTAAACGTCTCACGCTGGACACCATCCATACCGATCATCAATGTCTTCATATCAAGCGCTCTCTATTCATGCGCCCCCATACCGGGGCTTTGCGGTGATTTCGGAAAGGCGCGGGGTATGCGTCACCGGGAGCCCGCGATGGCTGTGCTTTTGATTCCAAGGCGTTTCCAGACCAGACGCCAAAGGAACACGTTCCAAGTGGCAAAGGTCATTGCAGTAGCGAGTGCGGCGCCCTCGATGCCAAAGAGCGGGATTAACAGGAGATTCAATGCCACATTAAGAGCGAGGGCCATGAGCATCCCGCGCATAGTGTCCCGCTCATGTCCGGTCATGTTCAGCAAAGCCCCGACGGAGCCCATGCCTGCATTGACCAGTTGCCCGAGGGCCAGTATCGCAAGCGCGACGTGAGCGGACGTGTAGCCCTCGCCGAAAGCGAGGACCAAGACCCATTCACCGAAAAATACAAAAAGGACAACCGGAGGCAGGGCTAGCAGAAGTATCACTCGTGCGCTGTTGGTCACCATGCGCTGCAGGGCTTCTCGATTGCCTTGCTGATGCAGACGGGAGATATGCGGGTGAAGCACCATGTTGATGGCCGTCAAGCCGAATATCACCAGGTTTCCGAGCTGGATTACCACTCGATAAAGGCCGACCTCCTCGTCGCTACGCAGTAAGCCCAGGAACAGCACATCGACATGGCTGTTGAGAACTTGCACGCCACTGATGAGCGCGAGCGGCAGGACGGCTCGCTGCCATTCCCGTCCCTCGGTCCGGAGGGTGGGCTCATGAACCACTCCCTCGGGTCGCGCGCGCCACAGGAGCCACGCACCCATGATGAAGGCAACGGCAGCCGCCGCCACATAGAGCCCCAATGCCGTATTGGCGGTGAAATCGTAGCCAGCCCCGACACCCCAGGTCAGGAAGCCCAGAGCGAGCAGGATCAGGACCGCCGTACGAATGACCTTCTCCGGCAACTGGCCGAGCACGACCCGGCGCAATCCGCGGAGGGCGGCCCCCCGGATGTTTCCCAGGGCGATCAGCGGAATCAGAGGCAGAGCGATGATCAGGGCCTGATACCGCGCTTCACTGAGATTTTGCCCCGCAAAGTACAACCCAGCACCGACGAGGAGCAACAGGACGAGTGAGGTTACGGCAACATACCGAGTCGCCCAGCGCCAGATGCCGCGCATCAGGGCCCAATCCTGACTCGCGCCGGCCTTGGCGGTTTCCCGAACGACCAGGTGCGGCAACCCGACCTGCGCGGGGATTGCGATCAGAGTGACCAGCGTAAGAACAAATCCATAAACGCCATACTGCTCGGGGCCAAGAGTGCGCGCCAGAATAACCGCGAGCACAAATCCCAAGAGCACGCTGGCCAGCTTTACGGATAACGAACCTACGCCGCCCCGTAAAAGTTGTGCCCGCAGGCCATTGCCGCTCGTCAGGCGGTGAATACGCTGTGCCCACGAGGCGGCGTTCATGCGGGCGCTTCTCCCGGTCGCAGCCATTGGACCAGTGCTGTCACTGTCTCGTAATCGCTTACGACCTCTGCGAAAGGCTGGCCCCCAAGCCGTTGGCGGTACCGGGCCCACGTGCTGATGTCCTTGGGTCCGGTCAGGCCCAGGTGGTGTTCGATGTCTCCGCCTGTCCAGAGCCAGACCTCGTGATGGCGGAGTTTTCGGTGCAGGTTCTTCGCCACGGGAACGGCATCCGGAGTGGCGGCCCACTCCCGGAAAACGACAGCCGGTTTCTTGTTGCCCGCCGGGTTGTCCTTGTTGGAGCGCGGGCGGCCGTTGCCGTCGAGAGTAATGGCGGGGTCGTTATTCGCCATGGCCCGGATTTGGCTGAGGCATTCGCGCAGATCTTCGTCATCTCTCGCGATCAGGCCGTGCTGTACCGCCTGGTTTGCGGCGAAATCCAGGTCTGCCGGCGCACGCACTTCGATGGCCAGCTCCCGAAAGACTCTAAGCGATTCGGGCAAACCCCCGGCGCCACCCAACCCAAGGATGGCCAGGCCATCGTCGGCGGGCTTTCGCCCCGTGACGGCTTTGTAGATGAAGGGGAGCAGGTAGCGCTCGGTGGGGCCTTCGGCGATGAGCACGCGATCGCTGAACAGCCAGTGGTTGGCGTTCTCCAGGGAAAAAAGGGCGTGCAGGCGCTTGTTCTCGTCCTGTACACGCTGCTCCAGGGCCTCGTGAGCCGTGGGCATGATGCGGGTTTCCGAGGTTTCGGGATTGTTGCGGACGATGCGGGTGCTGGCTGCGGCCTCGCGGTCCACCATGACCGGGGAATGCGTGGCGAACACGACCTGATAGCCGTGGTGAGAGAGGCTGTCCAGCGCGGCACGCACCTGCTCGATGGCCTGCGGGTGGAGGAACAGTTCGGGCTCTTCGATCAGCAGTAGCCGGCGCTGGGCCGTGGTCTGCTCGTCCGCGCGGACGTCGGCGAGGTAGCGGAGGAGTGCCATCTGGATGCTGCGCTGGGCGCCGTGCCCCAGTGGGGTGAAGTCGCGGACTGCGCCATCGCGGCCCTGTTCACTTACCTTAATAGTGCCCTTGCCGAAGAGATCTTGGACGCTGGGCACTGGGATATCTAAGGTGGAGCTGAATGCCCGGGAAGAAGGGGCGAAGGGCCGCGGTGGCTTCGTCATCGAAGCGGTTGAGTTCTGCGGCACGCGAGGTGCCGGTGGCCGTGAGCTTGTCGCGTAGTGGCGCCAGGGCCTGTTCCAGCTCGGCACCGTGGCTGGCCTCGGCGGGACCGGTGAACAGGGCCAGCAGTTTGCCGATGGTGGAGGTGTTTTCGCCTTGGTGGCGTCTTCGGCCGCGTCCTCCATGGCCCCGATGCTGATGGGCTCTGGGAACAACGCCTTCAGTGCATTATCAATCCCGCTGGGATTGGGCTTCCAAGCAGCATCACTGTCGTCTTCGGCGTTCGGATCGCGCACTTCCAGCAGGATTTCGGCCTTCTTCGCGCCGGGAGAATGCTGTGTACGCCGCACATGGAGTTGCCCGTCCTGAATGTACGGCTCGATCTTGGTTCGGTGCTTGTCCGCGATTCTGGCCAGGTGCTCGCCGTCCAGGCCCGTGAGCGTGCCTTCCACCGTTACCGGGCTGTCCGTATCGTGAAAGTCGGTCTGTCGCAGAGAGGTGGACGTCGTGAACCATTCGATTGCAGCCAGCACGTTGGATTTGCCGGCGTTGTTGTAGCCCACGATGGGGGTGCAATCGCCGAGCGCGAGCGCAACATCGCGGCACGAGCGGAAGTTCTGGATCCGGATATGGGCAAGGTGATGCATTGCGCGCTACCGACTCCCTGGCATTCGTTCAAGGCGCGCTGCGTGCGGCCCCGCCCGCCACGATGTGGCCTCGATACCGTTATGGGCAGACCTCTGTGGGCGGCGCATCTCGGTGAAGCGGTTCATCGCGTAGTGCGTGAGCGAGCGGAAGAAGGCGGAGAACAGGATGAGTCCGAAGGCGGCCGCGCTCAGCGCGAGGATGAAGGCATCGCGGAAAGTTCGTAGGTGATGTTGCAAAATTGCAATGTTTGGGATGTCAGGAAAATGGGCCGATTTTTCTGCGACGCGGCGGAATATTCTGGCTATGAGACAAGAACTGCAACGAGTGAGACAAAACCGAGACACGCGAAACCGCCTTATGGCGCGGCTTTCAGGCGGTTTTCAGCTCTGTGACGAATATTCCCGTGCTATCCACCATCGCTTCTTTGATTCACGCGACGTGCATAACGGGATGGTCGGCGCGACGCGCGGCAAACTGAAGTGCCGCGGTAATGTCCTCCATCTCCAGATACGGGTAGTCCTCGAGGATTTCGTCACGGCTTGCCCCGGCTGCCAGTAGGTCGAGGATATCCGTCACTCGCATAGGCATGCCGCGAATGCATGGGCGCCCACCGCATAGTTCCGGGTCGAAAGTGATTCGGTGAAGCTCGCTCATAGAGTGCCTAGCCCGGCATGTGAAGCCGTTCGTGAATACCACCGTCTACTATAGCGCCGTCAACTGCCAATGTTGAGCGTACTGGCACGCTCGTTCACGTTGCACGTCGGCGGCCCAGGAGGCTCATCGGTGCATCGAGATGCACCCTACTCGCCGAGTTCCTTTTGAAGGGTGGCGATTTCTTCGCGGATGGCCTCGTATTCGGCCTTGCGTCTTGCGAGATAGCGGCGGGTGACGCGCATTTTCTCGGTGACGCCGGCCGGGGTGAGTTTGTAGAGATACGCGAGTTTGTTGTCGCTGCGGCGGAAGTTTTCCGCCTTGACCAGGCCCTTGTCCGCCAGCCCCCGAAGCAGGTAGTTCATCTTGCCCACTGAGACGCCGGCCGCTTCTGCGAGCTGGCGCTGGCTCATGTGGGGGTTGGCTTCGAGGAGCTTGAGGAGCTGGTAGTGGGTGTGGTCAGACAAAATGTTTGGGCACGCTACCGCCGGGGATGGACCTATAGGTTTGGTTCATCCCCGGCATGTGTTCATTTGTTGAACGCGGTGTATTGGAGCATGATACTGCGGCGTTACGCAATGTGTCGCCGTTTTGAACGCGGCGTATGAGCGGTGCATCGAGATGCACCCTACGATTGCCTTCGGTAACGGCGGGCGTTGGTGACGAACTCCCAGAAGAAGGCGCTGAAGAGGCCGAGCATGCCGCCGAGGACGATGGCCAGGGCCAGGATGAGACTGCGGCCGGTGCCGGTCTGTTCGACGGAGCGGACGCTGACGAAGTTGGCCGAGGTGACGACGATGTCGTCCATCTGTGCATCGATATCCCGGATGTCGCGCTCCTTCCCCCGACGCTCCTGCTGGAGATCGGCTTCCAGGCGGGCCAGTGCGGTTTCCTGTTCGCTGATGGTGCGTTGCTGAGAGGCAATCCGGCGCTCGAACCGACTTTCCAGGTTCTCCAACTCGATGCGCAGTTCCGTGAGTTCGTCTTGGATGCCCTCGCGGTCGCGACGGATGTCTTCAAGGTCGGTGCGCAGTTCGTCGCGTTGACGGGGAAGCTCGAAGTTGTACTGGTCCTCCAGACCGTCCAGCCGGCCCTGGACGTGATCAAGCTCGGTGGTACCCAGGAACAGGGCCATGGTCGGGTCACTGCCGCCGTTGCTCATGAGCTGGGTGCGGTTGCGGCGCAGGTCGGCCAGAAGCTCTTCCGTGGCCTCGATGCGCCGTTGCAGGATCTCGCCGCGCTGGTCCAGGCGTTCCAGCTCTGATGCGGCGACTTCACGTTCCTCGGCGAGCGCCTCCAGCCGTCGTTCGCGTTCTCGACGGCCGGCTTCCAGGCTTTCGCGGGTCTCTTCGCGCTCTTCCTCCAGTTCGCTGATGCGCTCTTCGGCACTCGCGATGCGTTGTTGCAAATCCTCGCGACGGGAGGCCACCACGCGCTCATCGGTAAGGTATTCGAGTTCGTCCTCAAGGCCTTCTTTTTCCAGTTGCAGGCGGTTGAGCCGGGAGTCGGCGACTCGCCTGTGCGCCTCCTGGAGGCGCTCGCTGACTTGCGTGTGCAGTTCCTCGATATCGTCGGCGCGCTCGGTTGCCCCTTCCGTGGAGAGCACAATCAGTGAACTTTCTTCGCCGCCGCCGATGCTGATGCGGGGCACACTCTCCATTTCACCCGAGAGTTCCGCGCGGGCAGCCGGGATGATGGACTCGCGGAGGCGGTTGCGGGTCTCGTTGGGTGTCTCCACCAGGGAGTCCGCGGAGCCGAGGGTGCCAATCTCCAGGCCGGTGCGGAACTGGTAGGTGGCCTCCTGGTTGAGGGCGTAGACCAAAGCCAGTCCGACCACGACCAGGAAAACGCCGACGATGACGTACCAGCGGCGCTCGAGGACGTTCCAGAGATCATAGAGGCTGATCTCGTCGTCGGCGGTGTAGCGCTCCGGGAAATCTGCGTCCTGGCGGCTGGGGTAGTTGCGGCCGTTGTTGGGATCGTTGTTGGAGTCGTCCATAGAGTCCCTGTGTGGCGTTGTTCCATCAGTGTTTCGATCACGCTACCGCCTGGGGTGTTGCTCCCCATTGGCGGTCAGGATCGGTATGTATCGGGGTGCTCGATCACAGGCGGTCGCCGCTTTGGTCAGCGGTCGGCAGGGAGGCGCCCGTTCATTGGTTGAGCAGCGGGTGAGCATTACAACGCAACAGACTGATCGGTGCAATGCAGAGCGTGTGCGCGAGTTCGCAATTTCGGAAATTAGCCGGCGAGCGGGTGAAACGCTCACCGTGTTCACACCGTCGCGGGGATGGCGTGCTAAGTGCTGGTGCGGGATCGCCGGGCGTTGCAGACGAACTCCCAGAGGAAGGCGCTGAACAGGCCCAGCATGCCGGCCAGGACAACGGTGAGAGCCATGATCAAGGTGCGGCCGGGGCCTGAGGGGGTCTCGGATTCGCTGGCGAGGAATCTTTGCTCGGTACCATGACTGGTTGCACGAATGGACTCGATCGCCGAGTCGGCGTCAACCCGCCGACTCCGCAGTTCGGCCAGTTCACGGCGGATGTCACCCGATTGCTGGGCAACAACGAGGCTGCCGACTCCATCCGCTCCGTCAAGGCGGTTGTTCAGGCTTGCAAGTTCGCTGGCCAATACGTCGATCTGCTCCTCGAGCATGGTTCTGCGGTTCTCGTAGGGCCGGATCAGGGCGGACAGGTGTCGCTCGTAGTCACCGCCCTCTATACGCTCGGACAAGGACTCGATGACGGCTTCGTGGAGGCGCGCCACCCGTTCGGCACGCTCGGGCGTGCTGCTGGATTGCAGGACCAGGCTGTGTTCAGCACCGCGCTCACGCACCTCCACGCGCGGGCCACGATCTTCATCGCTGAATAGACGTTCGCGCTGCTCCGGGATGACGACATCTTCCAGAGCGGCGATCGCGGATTGCCGGGAGACAACGACATTCAGCCCTTTGTCCGGATCGTAGGCGCGCGGGAGGTCCAGACCCGAGCGGTACTGATACTCCGACGGCTGCATCAGCGCATAGGCCAGGCCCGCAAGCGTGACCAACGCTCCGACCCCAATCAGCACGGGTAACCGGCGAACGAGGACGTCCCAGAGGTCGTAGAGGCTGATCTCGTCGTCGGTCGCGCGGCGTTCGGAGAACCCGGCTTCACGCCGGCTAGGGTAATTGTCGGTTCCCGGGGCGTTGTCGTCGTGACGCATGAGGGCTCTCTGTAATATCACCGAAGGCGGGGGCAACGATTGCCGCAGTGCGGCATTGGTATGACACGCCAGCCGGTTTTGCTCCGCAACACGTTGCCTGTTTGCGACGCCACGTTGCAGGAAAAGTGTAGTTCGGGTCAGTGCGGTTTGCGGGTTTTAGGGGGGCGGTCTAGCTCTCACAAAAATCGCTCGGCGCTGCCCTAGCGCACTTGGTTGCCGAGGAATTCACTCTCCGAGTATTGCGTGCGCGATGTGCTCAAGGATCCCGATGTACTCCTGGAGCATCTCGAGGCGCCTGCGAATGACTTCAGGCCTGACCACGGGTCAACCGCTCCCGCAGCGCCTGGCGCTGCATGCGAGGATAGGGCTCGAAATCGAAGTACTCGCGGAGGACACGCGAGTAATAGCTCCCGCGGTCGAACTCCGGTGTGGCGTAGACAAGGCAATTCGGACGCACTGCCTCAAAGCGCAGCGCCGTATCAGCACCATCCAGGATAACGATATCAACGTTGTCCAGCCCGGCACGGGTCAGGTCAGTCAGTAGATCAAGCTTGTGATGGGCCAGCCGCTCCCGCGGTCCGACCAGAGCCAGGTCGATATCGCTTTCCGCCGTCGCCCTGCCTTCGGCCTGGGAGCCGAAAAGAAACGCCGCCTGAACCTCCGGGTACTTCTGGAGGACCGGATCGAGGCGCGCTTTGATCTCCTTGGCGGGGTGCATGGCGACCGGGGCCTCTGCTCGTAAGAACGTCAAGGTAGCCTAACATAGCGCCGCGTGGCCGTTGGCCGGGTGCGGCAGCAGGAAATCCTCGGTATCGACCAGCAGACGCGAGACAAGGCCGTCGTAGGCGCGGCGATCCCGGCAGAACAGGCAAACTCCGTGACGCAGCGCTTCCCGGAGCACGGGAACGCCCGCGGTGCGGAGGTCAACCAGGTCCACGGGGCGCCCGGTGCATTGGCCCAGGGCATGGATCAATGCACGACGCCTGTCGGCGGAAAGCGGGTGGGCACACAGCACGCCAGCATCGAGATCACTCTCGGGGGTGGCGGTCCTGGCCGCGCGGCGCCGTGGCTGCCGGGGTGGCGTCACATTCGCGACGGGAGAGGGGTGTCGCGGCTTGCGCCGCTCCTACAACGTCTCAGGGGACGTCGGCGTGGCTGTGGGAGCGGCTTTAGCCGCGATGTATTCCAGCGCCTGGCAGAAACGGCCCAGACCCCGGTCCGGTAAGCCCCGTGCGGTTCCGTCGGGATTTACACAAAGGATCCTCGGGACCTCTACGTCAACTCCTGCCGTGCACGGATGCTCGCTGCGAAGGCCAGTAAATCGTCCAGATGATTGGCGACGATATCCCGGACCGTGGCGGGGTCCACTTCCTGATAGCCGTGGACGAGAATGTTCCGGAAACCGGCCATGGCATACAGGGAACGCGCGAGATCCGGCGTGAGAATCCCTGCGCGCTCCAGGCTCTGGAACAGTGCACGATTCGTTTGCGGCTCGCCCAGGCGCTCTGACGACACCACGTGGGAGGCTGCATCCAGCGCTGCCTGAATGGCGAGCTGCAGTGTGTGCTCGACGAAGCGGGTTTCGCGCACATCCTCACCGATCAGCTCAGGCCTTGCCAGGTCCTGAAGCTCCCGGACGCAGGTCTCGATGAACGCGAGTTTCTTGTCGAGAAGCGCCTGGTCAATCATGCCGGCGTTCCTTTCCGGTACTCCTGCAGGTACGGGAGCAGGTCGAAGTAGCGGTTCCGGGCGTCGACTTCGAACGCGATCCGCTGTTCCGGGGCGGCATCCATCAAAAGCACCCCGTCACGGAGCACGCGGTGGACCAGATCCACGGGGGCGGCTTGCAGGTCGATCAGGTCCACTTCCAGCCCCAGACTTTCCTCCATGTCCGCCCTGAGACTAACCCCGGGGCCGAGCAGTTCCCTCCCCTGAGGCTGACGAAAGAGTACCGCCACATCCACATCACTGACCGGGCGGCCTTGCCCTCTGGCCCGGCTGCCGAACAGATAGGCGCACGCCACAGCATCCCGGTGTTCACCGAGGACGGCCTGCAGACGCTGAAGGAGATGCTCGTGATCCATGAATGTCACGCCGAAACCTGTACCCGAACAGCGTAGCATGGCGCAAGCGCCGGATGAGACGCGACTGACGTCGCTCCCGCGTCATCGGTGTAGTGATCGGGATCGCGCTATGGGAATCGGTACGTTCGTATGCCCAGATAGTCGGCAGCGCGATATAACCCATGATCCAGCGTGACCAACCGGGCGCCGCTCGCCTCGGCGCAGGCAAGTTGCAATGCGTCCAGGGTGCGCAGGGAGGTTCGCCTCATCAGTAACCAGTGCTGCGCCCGCTGGAACAGCTCGACCCCGACACCGGTGACCCGGAAGCACCCTTTCGCCACGTCATCGTGGAAGGCCGATTCCACGCGGTTGGCCTGCGGCTCGGTCAACTCGCCCGTACGCACCCAGCGCGACAGCGCCGATGCGAACTCGACGCGGCACAGTTCGCTGATGATGACCGGCTCGCTCTGGGCAAGAAACAGCTCTTCAATCGCGAGACTGGAGACTTCTTGCCGATAGTATGGCAACAGGGCGCTGGTATCCGCATAGAGCATCAGTACCGCTCATCCTCCCGCAGCCGACGCGTGAACTCGCCGGATGATTCGTGCATGGGCGGTAACTGCTCGCGCAGTTCGGAATGGCGCTCGAAACGGACCGTTCCGCTCGTGGGCGGGATGATCCGGGCTGCGGGCTGACCACGCCGTACGATCACGACTTCCTCGCCGGCCTGCACGCGATCCAGGATTTTCGAGATTTGTCCGCGCATGCTACGGACGTTGATGGAGATCATGGCCTTCTCCTTGCGTGTACACGGATAGTGTACGCAGTGAGAACTCATGAGGGCAATGCAGTGCAAGTCGCGACTGACGTCGCTCCCACAGTGGGGTGGTGGTCGCGGCTTGCGCCGCTCTCATCAAACATCTGCCAGGTCATTGTTTTGACAGGGGCTGTTTCATATTGAGTCATGCCGCTGGCACCAGGTCCAGGCCGAGTTTCCGGGCTTTGCGCTGGAGGGCCCGGAGTTGGCGATCATGGCGCGTGGTCTCGAAGGCCTCGATGCTTTTCTCGACGTAGGGCTGGCCACGGGTGAGCATGGCATAGATCAGCCGGGCGAGCTGGTGGGCCGTGGCCTTGATCGCTTTGGCGGTGTCCATGCGTGTCAGTCTTGCGCGATGGGCGGCGCCGATGAAGCTGCGACTCGATCGCGCGTTCGAGGCGGCTTGGCGGAGTGCCTGGGCGGCGATGTTGTTGACCTTCGTCCCCGGCCCGCTGAGGGCTTTGCCACCCGAGATCCGGGTCGGTGGCGCGAGCCCGAGCCAGGAGCAGAAGTGCGCCTGGGAGGGAAAGCGCGAGAGGTCGGGGCCGATTTCTCCGGCGATCACCAGCACGGTGTCGACACCCAGCGATGGGATGGCGCTGAGATCGACCCCCATGGCCTGGACCAGTGCCTGTTGGAGCCGGCGCTGCTCGGCCGCGCTGCGGTGGGCGCTGCGCGAGGGGGTGGCGAGTTCAGTCGGGGCACAGGCACGCACGGGCAGTGCCTCGAGTGCCGAGAGGATCGCCCGATCACAGGCGCCGATCTGCTGCTCGAGAAAATCAAAGTGCGCCAGTGCCTGCTCGAGGGCAAAGAGATGCTCGACGCGCCAGTTGCCATGCAGGCTGCGCGCGACCGTCGCCTCGTCGGCGCGCAGCCGCCGATCGCGTAGCGTGGCGAGCTGCCACGGATCCCGCTCACCGGCGACAATCGCCCGCAGGATGCGCATCGCCGTCTTGCCCTTGAGGTCGCTGACGACATGGCCCAGATGCACGTTCATCTGCGCCAGCGCCTTGTGCATGTGGTTCAGACACCACGACTGGGCCTGGATCCGGCGACTGCGCTGGCGCACGAACGCACGCAGCGTGCACACCGCATCACCCGGGCGAAAGGCCCCGCTCAACAGACCGTGACTCATCAACTGCCAGATCCACTGACAGTCGAGCACATCGGACTTGCGCCCCGAGACCTGCCGCGTCGCCCGGGAGTTGACCAGCAGAACCTCAAAGCCCCGCGCATCAAGCACCTCAAAGGGCGCAATCCAGTACACCCCCGTCGCCTCCATCGCCACCTGGGTGATCCCCAGCGACTCCAGCCAGTCGGCCAGCGCCTGTAGATCGTCGGTGAAACCGCTGAAACACCGCACCGAGACCTCGCAACGCCCGGGATCCACCGCCACCCAATGCTCGTGACCCCCGACATCGATACCGGCACAATCCGGATGCACCACCTCCAACCGCCGCTTCTGCCTCTTGCCTGCCATGTCCGTTCCTCACATGATGATCACAAGGGCGTACGGGGAGACACGGCGGCGGTAGGGCTCACTCTCTCATACGAGGTCACGGCCAGTGCCGTGCCTTCAACGACTCCACGCCGATGCCGTGCGGGCCACTCTCCTACGCGGGTGCATGCACACCAGTGCGGCGTCTGGCCTCTGCTCTCCGTGCGCCCGCCTATCTTGCACCATGTTTGCTGCGCGACAGCGCACCAACAGCGTTGATGCGGAATCTCCTACGGCGCCTTCGCGCCGGTTGGCGTGGCTGTTGTGGGAGCGGCTTCAGCCGCGATGTACGGGCACTCTCCATGCGTCGTGGAGCCGCGACCGCGACTGCTATCGTGCGACTGTCAGTGTGCGCACGCCGTACCTGTCCCAGCCCGAGGCAGCGCTGACGTACACCTCGTGCCGGGCATCCGACAGGATCTCGCGTGCGTGCTGGCCCAGCGACTGGGCATCAGCCAGCCACCAGAGCAGCACGTGTGTTTGGAGCAGGAGCCTTCTCATTCGGCCTCGCCAGAGAAAGCCCTGATGACCTCTTCGGGGAGGTCATCGAAATCCGCGGCCATCCTGATCTGCCCCTTGAGCCGGCCCGGCGTCCGCGCTCCACCACTGGCACGGTAGGGCATCAGTTCCAGGTACGGTTTTCCAGCACGGGCGATCACCACGCGCTCGCCGCAGATCACGCGCTCACCGAGGCGGGACAGGGAGCTTTTCGCTTCGTGCATGTTGACCTGCATCGGGAACACCAGTGCTTAGCTAGATTAGCCCGACTGTAGTCGGACTAAGTCCGCATGGACAAGACAGCGCTCCGCGCATTCCGGTACCGAGGATGCACGCTTGCGCAGGGCTCCAGTGAAATGGCATCGAATCTGATAAACTAAGTCGGAAAGACTAACTTGAGGACATTATGGAAACCGTCAACATCCACGAGGCCAAGACCAATCTCTCTCGGCTACTCGAGAAGGCAGCCCGGGGTGAGCCGTTCATCATCGCCAAGGCCGGGCGGCCCATTGCCCGCGTCACCGGCATCGGTGCGCCGGAGCCCTCCGCCACCCGGCGCCTGGGGTTCCTCCAGAACGAGGTGAAGGTACCCGACGATTTCGATCGCATGGGCGAACAGGAGATCAGCGACCTGTTCGAGGGCTCGGATGATTCTGCTTCTTGATACGCATCTCCTGCTCTGGGCTGCGGGCCAGCCCGACAGACTCTCACCCGCAGCCCGGGATCTGATCACCGACGCGAGCAACGTGCTGTGGTTCAGTGCCGCCAGCATCTGGGAGGTGACCATCAAGCATGGGCTCGGACGCGACGACTTCCATGTCGAACCGCATCTGCTACGTCGGGGCCTGCTGGAGAACGGCTACCGCGAACTGGCGATCACCGGTGCACACACCCTGGCAGTGAGCCACCTGCCGGCCATTCATCGCGATCCGTTCGACCGCTTGCTGGTGGCGCAGGCGGAGAGCGAGGGCGTGTTGCTCCTGACAGCCGATGAGATCGTTGCGCGTTATCCCGGGCCGGTGCGGCGTGTTTAATGCTGTTTCACACGGGTCGCCGCTCATTTCGGTACCGCGTTGGAGCGTACGAACGCACCGTCCGGGGCTGTCTCCTGCGGGAGAGCTACGCCGCATCGCTTCGCAACAATGGCCATGCTCCCTGCCTGGACGCCTCCAGAACCACGACTTCCACGATGGTCCCGTCGTCGGCATAGCTGATGTGGGTATGCCAATCCTGAGATGCTTCCCGGACAATGGGCTTGTCCGACAGGTGCAGGACGAGAATGTCATCGGCCGCGTCGTAAGTTGTGCGCATGCTCAGTCCTCCCAACGGAAGTGGTGCATCACCGTTTTGACTATGAGCCGGTCTTCCAGCACAACGGCAGCACACACCAGGTTATAGTCGCGCCCGCGGAAAGACTTCGCAACCCAAAGCCGGCTCTCGTCCTTATGGCGAACTGCCCCCTCTGCCAAGAGCGCAAGGAGCATGACATCCGTAACGTTTCTTTGAGCCATGCGCTCTCTGGCGTGCCGGGTAACATCAACCGCTCTGTTAAACCTTCTGGAAAACATCCTTGTTCACGCTGCCAATGGGAAATCGGGTCTGCCGGTGAAACGCCTTCAGATCGCTCAGTCCCTCTTCGTGTTGGACCGGACGAACGCTCCTTCCGGGGCGTGCTCGGGGCGGCGGTACATCACCAGGTCCCAGGGGTAATGGGAGGGGTAGCGGGACTCGGTGTCATCGGCGGGCCGCTCGACATCGAAACCTCGCCGTTCCAGCGCACTGTAAGCCGCCTCAACACCGTTGTCGGCGGCAGAACGCAGGTAGGTCTCCGCCTTCTCCATATTCGCGTGAAATCCGTGGAGTTGCCCGAGAATCAGGTCGGCCAGCGGGTAACCCATGGCGCTGGCCTCCTCCAGGAGCTGGAAGGCGGGCTCGTAGTCCCACTCTCGCCCGGGGCTGTAGCGCAGGTAATCGACGGCAGCGATGTAGCGGGCAAGCTCGGTCATCGCGACCGGATCACCCATGGCAGCGGCGCGCTCGTAGGCGTCAACCATGGCTTGCTCGTCTTCATTTCGTTTGAATTCCATCCAGCCCAAAGCCGTCAGAGCCTTGGCACTGCCCTGCTCGGCGCCTTGGCGAAGAAACTCGTGGACCCTGTGCCGCAGCATCCCGGATCGATACTGGAGGCGGGCGGCGTAGAAGTACATGTCGGGGTGGGGGTCTTCAAGAGTCAGCACCGAGCGGCAGGTCGCCTGCTGCAAACGAATCCAGTCCCTGGCTTCGACACTGTCTTCAAGATCCGGGTACGCGCTGCAGAATTCCGCCCTTTCCTCAAAATCAAGGGTCTGTAGCACATCGTATAAATCGTCAACGCGGTCAGAGAACGGCCTTGCATCAGCTTCGGCAGCAACCCCCATACCTGGGCCGAGGGCAGCAATCACGAATGCGAGAAGGCCAGGCCACCCCAGCCGCGAACACGTCGATGTCATAACTCCAGCGCATCCTGCCATTGTTTGCATAGCTCCTTATCCAGATACACGAAGACGCCATCCTGGCGCCTTATAGCTGCCTTGACCGTTTCCAGACGCCCGATCGCCTTGGCACCAAGATCCTGAATGTGATCGCCCTTCTCCCTGGTCAGTTCTCGCTCGCGCTCCTGATCTTCCGCCTGGTTCTGGAAACCATGCGCGCGTAGCATCGACAGCCTTGCAGCAAGATCTCGGGATTTCTCCGGGTTGGGAACACGGATTCGAGATCGGCGTTTACCTCGAACATAGCTTTCGTGACCCAACTGCTCGCTCGCTTGCCGCTGAGATTCTTCCAGATCCGCCTCGATGCGCATGACCACCTCGCTCTCAAGCGTCGCGGACACCTCGGCCAATTCGCGGATTTCATCAATAAGACGCTCCAGCTCCTGGATCTCGGGCAACCGGAAATAGCGGTTGCACGTGACGAACGCGTCGCTGCGACCAGGTTCGTGCCCATGCTCTTCAAAGTTTCGACGAACATCCCGATAGGCTTCGAAATAATCGCTGGTCACTTCGTCCAGCGTCTTCATTGCCTCGAGCCGGTAATCCAGCGCGGACGCCGAGCGACCGAAATTCTCCGCCAGCGCCGGCTCGACTGCCTCCTCTACGATTTTCCCGACAATCCACCGAATCGCCTTCGCGATCGGTGACGCTGCTGCTTCCGTGCGTGCCACAGCCATGGCTTCTCTCCTTCCTCACGAGCGACGATTACGCGTGCTGTCGAATCCCACCACCACCGGCGCCACGGCATTGCCATCGGCGTCCTGGCCCACGTATTTCATCTCCACCGCCGTGAAGCTGAGGCGCAACGTCTCCAGCGGACAGGCGTTGCCCCGGCCACGGGCGCGTACGGTGTACTCGCTCAGCAATGCGTTGTGGAGAACGTATTCGGCGTAGGGTTCGGCCCCGTTACCATGACCGGTGCGGGTGAACCGCAGGGTGACGGTCTGCCCGCGGCCGCAGCAGGCGCCGAGGACCAGGGCAGGGGTCGCGCGGTCGGAGGGCCGGCGCACCGTGAGTTGATGGAATTCCGTGTTGCTGGCTTCCCGCTGGCCTCGTCGGCCCGAGGGCGAGGCAAGTTGCCGCTGCACGCCCCACTCGATGGTCTCGACGGGCAACCAGCCGGCGTGTCCGGCGTCGGCGACAGACCCCTGGACGTTGGGCATGGCCATGAAAATGGACATTGTTCCGCTCTCCCTGCTGAACATGTGGGCTGAACCAGAAACTGTGGAGAGGGAGAAGGAACACGCTGCGTGGATCACGTTCCCTGTGCCGGGGTGGAGCCCGGGGTTGCCCTCTCCGTGGGCAGTTGCTGGTTGGTTCAGGAGAGAAATTTAGGTGATGGCGGGCCTGGGTGCAAGGGGAGGGACTGCCCTGGCCGGTGCATTAAGATGCACCCTGCGAGTCGCGACTTACGTCGCTCCCACGCCTGGTAGCTGTGCACGGCGACATTGCGAAAACCAACTGCTGCTCGCATGCGGTCCCGCAATCCGGCGTCGATGATGCCTTCGGCACACAGCAGGTCGAACGCTTCCCCCATGGTCTGCGGTGCAGGCTGGCTGGTGTCGGATAGAACATGTGCGGCCATATCCACGCATAGCTGCACGGCCCGTGTGAGATTCACGCTGAGGATGTCCTGCCGGTCTAGATCCTCGCGGAGTGCGTTCGCGGACGCCGCCCGACGCTCTTCAATACGCCGGACGCACCAACGCAGCGCTTCTAGCTTTTCCGCCAGGATTACCGGGTCCATGCGTCGCGGCGCTCTTTGAGAATACGTTGACGGTAGGGCAGGAAATCCTCGGTATCGACCAGCAGACGTGAGACAAGGCCGTCGTAGGCGCGGCGATCCCGACATAACAGGCGAGTTCCATGGCGCAGCGCTTCCCGGAGCACGGGAACGCCCGCGGTGCGGAGGTCGACCAAGTCCACGGGGCGCCCGGTGCATTGGCCCAGGTCATGAATCAACGCCCGACGCCTGTCGGCGGAAAGCGGGCGGGCACACAGCACGCCGACATCGAGATCACTCTCGGGGGTGGCGGTCCCGTTGACCATGGACCCGAACGCGATTCCCACGAGGATATCCTCGTCTTCGGCAAGCCGCTGGCCGACAGAGTGCAACTCCGGATTCTGGGGCGCCGTCTCCATCCTTTTACTTTAACAGTTTCGGGCAATTACGGCCGCTCGGCGCCGTGGCTGTTGTGGGAGCGGCTTTAGCCGCGATGTACGGGCACTCTCCACGCGTCGCGGAGCCGCGACTGAGAATGTCCCTGCTATCGCGCGGCTGTCAGCGTGCGCACGCCGTACTTGGGGATGGTAGTATCTGCAGTCACGAGCACCAGCCCTTCGGCCTGTGCCTGCGCCACGAGCATGCGGTCGAAGGGGTCGGCATGGTGCGGTGGCAAGGCGCCTGCTTGTTCACCATGAAAGAAGCTGATCGGCAGCAGCTGGAAACCTTCCTCTTCGATGATGGTTTCCAGGTCGTCCGGGGCCTCGAGTTTGCCCAGGGCCTTCTTTATTGAAATTTCCCAGCCCGAGGCAGCGCTGACGTACACCTCGTGCCGGGCATCCGACAGGATCTCGCGTGCGTGCTGGCCCAGCGACGGGGCATCCGCCAGCCACCAGAGCAGCACGTGTGTATCGAGCAGGAGCCTTCTCATTCGGCCTCGCCGGAGAATGCCCTGATGACCTCCTCCGGGAGGTCATCGAAATCCGCGGCCATCCGGATCTGACCCTTAAGCCGGCCGGGCGTCCGCGTTCCACCACTGGCGCGGTAGGGCATCAGTTCCAGGTACGGTTTTCCGGCACGGGCGATCACCACGCGTTCGCCGCGGATCACGCGTTCACCGAGGCGGGACAGGGAGCTTTTCGCTTCGTGCATGTTGACTTGCATCGGGCACACCAGTGATTAGCTAGATTAGCCCGATTGTAGTCGGAGTGAGTCAGCACGGACAAGACAGCGCTCCGGGCCGGTGCGGCATATCCGGCCGCGCGGCCCCGTGGCTGTGATCACCGCGCATCGCTGGAGCGGCGGACGGGCTGTAGGCCCATTTCGTGACACCACTCTTCCAGAGCGTCCTTGAGTATTCGGTCCTCGTACTGGTTCCAGGCTGTCAGGAGATCCCGTTCGTCCAGCAGCGCCCTGAATCGACGGAAAGCCCCCTTGCGCGCGAAATACCGCTCGACTTCGGTCACGTCGTCCTCGGACAAATGCTGGTACGCGAAACGCAGGGCCAGGGGTTTCCCGGTGATCATGAGATCGCTTTTCTCCGGGACAGCGATGTAGTCGTCGGAGTCGTCGGCCTCTTCCAGGCTCGGCCAGGCTTCGCCTCGAACTTCATCATCCATCGCTTCGCCATACCAGCCGATTTCGCCGGTCGCGCGATGAACGAACGCGGCGGCATCGAAGGCAATACCGTCACTGACGTATTCGACAGAGGATGCAAGGTCGTCGAGATCGACTTCGGTCATGGGGATCCTCCAGTTCGTCGATTCGGTCTGTCTGCCTCGCATCCGTACTCAGCGGAAAGTCGCATGGCATTGGCACATGACAACTTTCGTAATCTACTTGTTCGCCAACAGGCTCTCCAGTGTATCGATCAAGTCGGGGATATCCCGGCGCACCGTTTCATACAGTAGTTCGTGATCAATATCACCGTACTCATGCGCGAGAACGTTCCGCTGCCCAATAATACGGCGCCAAGGAATCTCTGGCGTTTTCTCCATCCGCGCCAGCGATACCCGCGTGGCAGCTTCCCCCAGGATCTCCAGATTTCGCTCTGTTGCTCTCAGGAGCATCCTGTTGCTGAGAAACTCGCGGCGGGAGGCATTCGCGTTCATTTCAACCAGCTCTCGCGAGACCTCGAGCATGTCCCAGAGATAGGCCGGATCACGATCCTCATGCCGCATAAAGCTCTCGCTTTTCCCTTTCGATAGCCTTCCGCCGATAGGGGTTGCGCAGGATGCTTGGGGTTGTCAGATCGACGTCCCTTCCCCCGAACAGTCGCATGAATGCGTCTCGTGCCTCTGCCAAATCCCCGAGGGACGGCTGGACATTCATGCTGTATTCAATCATGAGATCAACATCGCTGTCCGGTCTCATTTCCCCACGCGCCGCTGACCCGAAAACGGTCAGCCGCTTGATGCCGTATTGGCTGCAAACGTCTTCGATGTCCCTTTCGGAAACACCCAACTGCCGGAGCAATGTCGACTTGGACAAGGCTGGTTGATCATCGGCGTTCATATGTGAAGTCTACTCGTCTCGACTGAGAACGTACTAGTCGCGACTGACGTCGCTCCCGCAATGGGAGCGGTGATTGTGGGTGTGGGAGCGGCTTCAGCCGCGATCACTTCGGGCCTCGGCAGGAGGAGTGCGTGACTCCGCGATGCGGACCGTGAGCTGACGCCCTGCTTCCGCCGCCCATGCTTCGATTCGGGCCTTGAGGGCGCGTTGTGCATGCGCTTCGCCGTGGACCAGGTGGATGGTGTGCGGCGGGCGGCGCATGCGGCGGACGAAGCGCAGGAGGCCGGCCTGGTCGGCGTGGGCGGAGTAGCCGCGGATGGTGTCCACGCGGGCGCGGATGGTGTGGCGTTCGCCGTCCAGTTCCACCCAGCCGCCACCGGGGCCGTACTGCTGGATGGCGCGGCCGGGGGTGCCGGCGGCCTGGTAGCCGACGAACAGCACGCAATGGCGTTCGTCCCCGAGCATGCGCTTGAGGTAGTTGACGACGCGGCCGCCGGCGGCCATGCCGCTTGCGGCGATGACCACCGCCGGGCGGCCGGTGCGGGCCAGGTAGTCGACGGTCTGCAGGTGTTCATCGTGGTCGTCGACGGTGTAGAGGTTGTCGAAGTCCAGCGGGTGGCGGCCGGCGCGCAGGCGCTTGTGGGCCTCGGCGTCCCAGTAGGGCTTGAGGTCGCGGTAGACCCGGGTGAAGCGGGCGGCCAGGGGCGAGTCGACGATGATCTCCAGGTTGGGCCAGTCGGTAGAGTCTGTGCCGGGTGTTCCGCTGTGGACCAGCCCTTCCAGCTCGTAGAGCAGCTCCTGGGTGCGGCCGATGGAGAACGCGGGGATGATGACGGTGCCGCGGTTCTCGAGGGCGCGGTCGATGGCGGCCTTGAGCCGTTTACGGCGATCATGCCGCCCCTCATGGTTGCGGTCCCCGTAGGTGCTCTCCAGGACGAGGCGGTCGGCACGGTGCGGGGGGTTCGGTGCCGTCAACAGCGGCGCGTGCGGGGCGCCCAGGTCGCCGGAGAACACGATGCGCTCCCCTGCCCCGCTCGCCACATCTTGGACGTCAACTTCCACGTAGGCCGAGCCGAGGATGTGCCCGGCGCGCTGGAGCCGGATGCGGACGCGGTGACGATCATCATCGACCAGGGTATGCCAGTCCCGGTAGTCCAGCGGCACCAGGCGCTGTTCCACCTCGGCGAGGAAACGCTGGATCATGCGCTCGTCGCGGGTGAAGCCGATTTTCAGGGCGTCCTCGATGACCAGCGGCAGCAGCCGCGCGGAGGGCACGGAGCAGAGGATCGGCCCCTGGTAGCCGGCGGCCAGCAGATAAGGCAACCGGCCGATGTGGTCGATGTGCACGTGGGTGACGATCAGCGCCAGGAGATCGGCCACGGGGAAGTCGACATGGTGCTGCTCGAGGTGGTCGTCCTCGATGGTGTCCTCGCCCTGGAACAGGCCGCAGTCCACCAGAAGGGCGCGGTCCGTGGCGATCTGCAGGCGGTGGCAGCTTCCGGTGACGCCATCGGCGCCGCCGTGATGGGTGATGATGGCGTGGTCCATTCCCTGGTCCTCGGTCGTTCGTTGTAAGTTCGATAGTGTATCGGCAGCGTCATGACAGCAACACTCGGCGAACCAACTCGTCGAGCGAACTCGTAGGGCGGACCTTCAGGTCCGCCTATGGGGCTTCGATAAGCCAACTTGGCTAGCATGTCTCTAACGGCGGACCTGAAGGTCCGCCCTACAGGTCCGTCCTGCGCGCTACGCTCGTTCCGCGGGGTTGCCGCCGCGGGCTGCATGTCGACGGGAGGCGGCCCTTCAGGTCCGCTGAGCAGGCCGGAAGGGGCGCAGCGCCAGCCCCGGGAGCTGTCTGTAGTGTTTGACGTTCCCGGTAATCAGCTCGCGCCCCGTCTCCATGGCGGTAGCGGCGATAAGGGCATCCGCCAGTTGCAGGGAGTCGGCCAGGGCATGCTCTTCCATGAGAAAGCTCGCGCGGGCCGATATGGCCTCGCTGACGTGGATGATATCCGCGTGCCAGTACTGGAAGGCCTGCCGAAGCTGTCGGAGTTCCTTTTTGTCGCGCAGCCCCTGCAGGAGTTCCATATAGCTTACTGCGGAGATCGCAAACCCCCGGGCACCGTCCAGCAACTTGGCGGCCCTGTGATCTCCTCGCAGGTTCCAGATCACGACATCCGTGTCCACCAGGATCATGGCAGTTGCCTCCCTTTGCGCATGTCTCTGACCTGCTGCCCGACGTCCTCTTCCCGGTCGGCCCACAGACCGAACGCAGGGTTGATGCCGTTGCCAGCTTGCTCGGCGGCAGGCTGCTGCCAACCCTGCAGCACCGCGCGGCGCTTTCCGCGATAGGTGATGTATACGGTTTCACCGCGATCAGCGGCTGCCAGGATTTCGGCCGTGTGAAGGCGGAGGTCTTTGGTGGTGGCTTCCATGTTGGCGCCCGTCGTTACACTTTATGGTGAAACTTTAGATGATCGAGGCGGGAGTGTCGAGGCCTGGGCGGCGCCCTTGGGCGAGCGGCTTTTGGGCCGCACGGTGCATCAAGATGCACCCTGACTACCGGTGCCGGGGATCCGGCTGTGCGGCATTTGTTGAGCCCTGTAGGGCGGACCTTCAGGTCCGCCGTTGCCTAGCATGCATACCACTTCGGCTCATCGAGGCCCCATCGGCGGACGTCGGGTAGGCCGGCCGGTTACCCGGCCGGCCCCCCACAGATCCACTCGTGCGGGTTTCCCGCAAGTGGCTCCTCGTGTGAGTGGCTTCGCTACGTGGCGCAGATCCTGGCCCGGGCGAGCGGGTAACACTCCAGGAACCGGGAGAACTCCGACCACGGGATCGCCGCCTTCTGCGAGCGCCGCGACAGCCATCGGTGCCAGGAGCGCATCGCCTGGGAGCGGACCTGGTCGATCGCTGCAAAGTTACCACGCACGCCGAAGTAGGCGTAGTGGCCCCGGAGTCTGCGGTTCAGGGCTTGCCACTGCTCAACCACGGGGTGATGCCGCATCACACAGCACCAACGATCGATTGCATGCATGGCCCGGCGCAGCCGATCCCGCGCCGTCTTGCGCTTGACCACCCAGCGCCCTCGCCTCGACCGCCCCCAGTAGTGGGTGAAGCCGAGAAAATCGAAGGTCTCCGGGTGCGGTCCTCCGCCCGATCCGGGCCGGTCGAACCGCACAACCCGGGTCTTCTCCGGGTGGAGTTCCAGCCCGTAGCGCGCAAAACGCTTGGGCAGCACCTCCATCACCCGCCGGGCATCGCTCTCGCAGGCGAACACCAGCAGCGCATCGTCGGCAAAACGCACCAGGTGCGCCTCACCGCGCAACCGGGGCCGGACACTGTCCTCGAACCACGTATCCAGCACCTCGTGGAGGAAAATGTTGGCGAGCATCGGCGAGATCACCCCGCCCTGCGGGTGCCCCGCCAGGCTGGCGCCACTGCCCTTCCTCCAGCACGCCGGCGTTCAACCATTTGCCGATCAACCGAACCAGCACGCCGTCACGTACCCGCCGACGCAGCACCTCCCGCAACAGACCATGGTCGACCCGGTCAAAGAACTTGCGCACGTCAAGATCAATCACCCAGCCACCGCCCATCGCCATCAACGGCCGCCAGACCGCCTGCAGCGCCTGGTGCGCCGAGCGTCCCGGCGGAAGCCGTACGAGCCCTCGTGGAACTCCGGCTCGTAGACCGCCTCCAGCACCATCGCCACCGCCCGCTGGAGCACCTTGTCCTCAAACGTCGGAATGCCGAGCGCTCGGCGCTCGCTCCCGTCACCCTTGGGGATCGAGGTGCCCCGCACCGGCGGCGCCCGGTACGCCCCGGACTTCGCCCGCTCCAGCAGCGAGCTCAGGTTCGCCTCAAGCTCCTCGCCGTAGGCGGCACCCGTGCGACCATCAACGCCCGGCGCCCCGTCCTTGCGCGTGCGTCGATACGCCTCACGCAACCACGCCTCGTCAATGTGATGGGCCAACGTCAAAAGCGGCCTGTCCGGAAGACGCCGCGCCAGATCCGCTATCTGTTGGCATCGCGTTGAGATGAGATCAGAGTCCAATGCCTCCGCCATCGGTCCCTCCAACAGCTCCACTCACACGGTCTCCCCTTCCCCTTCACCGGGTCCGCTGGGGCGCGTTCCCCGGCTGCTCCGGTACTATGGGAGACTCCGACTGCCTGCCGCCCGTCTGGCACCGCTCTGGCTGTCCTCGCAGCACCATACCGCCGCAGCGCCCTCAGCCTTCGCTCCAGCAGCAGGAGGACGCTCCCACCACTGGCCCGGACTGCGGATCAGCGGTCGCCCGCACCGTCTACTTCTTAGGCGGAGACGACAGGCCCTCCCAGGTTCCTGGGGGACCCCAATGTGCCCATGCCCCGCTCTCGGACCCCGGCGGGCACACCACACCAGGCCTCTACAGTGCAGCGTTACTGCCTTCCGGTCTTCAGACACCGTCGGCACCCACAATGTCGCGGATTTCGGGGCTCAATCACGCAGCCTGGACACTCGCTGTCTACGCTTCACCACAGCAGTTACCCACTGCAGCGCAAGACTCGCTTCCGGCTGGTGGCCAACCTCTACCGGGCGGGCTCAACGGCCCGCTGGGTCCCTCTCGCAATTTCATGGCCGCCTCCATGCCACCAATCCCAAGCGACCAGGCTTCGCCTGGCGCTCCTGAAGGTCCGCCCTACGGATCTGCTCTGGGGGTCAGGTGCGGTCGATGGCGTGTTCGGAAAGGGTGATGCGCTGGGACTGGTGCATGATGTCCAGGAGCACGACGACGCGCTCTTCACCGCTGCGGGCCTGGAACAGGGCCTCGTGGCCGGCGAAGGGGCCCTGGGTGATGCGCACACGCTGGTTCGGAGTGTAATCGGTGTTGGTGGTGAGATCCACACAGCCGCTTTCCGGGTCGATCTGGGCCTGGATGGTCTCGACCACGGAGAGCGGCACGGGCACGGGATAGGTGCCGAAGCGCACCAGGCCCAGCACGCCGCGGGTGGAGCGAATGGGCGCCCAGTTCTCGTTGACGTCGTCCAGGTCCACGAACAGGTAGCGCGGGAACAGGGATTCGGTGACGGTGGTCATGCGACCGCCACGGCGCCGGCGCTGGCGGACCATGGGCCGGAAGACGCTGAAACCCTGGTTCTGCAGGTTCTGCTCGGCCCGGGCATCCTCGTTGGCCTTGCATTGGACGGCGTACCAGTGCCGCATGGGGCCTCCTGCGCCTTGGAGTTGCATTCCTGGCTGATCACGGCGGACCTGAAGGTCCGCCCTACGGTGCTGTGAGCGCTGTTGGGCAGTTTACCAAATGAAGACCAATGGCAGGGCGCATCTGTAGGGCTGTAGGGCGGACCTTCAGGTCCGCCGCCTCCATACATGCAAACCAAGGCGGCTTATCGAAGCCCTGAATTTTGTCGGATTCGAGAGCGGCGGCCGCTCCGGGCGTGGGTTTGATGGTGCATCAAGATGCACCCTACGCCCACTGGCCGGGCCCGGGGGAACGTAGGGTGCATCTTGATGCACCTTCCGGGGCCCGATTTCCCCGCGGGGGAGGAATCGGAGGCGGCGCGGTTCACCGGGATGCGCCCGGCGGCACGCCGCCCGCCGCTAGTCGCCGCGCTTGAACCGGGCGAGGTGCTTGCGGTCGTGCTTGTCGGGGCGCTGTTTCGGCTGGGGGAAGGCGGCGTTCTGGGCGCGGATCTGTTCGCGGGTCTCTTCCCGGCGGGCGATGCTCTCGGGGGTTTCCTCGTAGAGGCTCTCGGCCACCTTTGCGGGACCGCGTTTCTCCGAGAGATCGCGCACGATGATGTGGAACTCGTAGGCGTCCTTGCGGACGCGCAGCTCATCCCCGGGACGCACGGTCTTGGCCGGCTTCGCGCGGGTGTCGTTCAGCTCCACCTTGCCGCCCTGGATGGCCTCGGTGGCCAGGCGGCGGGTCTTGAAGAACCGCGCCGCCCAGAGCCATTTGTCCACGCGGACACCTTCGTCACTCATGCATCAACGCGAGGTTGTACCCCGTATCCGCCGTAGATGTAGTCGGTGAGTTCGGCGATGCGGTGCTCCTGGCCGTCCACCACGGCGCCGATGAGATCGCGCACGGAGACCATGCCGATCAGGGTGTCACCGTCCATGACGGGCAGATGCCGGCAGTTGCGGGTGTTCACCAGCACCATGGCGTGCTGCACGGTATCCGTGGGCTTGATTACCACCACGTCGCTGGTCATGACCTCGGCCACGGGTGTCTCGTCGGCGTTGCGGTGGCTCTCAACCACGCGCCGCAGCACGTCGCGCTCGGTAAAGATGCCTGCCAGATGGCCTTTGTCCATCACGGCAACCGCGCCCACGCGGGCCTGGTTCATCGTCCGCACCGCGTCGGCAACGGTGGCATCGCGCTCGACGGTGTGCAGGTCGCCCGGCCGCTTCTCCAGCAGCTTGCTTACCGGCTGATCCATGCGAATCTCCCCCTTGTTCTTAATCGTTGTGCAGCGGTTGCTGCGCCACAATGATGCCGTCTTCGTCGGCGTAGAGATAGGACCCCGCGCGGACGGTGATGCCGGCAAAGGTCACGGACGCGTCCCGCTCCCCCTCCCCTTTCTTGACACTCTTGAGGGGGTGGGTGTTCAGCGCCTTGACGCCGATATCCATGTCGGCAAGGTCGGCGGAGTCACGGATACAGCCATAGACCACGATGCCTGTCCAGCCGTTCTGGCGGCCCATCTCGGCGAGGTTGTCCCCCAGCAGGGCGCAGCGCATGGAGCCACCGCCGTCCACCACCAGGACGCGGCCTTCGCCCGGCTCTTCCAGCGCGGCGCGGACCAGCGAGTTGTCCTCGAACACCTTGACGGTGCTGATGGGGCCGTGGAACTGGCGGCGACCGCCGAAATCCCGGAACAGTGGCGTGGCGATGGCCAGGTGATCGGAGTGGTCGTCGCAGAGGTCGGTTGTCTTCAGGCTCATGGAACTCCTCGAGATGCGTTATTCTGGGAAAGTTACCAAAGGTAAGAAACCTGCGGTGAAATGTCACCCCGCGTGCGGGACGGGAGCGTCCGCACCACCGTCCAGGCGAGGAGTATCACCCCCATGACCAGCACGCCACCCGACTACCAGCCGGACGCCCAGCCTCTGCGCGCGCAGCTGCAGTCGGCCCGGCGCCCTATTCTGCTGGGCGTGGCGGGGGACAGCGGCAGCGGCAAGACCACCTATACCCATGGCATTCGCCGACTGCTGGGCAATGACATGGTCACTTCCATCCCGCTGGACGGCTACCACCGCGAGGACCGGGCCCAGCGCCGCCGCAGCGGCCGGCTGCCGCTGGACCCGGGCAACAATCACCTGGACCTGGTGGAAGAGCATCTGCGCTCCCTGCGCAAGGGCCGCCCGGTGGAGGTTCCGGTGTACAACCACCAGACGGGGTGCTTCGATGCACCGCAGATCGTGCGGCCGACGCCGGTGGTCATCATCGAGGGGCTGCATGCACTCTACCAGCACCTGTTGCCGCACCTGGATTTCAGCCTGTATGTGGACACGGACCGGGAGGTGAAGTGGCGCTGGAAGTTCGAGCGGGATGTCTCCTACCGCGGCCATGACCCCGGCGAACTGGAGGACGAGATCCAGCGTCGCGAGGCAGCCTACAAGCAGTGGATCGATTTCCAGAAGACCAGTGCCGATGTGGTGGTGAAAATCCACGAAAGTCAGCTGGCCCAGCTCGCTCACCAGAAGTACGCGGGTTCCGTGCCGGATAACTGCTACCACCTGGAGATCGTGCTGACGCCTTCGGATCTGCCCCTGCCGGCGCTGAACTTGCCGGTGAACCTCAATGCCGTCATGGATGCCGGCACCCGGCCGTTCATGCTCGCCGCCGTGCCCAGCAGCTACTGGGGCAAGCATGTGAACGTCACCCACATGGACGGCGTAATGCCCCTGGAGGCGATGCAGCGCATCGAGGAGGACATCATGCAGCTCACCGGCATTGCCGAGGATCTGGAGGCCTGCCTGGTCACGGAAGAGGCACAGAACTCCACCATGCGCTTTGCCCAGTCGCTGGTGGCGTGGCCGTTCCTCGGTCACGTGCGGGCCAAGCTCATGGAATGGCAGGCGGAAGACCTCCGGTAGTGGACCGACGAACATGCGCTTGTTGATCGCCGTTGCCGTATCCGCCGTCATCGTGGGCCTGTACGTGTTCCTGCTCTACGCATTCGCCACCTGGATATGGCCGGTTCTGCCCGACTGGGCGATGCTGATCGCCTTTGTGCTGATTGCCGTATTCCTGGTGGGTTCGCCCATCATGGCGCTGCGGCACTACGGTCAGGTACGCTCGGCGGCCCGGAAAGCGCGTGGTGACGACGAGGACAAGGCATGAACGACTCCAACGAGCCGCAGGATCTCCAGGCCGTCCTCGACGCCGCTGCCCGAGCGCAGGCCCGGGCAGCGGAGCAGTTGGCCGTGGCGCGGGAGCAGGCGGCCGACGCGGGGACTGCGAGCGGCCCCGGGCTGCTGTCTGCGTTGGGGGACAGCGTGGCGGCCATCGCCGGCGCAGCCAGCACGCGCGGCGTGCTCGGTGAACTGAACAGGGCCATGCAGCGCCTGATTCCGGGCTCCGGGGGCATCGTTCTGCTGCGCTCCGCCGAGGGCGACGCACCGAGCCTCGCGGCCTTCTGGCATGGGGATCAACACTGGGTCGAGGGCAGTGGCCGGCCACCGGCCATGCCCGAACAGCTGGAAGCCCTGAGCCGCGGTGATGCCGAACCGGACTTGTGCCTGAGCCTCGCCGGCAGTGGCCTCAGTCTGGGCGAATGCCGCTTGTGGCTTCCCACGCGGGACGACGCCGCACAGGCTGCCGTCGCCCGCATGCTGGTGGACATCACCGCGCTGGCACTGGGCGGCGTGCATCTGCAGAGCGTCTCCCGGCACCGGTCGGTGCGGGATTCCGTCACCGGCTTGTTCAATCGCCGCTACATGGAAGACACCCTGCGCCGGGAGTTGCACCGCTGTCGGCGCAACAAGAAACCCCTGGGCGTTCTGCAGATCGACATGGACGGCATGGCGGCCTTCAACGGCGAGCATGGCCGTACCGCCGGCGACAGGCTGCTACAGAGTGTCGCCGGACTGCTCCAGTCTGCCTTCCGCGGCTCCGATGCCGCCTGCCGCATCGACGATGATACGTTTATCGTGCTCCTGCCCGAGGCGGACCTCAATGACACCCGCCTGCGGGGCGAGGAACTGCGCGAGCTGATCAATGCCGTGGAGTTGCCGTTGAGCAACGGTCGCGTCCCGGGCATCCCCGCGTCCATCGGCGTGGCGGGTTACCCCGAGCTCGCCATTTCCCCGGACGAGCTGCTGCTGGCCGCCGACAGCGCGGTACAGCTCTCCCGGGAGGCCGGCGGCAATGCCGTGACCATCGCCCAGCGGGCGGGGTGACGAAGCGCACCACGCTACGATCCGCAACGCCCGTAGGGTGCATCTTGATGCACCTTCAAGGGCTTCGGTTGATGCCGTAACGGTGCATCAAGATGCACCCTACGCCGTGGTCACCATGGTCTGCCCCGCCGCGACTAACCAATTACGGTACACTGCGCGCTTTTCGCGGACCGGCCATCCCTCATGCAACGCAACCTGCTCCTGGGCGCTCTGTTCATCGTCGTCTCCGAGTTCCTGCTGGCGAGCATGAGCGCGGCGGTGAAGGTGCTGGCGGAGACCATGCCCGAGGCCATGCTGGTGTTCTTCCGCAACCTGTTCGGGCTGCTGGTGCTCATGCCGCTGGTGCTGCGCAACGGCTGGGCCAGCCTGAAGACCTCGGTGCCGCATTTGCACTTCATGCGTGCGGCGGTGGGCGTGACGGCCATGTACTGCTTTTTCTACACCATCGCCCACATGGCGCTGGCAGAGGCGCTGCTGTTCAAGCTCACGGCGCCGTTCTTCATTCCCATCATCGCCCTGCTGTGGCTTTCGGAGACCATTCCCAACACCGCCAAGGCGGCCATCGTGGTGGGTTTCGTCGGCGTGGCGTTCATCCTGCAACCGGACGCCGAGGGGGTGCAGATGGTCGCCATCATCGGCCTCATGGGCGCATTTCTCGCCGGGCTGGCCAAGGTGACCATCCGGCGCATGAGCCGCACGGAGCCGGCGGTGCGGATCGTTTTCTGGTTCGGGGTGTTCGCCACCCTGATCTCCGCCGTGCCGCTGCTTTGGACATGGCAGACCCCGGAGCCGCGCGCCCTGCTCTGGCTGCTGGCCATGGGCGGCTGCGCCACGGCGGCGCAGCTGCTGCTCACCCGCGCCTATGCGCTGGCGCCGGCAGGCCAGATCGGACCGTTCACGTATGTCTCGGTGGTGTTCGGGGCCCTGTACGGCTGGCTATTCTGGAGTGAGCACCTGGACATGCCCACACTGATCGGCATGCTGCTGGTGGTCCTCGCGGGCGTCCTCACCACCCGCTCGGGCAAACCCGCGCCGGCAGCGACAAAGGAGACTGCCAATGGATGAGCGCCTGCAGGTGGACTATCTGCTGACCTGCCAGCCGGACGAGGACCCGGAAGCGAAGCTCCGGGACATCGCCCTGGAACAGACCGTGGAACTGCCACGGGACTGTGTGCCGGATGCCCTGTACGAACGGGTGGTGGGCCGTGTGGAGCGGTTCTCCGCACTGCCCGACCATCGCTTCGAGGCCACGCTCAGTTTCAATCCGGCCCTGGTGGGTGGTGAGCTGACGCAGTTGCTGAATACCCTGTTCGGCAACATCTCGCTCAAGGACGGCATTCGCCTCACCGACATCCGCTGGCCCCGGGATCTGCTGGACGCCTTCGGTGGCCCCGCGTTCGGCATGACAGGCCTGCGCCAGCTCACCGGCGTGCCGGGGGGCGAGGCGTTGCTGTGCACGGCACTGAAGCCCGTGGGCCTGGATGCCGACGCCCTGGCCGAACGTGCCTACCGCTTCGCCCTGGGCGGCATGGACATCATCAAGGACGATCACGGCGTGGCGGATCAGGCGGACGCACCCTTCGTCGAGCGGGTAACGGCGTGCCAGAGCGCCGTCGCGCAGGCGAATGCGGAAACCGGCGGCAACAGCCTGTACTTCCCCAACGTCACGGCACCGTGGCACCTGCTGGAAGCGCGCATGACGGTGGCCCGGGAGGCAGGCTGCCGGGGTGTGCTCATCAGCCCCTGGATCACCGGCCTGGACACCATGCGCTGGCTGCGCGGGCGCTTCGGCCTGGCGCTCATGGCGCATCCGGCGCTCACGGGCAGTTACTTCCGTCCGGATCATGGCATCTCGCCGGATCTGCTCCTGGGCGACCTCTTCCGCCTGACCGGCGCCGACGCCTCCATCTACCCCAACACCGGCGGGCGCTTCGGCTTCAGCCTGGCCACCTGCGAAGCCATCAACCACCGTCTGCGCTACCCCATGGGTGAGCTGCTGCCGGCGGCGCCCACCCCCGGCGGGGGCATGGACGTGGCCCGCGCCCCCGGGTGGATCGAACAGTACGGGGCCGATACCATAATGCTGATCGGCGGCAGCCTGTATGCCCAGGGGGATCTCACCCGCGCGACGGAGGCGTTGCGGAAGGCCATCGGACGGTAGGGCGATGGATCCTGTCGCCTGACGTAGGGCGGACCTTCAGGTCCGCCGCCCAAGACACGCAGGCCAGGGCGGCTCGATCGAAGCCGGAACTTCAGCCACCGTAGGGCGGACCTTCAGGTCCGCCGTCCAAAGACATGCAAACCAAGGCGGCTCACGGAAGCCTCATCGGCGGACCTGAAGGTCCGCCCTACAGGTCCGCCCTACATCTGCTGCACGGGCAGCGAACCGGAAACGACGATGGCAAAGATCGTACGCGCCAAAGACTACCGCTGGGACGTGCCGGTCAAGGAATACAAGACCGACGGCACCGGCTTCCGCGACATCCACCGGCAGACTCTGCTTGGTGAGAACGAGGGCGAGGAGCGCCTGAACTTCATCACCCGGTATTTCGAGATCCAGCCGGGGGGGTATTCATCCCTGGAGCATCACGAGCATCCGCATTCGGTGGTGATCATCCGCGGTGCCGGCGAGGTGGTCCTGGAGGACCGCGTCGAGGCCATCGGCCTGCATGACTGCGTGTACATCGCCCCGCACCAGTGGCACCAGTTTCACGCCACCACCGACGAATCTCTGGGTTTCCTGTGCATCGTCGACCGCGACCGCGACCGCCCGCAGGTGCCGACGGAGGAAAACGTCGAGGAATTGCGGAAGAATCCGGCGTTGACAGGACGCATCAAGGTCTAGACAAACGCGTAGGGTGCATCTTGATGCACCTTCAGGGGCTTCGGTTGATGCCTTAACGGTGCATCAAGATGCACCCTACGGTGGGGGTTCGGATGCATCGATCTCACGAATTGGCTATGATCTCTCGGCCGCTGTTGATGCGCCGCTGGAACCATGAATGAACACCGATTGGCAGGGAGGCCGATCATGCCGAATTACCGGCGCGCCCGAGTACCGGGCGGAACCTATTTCTTCACTGTCGTGACCCATCGGCGACGCCCTCTTTTCAACGTGTCGGCGAATGTACAACGCCTTCGTACAGCCTTGCGCCGCACGCGTGCAGCATATCCTTTCCAGATCGAAGCCATGGTGGTTCTGCCCGACCATTTGCACGCCCTGTGGACGCTCCCCGACGGGGACAACGACCACGCACGCCGGTGGCGCCTCGTAAAGACGCTGTTCACGCAATCCTCGCCCGAAGATGTGACCGCTGAGCGGGCCCGCCGCCCCGGGGAGCAACCGGTGTGGCAACGGCGTTATTGGGAGCACCTTATCCGGGAAGAGGAGGATTTCCGGCGGCACATGGACTACATTCACTACAACCCAGTGAAACACGGGTTGGTAGCGCAGCCGGGGGATTGGCCGTATTCGAGTTTCCATCAGGCCGTAAAGAAAGCCTGGTATCCGCCGGATTGGGGTGCTTGTGAGCCGGATAACATCATGGGGATGGAGTTCGAGTGAGCCACATCACCGGTCGATGCTGAACGGCCCCACGCAGGGTGCATCTTGATGCACCGTTACGGCATCAATCGAAGCAGCTGAAGGTGCATCAAGATGCACCCTACGCCTCTGGATGGGCCGCCTGCGGAAGCATCCACCGCACCCCCGTCCAGGGGCGCCAGGATGCAACATCAGGCGGGCTCGTTGCCGGGCTTCCACTTGATGTTGCAGCCCATGCTGGGGGTCTGGTCCGGGTCGACTTCGGTGCCGGTGAGGACGGCGGTGGCGGCGGCGCGGAGGTCGTCGCCGGTGACGGGGGTGTTGTTGCCCGGACGGCTGCCGTCGAACTGGCCGCGGTAGGCCAGGCTGCCGTCGCCGTCAAAGAGGAAGAAGTCCGGGGTACATGCTGCACCAAAGGCGTGCGCCACGGTTTGATCCGGGTCGTGCAAATACGGGAACGGGTAACCTACCCGGGCTTTCTCCCACCCCATGGCTTCGAAGCTGTCGTCCGGGAAGCGCTCGGCGTCGTTGGAATTGATGCCGACCACGGCCAGGCCCCGGGGCATGAATTCCCGGGCAAAGCTCGCAAGCCCCTGGGCGATGTGGCGCACGAACGGGCAATGGTTGCACATGAAGACCACCAGCAGGGCATCGGCGTCGACGAAATCGTCACTGGCAACGATATTGCCGTCGGTGTCCAGCAGGCGGAACCGGGGGAGTGGGGTTTCCAGCGGCATCATGCGGGATGCTGTGGCGACCATGGCGGATGCTCCTGCGTTGGGTGACCGAGTGTCCAGGCCTGAAGGTGCATCAAGATGCACCCTGCGTCTGGACGGTGCTTGATGCACCCCAAGTCGCGCAAGGCGGCTTGTTCCCGTTTCCCTAATGATGGCATGGCTGTGGGGCTTCTGCCGTCTTGCGGTGCCGCAAACGTAAACGGCCCGACCTTTTCAGGCCGAGCCGCTATGGCGTCACTGCCGGCAGAACCGGCTGTGACTCGACTTACCGGTGCTCTTCCACCAGTTCCAGCAGGTTCTCCAGCATGCGTCCGCCGCGATCACCGACCATGTCGACGAAGACGTCGCGGACCGGCTCGGCGCGCTCGGCGAAGGCCTGACGCTCCTCGTCGGTGAGCTCGACGATCTCGGTGCTGCCCTCGTCCTTGATGGTTTCCAGCCGATCGGTGTTGAGCTCCTGCTGCTTGTCGTGGATGTATTCCACCAGTTCCTGCCGCGCCTCGTGGACCACATCCTTCAGGTCGTCGTCGAGGCTGTCCCACCAGTCACGGTTGCCCATGAACGTGGCGATGAACTGGGCGTGGTTGGCGAAGATCAGGTAGTCCTGCACCTCGTAGAAGGCCATTTCCTCATGGGCGAACACCGGCTGGATGTTGCCCTCGGCCTGGCCAAGCTGCAGGGCGGAGTAGAGTTCACCGTACTCGACGGTCACCGGATCCGCGCCATAGGCCTGGTACGTCTCCCGCAGCAGACGGTTGTCCATGGTGCGGATGGCGAGGCCGCTCATGTCTTCCGGCGTGCGGATTTCCTGATTGGCGGACCAGACCTGCCAGCCCTCCGGAACCACTGCAATGGGATGCAGATCGCGGTTGCGGAACGCTTCCTGGAAGTCCTCACTCAGCAGGAACTCGTCGGAGTTCAGGATCTGGGTGTTGGTCCACTCATCATCCGTGAGCACGAAGTTGAGGCTGAAAATCTGGCTCTCCGGAACCGTGCCACCGAGGAACCCGGACCCGAACGCCAGCTGGATGGCACCACTCTGCGCGGCATCGTAGATGTCCGTCAGGCCACCAAGCTGCCCGTAGGGATAGAGCTCGACACTGACCGCACCATCCGTCTTCTCGTCCATGAGTTCCGCGAATCGCGCCGCATACTCGTACTGGACACTGCCCTCGATCTCTTCAAGGCCAAACCGCCAGGTCTGGCTTTCGAAAGCCGCTGCCTGTGTTCCCGCCGTGGCAAGACCCAGGGCTACAGCTGCACAAAAACCTTTTTGCCAGAGCATTGGCACCTCCCGTTTCTACGTTTGAGTTAGTCTCCAAGGGACTCTCGCATTGAGCCTTCCTTAACACTAACACAGCGGAGCGGCCTGTCTACGACCCGGACGGTGCCCTTCTTATGGACGCATCAGACGCACTCTTGCAGGGCGTCGCTGCACTAATGCTGCGCATGCCGCCGGAAAGTGTGCAAAGCCGTTCAAGTGCGTTATTGTCGAGTCATCGGTAGAAAAAAGACAGCCATTGTGGGAGAGCAGCGGTGAGCAATGGGGCGTCACTCATACGCAGACCGACAACGCTTTTGGGCAAGATCATTCGGGTGATCGACCGAATCCTGGAGTACATGGAGGCAACCATTGTCGGCGGCTCCATTGTCGTCATGGCAGTACTGATGGTGACCCACGTTCTCGGGCGCATGTTCTTCCAGGTCGGCGTCCCCGGACGCACGGAAGTGACGGAACTCCTCATCGTGCTGATTACCTTCGTCGGTGTGAGCTACGCCGTGCGGCGCGCCCGCCACATCAGCATGTCCGCGATCTACGATCAGCTGAAGGGAATCGCCCGCAAGGTGTTCATCATCATGATCTGCCTGGTGACCGGGGCGCTGCTGTTCTACATGGCCTGGGAAGCCGTCGGCTATGTCGAGACCATCTATCGCCGGCAGCGCAGCACGTCGGCACTGAACATCCCGCTGTGGATGATCTACATCTCCATGCCCATTGGCTTCACACTTGCAGGCATCCAGTACTGGCTCACCGCGTTCCGTAATCTCACCACCAAGGAAATGTACCGCTCCTTCACGGAACTGGAAGGCTACGACGAGGTGCCGGTGGAGATGCCGGATGAGGAGCAGGAACCACGATAATCGCCGGCGCGGTGCGCTGAGGTTCGAATAACAAGAGGGCGATCTGCATGCTGACCTGGATGGCCATCCTCATGGTAGTCCTGCTCCTGCTGGGCTTTCCCATGATGGTTCCGCTGCTGGCTGCCACGCTGTTCATGATGTTCACCGGCATGACCTTCTTTGGCCCCGACCAGGGTGTCAGCTGGATGTTCTCGGGGGTGGAGCAGTGGGTGCTGGCGGCGGTGCCGATGTTCATCTTTGCCGCGGACATCATGACCAAGGGGCATACCGCCAACCGGCTGCTTGACCTGGTCAGCGCGTTCGCCGGCCACCTCCGCGGCGGGCTGCCCATCACCACCGCCGCGAGTTGCACCCTGTTCGGTGCGGTGTCCGGCTCCACCCAGGCCACCGTGGTTGCCATGGGTGGCCCCATGCGTCCGCGGCTGCTGCAGAAGGGCTACAAGGACAGCTTCACCCTGGCGCTGATCATCAACGCCAGCGACATCGCTCTGCTGATTCCGCCGAGTATCGGCATGATCGTCTACGGCGTCATCGCCCGCGGTGCGTCCATCGGCGATCTATTCATCGCCGGCATCCTGCCCGGCTTCCTGATCCTGTTCATGTTCTCGATCTACTGCTATGTGGCGTCGCGGATCATGGGCATCGAGCCGGAGCCGCGCTCCAGCTGGTCGCAGCGGCTGACAGCACTGCGCAAGTCCATCCTGCCCCTGGGCTTCCCGGTGATCGTGGTGGGCGGGATCTACACCGGCACCTTCAGCCCGGTGGACGCCTCGGCCATGGCGGTGCTGTATGCGTTCATCCTCGAGGTGATCATCTACCGCAAGGTCAGCCTCAGGGACATCGGCTCGATTGCCCTGTCCACCGGCATGATCACGGCGGTGGTGTTCATCCTGGTGGCCATCGGCTACGCGTTCTCCCAGGCATTGTCCACGGCGGGCGTGCCGCAGCAGATCCTCACGCCCATCATCCAGCAGTTCGGTGACAGCCCCACCGCGGCACTGGCGCTGATCGCGGTGGCCTACTTCATCGGCTGCATGTTCGTGGACCCGATCGTGGTGATCCTGATTCTTACGCCGCTGTTCCAGCCGCTGGTCACCGCCGCCGGCCTGGACCCGGTGCACGTGGGCGTGATCGTGACCCTGCAGGCGGCCATCGGTTCGGCGACACCGCCGTTCGGCTGTGACATATTCACTGCCATGGCTGTCTTCCGAAGGCCCTACTTCGACGTCATACGCGGGACGCCACCATTCATTGCGATACTGCTACTGGCGACGGTCATTCTGATCATGTTCCCGCAGATTTCGCTGTGGCTGCCGTCCATGGGGGCGCAGTAGGCGAAGCAACGCCAGGGCTGATCCGCGGCAAATGTAGTAAACGTAGGGCGGACCTTCAGGTCCGCCGAGCGGGATTCGATCAAGCCACCATGGCTTGCATGTCTTGTAACGGCGGACGTCGGGTAGGCCGGCCGGTTACCCGGCCGGCCCCCCACAGATCCACTCGTGCGGGTTTCCCGCAAGTGGCTCCTCGTGTGAGTGGCTTCGCTACGTGGCGCAGATCCTGGCCCGGGCGAGCGGGTAACACTCCAGGAACCGGGAGAACTCCGACCACGGGATCGCCGCCTTCTGCGAGCGCCGCGACAGCCATCGGTGCCAGGAGCGCATCGCCTGGGAGCGGACCTGGTCGATCGCTGCAAAGTTACCACGCACGCCGAAGTAGGCGTAGTGGCCCCGGAGTCTGCGGTTCAGGGCTTGCCACTGCTCAACCACGGGGTGATGCCGCATCACACAGCACCAACGATCGATTGCATGCATGGCCCGGCGCAGCCGATCCCGCGCCGTCTTGCGCTTGACCACCCAGCGCCCTCGCCTCGACCGCCCCCAGTAGTGGGTGAAGCCGAGAAAATCGAAGGTCTCCGGGTGCGGTCCTCCGCCCGATCCGGGCCGGTCGAACCGCACAACCCGGGTCTTCTCCGGGTGGAGTTCCAGCCCGTAGCGCGCAAAACGCTTGGGCAGCACCTCCATCACCCGCCGGGCATCGCTCTCGCAGGCGAACACCAGCAGCGCATCGTCGGCAAAACGCACCAGGTGCGCCTCACCGCGCAACCGGGGCCGGACACTGTCCTCGAACCACGTATCCAGCACCTCGTGGAGGAAAATGTTGGCGAGCATCGGCGAGATCACCCCGCCCTGCGGGGTGCCCCGCCCGGGCTGGCGCCACTGCCCTTCCTCCAGCACGCCGGCGTTCAACCATTTGCCGATCAACCGAACCAGCACGCCGTCACGTACCCGCCGACGCAGCACCTCCCGCAACAGACCATGGTCGACCCGGTCAAAGAACTTGCGCACGTCAAGATCAATCACCCAGCCACCGCCCATCGCCATCAACGGCCGCCAGACCGCCTGCAGCGCCTGGTGCGCCGAGCGTCCCGGGCGGAAGCCGTACGAGCCCTCGTGGAACTCCGGCTCGTAGACCGCCTCCAGCACCATCGCCACCGCCCGCTGGAGCACCTTGTCCTCAAACGTCGGAATGCCGAGCGCTCGGCGCTCGCTCCCGTCACCCTTGGGGATCGAGGTGCCCCGCACCGGCGGCGCCCGGTACGCCCCGGACTTCGCCCGCTCCAGCAGCGAGCTCAGGTTCGCCTCAAGCTCCTCGCCGTAGGCGGCACCCGTGCGACCATCAACGCCCGGCGCCCCGTCCTTGCGCGTGCGTCGATACGCCTCACGCAACCACGCCTCGTCAATGTGATGGGCCAACGTCAAAAGCGGCCTGTCCGGAAGACGCCGCGCCAGATCCGCTATCTGTTGGCATCGCGTTGAGATGAGATCAGAGTCCAATGCCTCCGCCATCGGTCCCTCCAACAGCTCCACTCACACGGTCTCCCCTTCCCCTTCACCGGGTCCGCTGGGGCGCGTTCCCCGGCTGCTCCGGTACTATGGGAGACTCCGACTGCCTGCCGCCCGTCTGGCACCGCTCTGGCTGTCCTCGCAGCACCATACCGCCGCAGCGCCCTCAGCCTTCGCTCCAGCAGCAGGAGGACGCTCCCACCACTGGCCCGGACTGCGGATCAGCGGTCGCCCGCACCGTCTACTTCTTAGGCGGAGACGACAGGCCCTCCCAGGTTCCTGGGGGACCCCAATGTGCCCATGCCCCGCTCTCGGACCCCGGCGGGCACACCACACCAGGCCTCTACAGTGCAGCGTTACTGCCTTCCGGTCTTCAGACACCGTCGGCACCCACAATGTCGCGGATTTCGGGGCTCAATCACGCAGCCTGGACACTCGCTGTCTACGCTTCACCACAGCAGTTACCCACTGCAGCGCAAGACTCGCTTCCGGCTGGTGGCCAACCTCTACCGGGCGGGCTCAACGGCCCGCTGGGTCCCTCTCGCAATTTCATGGCCGCCTCCATGCCACCAATCCCAAGCGACCAGGCTTCGCCTGGCGCTCCTGAAGGTCCGCCCTACGGGCGTTTAGCCCGACTGCCGATTTGTCGCGACTGACGTCGCTCCCACAGGAGAAGCCACCGCCTGCCATTCGTGTGAGAGCGACGTCAGTCGCGAACCGGAAGCAGCCCGAAGGCTCCCTACCCCTCCACGGCGATCCGCTGCTGCGCCATCTTGGTGACGCGGTAGACGCTCTCCAGATGCGGGATATCCACGTTGTGCTCCCTCGCCGCCCGGATGACGTTACCGAGGATGGCCTCCACTTCCATGGGGCGGCCGTTGAGGAAATCCAGGGCCATGCTGTTGTGGTACGGGGGCATCTTGCGGGTACCAGGGATCGCCTTTTGCGGCAGCTCCGGGTCCAGGGGATGTCCGGCGGCAGCGGCCACGGCGCAGATCTCCTGCATCAACGTCACCATGAACTCCTCGCCGCCGGGGGCGTCCAGCATGGTGGTGGTGGTGGCGCCACCGGCGATGACGGAGACAGGGTTGAAAGCGGCGTTCCAGACAGCTTTGCGCCAGCGCTCGGTGACCAGACTGTCGGAAATGGGGCAGTTCACGCCACCGGCTTCCAGCAGGGCCGAGAACCGCTGGCAGGCGTCGCCGGCACCCGCGGGGTACTCGCCGATCACCAGCCGGCCGTAGGCCTTGTGCTCCGATTGCGCCTGACCGGTGCGACTCACCGCGACGAAGGCCAGGCCACTGACCAGGGGATTATCGGGGAACGCCTCCTTGATGGGGCGCTCGATGTCGATGCCGTTCTCCACCAGCACAATCACCGTCTCCGGCCCCACCGCCGGGCGGATCAGCGCAGCCCGGTCGAGATCGTCCAGCACCTTCACCGACAGCAGCACGAACTCGGGCGGCGTGGCGACGTCCTCGACGCTCTCGTAGACCGCATCGGGCTTGAACGAGAGATCGCCCATGTCCTGGCTGTTGATGCGGAAGCCCTGCTCGCGGATGACGGTCGCTTCCGAGCGGCTCACGGCTTCAACGCGGGCACCGCCGCGGGCGAGAATGGCGCCGTAGAAGCTGCCGATGGCTCCTGCGCCAACGATCAGGACGCGGGGGGAGTCGGTCATGGGATCCTCCAGAGGTGCGTTTGTTTGTATGTATTCGCTCCCGGGTTGACGCCGCCGGGTCGCGGCCTGCGGACGACCCGGCGCGCGGCGTGATGGAAGCGGCCTACGCTTTCGCCGGCTCGATCTTCGCCTGATCCCTTGCCAGCTCTTCGATCCGCGTGCGGCGGCGGTAGTAAAGCGTGGCCAGGCTCGAGGTGATGATGATGAAGAACGAGTACAGCACCGGCATCAGCAGAATGAGCTGCTGCGTCTCGCCGGAGAACACCATGATCACGATCAGCGCCCCCAGCGGCCCGTTCTGGATGCCGGTTTCCAGCGACACCGTGCGGGCTTTCTGTGGCCCCAGCCGGACCACGCGGGCAAAGATGTAGCCGAACAGGAAGCCGACGACGCCCAGCAGGATCACCGCCAGGTAGACATCCCAGCCGGTGGTGAACAGCAGCTCCCAGTTCCGCGGCGCCCAGGTGGCCATCAGGAACGCGATAACCAGCACCCCGATGACGCCGCCAACCAGCTCCGTGACGGCACCGAAGTTGGCGTTCTTCTTCCGCGACCACATGCCGATGAGCGTCGGGATCAGCAGCACGAACAACAGCGCAATGATCTCGTCCGGCGGGATGCGGAATGTGTCGTCAATCCCGGCGGTGTAGAACTCCATGAGCAGCGGCACCATGACAATGGCCGCAAGCGTGGAGCACACCGTCATCATGATGCTGAGGCTCAGCAAACTCTTGGAGAAATACGCGAAGATATTCGAGGTGGTGCCACCCGGCATGCAGCCCATGAGCACCAACCCCACCGTCTGCTCCGGGGTGAGCTGCAGCAGCCGCGCCAGGCTGAAGGCGATGAACGGCATGAACATGTACTGGGATGCGAACCCGACCAGGACAGCCTGGGGGTGACGCATGGCGATGCGGAAATCCTTGAATGTGAGCGATGCGCCCATGCCCAGCATGATGACAATCATCATCACCGCCAGCAGGGCCTCTTCCAATGGACTCAGCATGAATCTTCTCCGTGGTCGGATCGGCTGGCACGCACCTGCCCGGGCGTACCGCCACCCTTTTCGCTGTTATTGATCCGGCGGGCGACGGCAGCCGCCTCAGGCCGCTTCCGTCTTCGTTGTGGTGGCAGTGCCCGCCGCCCCGCCGGGGCGCAGTTCCTTGCGCAGCACCTTGCCCACGGGTGTCTTCGGCAGATCATCCCGGAACTCGATCTGTTTCGGCACCTTGTAACCGGCCAGATGCGCCTTGCAGTGCTTGCGCACTTCCTCGGCGGTGAGACTCTCGTCGCGCTTGACCACGAACGCCTTCACCGCCTCGCCGGTGTCCGGATCCTTGACGCCGATGACCGCCGCCTCGTGGACTTTCTCCAGCAGCGCGATGCAGTCCTCCACCTCATTGGGATACACGTTGAAACCGCTGACCAGGACCATGTCCTTCTTGCGGTCGACGATGTGGAAGAATCCGTCCTCATCCATGTAGGCCACGTCACCGGTATACAGCCAGCCGTCCTTGATTGTCTTGGCGGTTTCGTCCGGCCGGTTCCAGTAGCCCTGCATGACCTGATCCCCCTGGACGATGATCTCGCCGGGTGCGCCGGGCGCCACGGCGTGGCCGTCGTCATCGACAATCCGCACCCGCGTTCCCGGCGCAGGGATGCCGATACTGTCCCGCCGACCGCCCTGGCCAATGGGATTGAAGCTCACCACCGGTGAGCTCTCGGTGAGCCCGTAACCCTCGGCGATGGGGCAGCCCACCACCCGCTCCCAGCGATCCGCCACTGCCGCGTGCAGAGCGGTGCCTCCGGCGATGGCGACTTTCATGGTCTTCGGCGGATAGACGTGGAACCACTCCTCGTTCAGCAAGGCATTGAACAGGGTGTTCACACCGGAGATCCAGGTAATGGGGTAATTCTCGATGGCCCGCTGGCAGTTCTGGATGGGCCGCGGGCTGGGCACCAGGATGTTCCGCGCGCCGCGGCAGTGGAACGCCAGCATGTTCACCGTGAACGCGAAGATGTGGTAGAGCGGCAGCGCCGTGAGCACGCACTCCTTGCCGTTTTCCATGTGATCGCTGGCGACGGCGTCGATCTGGCCGATGTTGGTGAGGATATTGCCGTGGGTGAGCACGCCGCCCTTGCTCACGCCGGTGGTACCGCCGGTGTACTGGAGCACCGCCACGTCATCACGCGAGATGTCCCGCCAGTAGTCGGCAACGCGGATGCCCCCGGCCTCCCGGGCACGCTCTCCCTGCTCCAGCGCCTCGGCGATGGTGGTGGCCTCGATGGTGAGTTCGGGAACGGCCTTGTTCCAGTACTTGAACACGCCCCTGAGGATGCCCCCCACCACCCGCGGGAACCACTGCGCCAGGCTGGTGACCACCACATGCTTCACCGACGTCTGCTCGATGATGCTGGCCAGCTTGTCGGTGAACATGTCCACGATTACCAGCACCTCCACGCCGGCATCCTTGAACTGGTGCTTCATCTCGGACTCGGTGTAGAGCGGGTTGACGTTCACCAGCGTGCAGCCGGCCTTGAACACCCCCATGGCGGCCACCGGGAAGGTGAGGCAGTTGGGCATCTGCACCGCCACCCGCGTGCCGGGTGCGACGCGGAGCACCTCGCGGAGGTAGACGGCGAACTGGTCCGACATCAAGTCCACGTCGCCGTAACGCAGCGAGCCGGACATGCCGTTGGGCATGACCGTGGTGTAGGCGAGGCTCTCCTTGTATGTACTGGCGTTGTCGACAACAAGTTGCGCCAGATTGTCATAGCCGTGCAGTCGGGACTTGGTGTAGTCGCCACTGTAATGCTTCGACCACGGGGCAGCGTCGTAGGCGTCCTCGTAAGACATGTAACTCCTCCGGTTCGGATCACCCCCGCGCGGGGCGTCCTTATCGTTCTGTTCATTCTCTTGCCGCGCACCCGCCGCCCTGGCAGCGACCGCATGCTTTACGATGCGCGCTCGCCGGGATTTCGGCAAGTCATTCAGTGCGCGGGATCATCGCAATACGGGTCCGTATGGTAGCGCCTTTGTGCTCGCGCGCAAACGCGGGCCAAAGCACAGCCGGAAAATGTGGACCAGTCCACACCCCGGCCCGAAAACCGAACGACAAGTGCGGTCCACCGCTTGACGTTACAACGATCCCGCCGGAACCTTGCTGAAGACACTCATCGGGCCCGCTGCACCGCATGTCGGAGCATTGGCATCACAACCCTGGAGTTCGTGCGAACATTCGCCCCATGACTGCCTCAGGTCCGCCCAACAGCATCCGCACCCTAGTCCTAGCCACACTGCTACCGCTCACCCTGTCCGGGTGCTTTAGCGGCAGTAGCAGCAGCAGTGACGACAGCGACCGGCGCGGCGTGGTCGAGGGTGCAATCAGCATCGAGCCGGGCACGGCGGTGGACAGAACGGTCAACAATCCGCAGGCCGGCGACGGAAGCACCAACAATGATCTCGACGAAGCTCAACCCCTCCGCAATCCAGCGACGCTCGGCGGGTATGCGAATGCGGATCCGGACACCGACCCCGTTGACTACTACAGCGCCAATCTCTCCCCGGGCCAACGCATCCGGCTGCACATCAGCGACTACCCCGGCAGCGACGAGGAACCCGTCGACCTCGACCTGCATCTCATGGACGAAGACGGTCACGTGATCGCCAGTTCCGCGGACCACGCGCGGGTCGAAGAAATCCAGGTGCCTTCGGATGCGGGCACGGACACGTTCATCATCAAAGTCACCGCCGTTGAGGGGGACTCCAACTACATACTCACCCTGGGTCAGGGGCTGACACCGGCGGCGGCGTCAACAGGGGCCTCTACCGCAACCAGTCAGGGAGAGTTCGTCCCCGGAGACATCATCGTCCATTTCGAAGACGACTCCCTGCAGGCCCAGGGCCTGGATGTGGGCACCATGGCCAGCGCCCGATCCCGGCAACTGGGCCTGGAGCACCGGGGCGGCGGCCCCCGGGTCGGAACGCTCATGCATGTCCCGGACGAGGCGGCGCACCAGCAGGCGATGTCTGCCATGGGTCGGGGCGCCACCCCGGAGACAGCACGCCGGGGACGTTCGCAACTACCGGCAGCCACGCGGCGTCACCTGGATACGATCGCCATGGCCAAGGCGCTGCGGCGACAGGAGGACATCCGCGATACGGAACTCAACGCCGTTTACCGCTCCCAGAGCCTGCCCAACGACGAATTCCTCGATCTCCAGTGGAACGTGCCGCTGATCGACATGGACGAGGCCTGGTCCCTTACAGCCAGCGAGGACGAGATCATCGTCGCCGTCATCGACACCGAGATCTATGCCGACCACCCCGACCTGGCCGACAAGCTCACGGCCGACGGACGGGATTTCTCCCCCGATTGTGACGTCGACGGCACATCCATACCCGATGGCACTCGCTTCCACGGCACCCACGTGGCCGGCATTGTCGGTGCGGCAACGAATAACAACACCGGTATTGCCGGAATTGGCCGGGACACGCGCATCATGCCCATGACGGCCCTTTGCGATGACGGCTTTGGCACCACCATGAGCGTGCGTGAGAGCGTGCGCTACGCGGCGGGGCTTGACGATGCGGCGTCGCAACCGGACCGGCCCGCGGACATCATCAACCTGAGCCTGGGCGGTGGCGCGCGCTCCGACATCGACGAAGCCCTCTATGAGGAGGTGGCGGACGCCGGAGTGATCGTCGTGGCGGCCTCGGGCAACGACGGCGAGGCTCGTAGAATCTATCCGGCGGCGTACGATCACGTCCTGTCCGTTGGGGCGGTGGGCGCCGACACCACCCGCGCGCCCTACTCCAACTTCGGCGACTCCCTGGACCTGGTTGCTCCCGGTGGCAACATGAACCAGGATCTCACTGGTGACGGCCATCCGGACGGCATCCTCAGCACATCAGCGGAGACCGGTTCGGACGGATCGATTTCACCCAACTACGTGTTTTCCCAGGGCACGTCCATGGCGACACCGCATGTTGCCGGCGTGGTCGCCCTGATGCGCAGCCTCAACCCGGAGCTGGACGTTGACACGCTGCTCTCGTGGATTCAGGCCCCGGACAGCCCCATGACCGAGCCGCTGGGTGATGCGGGCACGGGTGAACACGACGAGCTGTACGGCTACGGCCTGATCAATGCCGCGGACGCCGTGCGTCTGGCCGAGGGAGAGGCCGGCGAACCCTCCTTGCGCGCCTCCCCCCGGTCCCTAACGTTGGAAGTCCCTCAAGGGGGGACCGAGAGCGCCGAGTTCGAGCTGACGATGCTCAACGACGATGAACAATCCGTGGACGTCGTCGAGGTATCAGACGATCGGGACTGGATCAGGGTAGAGCCCCTGGACGAGAACAGCGAACGCGGCCTCGGGACATACAGGGTCACCGTTGATGCAGACGACCGGGACGATGGGACGTTCCGCGGCACCGTCGAAGCTGAAGCGGATAACGGCTCCACTGCCAGGGTCAGTGTCACCATGACGGTGAGCGAAATGGACGCCCGGGGCGACGAGGACGCCGGACTCAAGTATGTGCAACTCCGGGATGCGTCGACCTACTCGCTGGTGAAGGAGACGGCAGTCAACGCTGAGGACGGTCGCTATACCTACCGGTTCACCGATGTGGACCCGGGGGAATACTACGTGATCGCCGGAACGGATAACGACAACGACGGGTTCATTTGCGATGCCGGCGAAGCCTGTGGTGCCTATCCCACACTGGACCGCATCGAGCGCTTCTCCGTCGGCGCGGGCCAGACCGTGCGGCGTGATTTCAGCACCGGCTACCGGGCCGGCCTGGGGAGCAGCACGTCGCTGGAGACCCTGGGTACCCTGGAGCGCAGCGGCGGCGACCGCTCCCAACTCCGGAGGCAACAATGAACATGCGCGGCGGCTGGGCGCTGGCCGGCCTCACGGCGGCGAGTCTAACACTCGTCACGGCCTGCGCTGACATGGGCGGCGACGAGCACGTTCCGGTAGAGGTACTCTACAGCGGCAGCCACTGCGGGGGCGACGGGAGTGAGCCGCAGCTGCGCCGCATCACCGACGAGGAACAGTTCCGGGCGGCGCGCGACGCCATGTTCCGTCATGTACTCGGAAATGACCATGCGGAGCGCCTGCCGGCGCCCGACTTCCACGAGTCAATCGCGGTGCTGGCCACCATGGGGCAACGGTCCACCGGGGGGTATGGCCTGGAACTGCGGGACGACCGGGCAACACTCGACAACGATGCCCTCGCGTTATCCGTGACCTGGACGGAGCCGGCCGAAGACGCAATGGTCACCCAGGCCATCACCAGCCCGTGCCTGATGCTCACCCTTCCCCGCCGGGACTACGACACCATCCGCGCGGTGGACCAAGACGGGAAAACACGCCTGCGGGAGTAATCCGGCCACCCCCGCAACCGCGTTGGCGCCGGATCAGGATTTGCCCGCCAGGAACCCGCCGTCCACGGGCAGGTCAGCCCCGGTAATGAAACTCGCTTCGTCGGATGCCAGGAACAGCGCGGCATTGGCGACTTCCTCCGGGCGCCCGAGACGCTGCACCGGGTGCAGCGAAACCAGGAAATCCTTGACTTCCTGCTCCAGCAGATCGAGCAGCGGCGTATCCACGTACCCCGGCGAAATGCTGTTCACCCGAATGCCGTCCGGCGCGCCTTCCAGTGCCAGCGTGCGCGTCATGTTCACCACGCCGCCCTTGGCAGCGGTATACGGCGCGGTCTGTGATTGTCCGAAATGGCCGAGAATGGAGGCGCAGTTGACGATACTGCCGCCCCGGCCCTGCATGTAGCGCATGGCCTCCCGCGCCACCCGGAACACGCCGGTGAGGTTGATGCTGATCACCTGCCCCCACTCCTCGTCGGTGGTCTCCACCGCTGCGGCCTGGTGGCCGATGCCGGCGTTGTTGAACACCGCATCCACGCCGCAGAACTCCTCAGCCTGCCTGAATAGAGCTTCCACCTGCGCCTGGTCGGTGACATCGGTTCGCACGAATCGGGCCTTGTCCTCACCCAGGTCCCGCACCAGGGCTTCGCCGGCCTCGATGTTCATGTCGGCAATCACGGCTCGGGCGCCCTCCTCCACCATCCGCCGCACTGCCGCGGCGCCAATGCCGCTGGCACCCCCCGTAACGATCACACCCTTGCCTTGCATGCGCATTGACGACGCCTCCGTGAGCCGATACCGGCTGTTTCAATCAATCGAGGTAATCAGCTTAGGGCATTCATCGGCGAGGCGAGTTGATCGAGAGCAAGAGAAAGGCTGATGATCAGTGGTCCGCATCACCGACACGCCGGTTGAGCACGTGATCCAGCTCGTACTGGCGCAGCATCGGCGCATCCACATCCACGGTGAGGTCCATGTAGGCCATGGGATAGGGGTCAGCGGTGATGGTGTTGTCGATGGCCGGGAAATCGCCAACGCGGGTGTGGCCCGTGATCACACCGCGGAACGCATTCCCCCAGGGGGAAACCGTCTCGAACACGGTTCCCGGCTGAAGAACCCCCGCATTCGCCATGCGGGCCATGCGAGCGGAGGTCCCGGTGCCCGTGGGGCAATGCCAGATCACACCGGGGTGGCCGTAGGTCGCCGACCGGGTGCGGATGGAGCCGTCAGGCTGTTCTTCCAGTGGCCCCATGAAATGGAGAAACCGCGGTAGCCCCACGTCGCCGAGTTCCGGATGGCGATGGCTGAAGCCGTCCTGCACCGCACGCACAATGCGAGCGGCGACCTCGGTCATGCCATCCACGTTGGCCTCGTTGATCACGAACCCCAGGGCGGTCGCATCCACCAGGAGGTAATACCCCCCACTCCAGGCAAGGTCGTACGCGACCGTGCCGAGCCCCGGCACCTCCACTGCCTGTTCCGCCGCCTGAATGAAGGCCGCTCCGCCCTGCGTCGTCACCGAGCGGACACGGCCGTTCTCGTTATGCGCCACCACGGTGTTCACCCCGGCGGGGGATTCCAGGCGGACGGTCTGGCTGCCCTCCTCCATGGGGATCAGCCCCGCCTCGAGCACTGCCGCGGTGGTGGCGATGGTGTTGGAGCCGGAGTAGTACGGATACCCCATCACCTCCATGATCACGAACCCGAGCTGCGCCTCCGGCATGGATGCGGGCATCACCAGATCGACGCACATGCTCTCGTAGCCGAAGGGCTCGGTGATCAGAAGCCGGCGCAGGCCATCGGCCTTGCCTTCCATGTAGTCCATGCGTTCACGGACAAAGCGGCCGGGTGCCGGCGCCACGCCGTCAAGAACGATACGGTGGAGATCGCCGCCGACGTCCACGTCCACCAGGCGCAGGCGGCGGAGATTGTCGCTGGAACGCATGGGGGTCTCCCGTCGGAATGTAACCGGCCTTCAAGTCTAACAGAGGTGTCATTCATGGACGGGCATGCGCCCGGGCTGCACGAACTCGAAACATCGCGCCGGCACGGTCCACAATTGACGTGCTACCCACACCACCGGCTATGCTCACAAAACGGCCAGACATAACGGCATTCGCCTCCGCCAACCAGGAAGGAGAAAGGCATGTCCAGTGCCATGCGCATGGAGCACCTGGAGCCGGGACAACAGTTCCTGCTGACCAACGACACCCGCAAGCCCCTGGAAGTCGTCCTGCAGACCCAGTACGAATCCGAAGTCCGGATGACACTGCCCATCGGTGGCGAACTGGAATTCACCCTGGGGGAGGAAAGCGGCGTGGTCTACATCCTGGAGCGGGAGCAGGAGGAGCATCCGGTGCGGGCGGTACCGAAGGAGTAGACCACGCCCCCTCGGCACCGCCCCCGTCGCTGAAAACAGACTAGACAGCCGCCTGGGTCATTACGGACCGCTGTCCGGCCACCGCCATGCGCAACGCTTCCCGCACTTCACCCTCGACGTTGTCGATGCTGGGGATGAAATCCCTGGGCTTGCGATTGGGGTACTCCAGCACCACCTAGGTTGTGGGCGGCAATCGCCGTCCACTGCGCGTGAAATCACGCTGCCGCTCCCACACCCGCATGCGGTAGGCGTTGGCCATGAGCCACAGTGCATCCTCCTGGCGATGGACCGGGCGGAAGTCATGTCGAGTATACCCTTCCCCGGCGAGCGTGGTGTCCCAGTACTGCTCGCCGCTGGGCGCGAACTGCAATCTGCCGTCCTGGAGAAAGCCTTGGGCAGCCGGGCTGTTCTTGTGGATGAGTTCGATCTTCTCCACCAAGGGCTTGAAGGCGGCCTTGACGTCGGCAGCCAGTTCGGTGAAATTGAGGTTGATCAGGTTGGCGTCTTCGATTGCCTGCTGAACCATCTGACCCGCCAAGAGGTCGTCGTCTTCCTCACGGCCGCCCAGCACCTCGTTAAGCGCCTCAAAGCACACCCTACCGTAATCCGAAGCGGGAAACTCGCGCCCCTGCCGCGCAATGATGTTGTGCAACTCCCCCCGGACATCCAGGAAATTGCGATACACCGCATCATGCTGCCTTTCCACCCGGTCGTGGTACGTGTCGGCGAAAGCCGCCTGTACCTGACTGAGCAGCATCACCGGCACCGCCACCCGGCGAAGACCGGCCGCCGCGAGCCGCGCAGGAACGCTGCGTTCGACCCGCCGGGGAGCAAACATGGGGAAAAGCTCGCTGGCCAGGTTGCTGCCGAAACTTAACCAGGCGGCACTCCGTGCGCCGTCGTCAAGCCGCGGTAGATCCACCTCCCTGATCGCCGTCTCCATGTGCCGGGCCCATTCGTTGCCCAGATTGCGGAGTTCGTTGTAGATGACCCGTCCGTCAATCACTGTCTTTTCGTTCATTTCCTGCCTCCCTGAATTGCGGTCTGCATCCTTCCTGGGTCCTTGCCGCAGTAGTGCTTGCGCCGTGCGCAAGCGCAATAGTATGTTTCCACTTCGTTGTAACTCAAGCCAACCGCATGGACTGCATTCAGCCGGAGGGATCCATGGCTGCACATCGCCTCACCGCTGTCGTGGGCAGCGCGCTGCTGCTCGCCGCCACCATCAGCCTCGCCACCGAGCCCCGCATCGAGCGCGCCGACCGCATTGACCGCACACCGGATGAGTACCCGGACGCCCTGGCCGAGTACTACGGCGTCAACGCCGACGACCCCATGCAGGCCGAACTCGAGGCCGCCATCCGCGATTACTACTTCCTCTATGACGACCGACGCGACGGCCTCATCGACCGCTTCCGCGATCTCGCCGAGGGCGGCTGCGCCCACGCCATGTATTACTACGCCCTGTTCACCCCCGAAGGAGCGGACTCCGACGCGCATACCCGGAAGTGGATGCGCAAGGGTGTGAAACACGGCAGTACGCGCGCACTGTACCTCCTGGGAGGGTCCTACCAGCACGGCGCGTATGGCATGGGCCCGCGCGGCCAGTACGAGGAGGCCGAGAAGTGGTTGCGAAAGGCTGCCGAGCAGGGGAGTCCCGAAGCCATGGCGGCACTTGCCTCCATGCACACCCGCAACAAGGTCGACGTGGAGCGGGACGCCCTGCGCATCTACGGCTATAAGTGGTACACACTGGCCATCCATCGCCTGCCCCCCTCCACCACACACCCCGCCTACGGCATGGGCTCCGATCACGACACCCGTGCCCGCCTCCAGCGCATCCGCGACAACCGGCTGGCACCGCGAATGAGTGATGACGCGATCGCCCAGGCGGAGCGCCTGGTCGAAGAATGGGAAGAGGCCCATGACCATGTCCGCCGCATGCCCGAAGAGGCCGAGGACATCGATGCCCCGCTACCCGTTTGGCTACGGGCCATCGAAGGGCCGTGCGACCGCTAGTTCCGTCGCCGGAAGGGGATAGTGAAGGGCCAGTGAACAGCGGTCCGCCTCCAATGCGAGAGGCGGGCACCGCAAAATGCGGCGCCCGCCCCCACGGCCGTCGCTTACCGCTTGGTGTTGGTCGCGGTATCGTAGCCCACGGCGATCGCAGCTTCGGCGTTACCATCGTCATCGTACGGAGTGTACTTGACCTCCATTTCGACGAAGCTGATGGTGATCGATTCCGACGGGCGATCCTCGTCCTGGCTCTTGGCCGAGACAGAGTAGTTGCTCATCAGCGCGTTCTTCAGCGTGTATTCCATGAACACATCCGAGCCCGCACCGTCGCCGGTCTTGGTCAGGTGGATCACCACGTCCTTGCCCTTGCCGCAGCACGCTTCCATGAACAGGCTCGGGGTTGCCTTGTCCATGCGGCGCGTCAGCGTGAGGTCGGTAATCTCGGCGTTCGCCGACTCGCGATCACTCTTGGTGGATGAGGCGGACGTGATGTTCCGGCGCACGCCCCACTGGATCTGATCCACATCCAGCCAGTCCTTGTGGCTGTCGTCCGTGGCTTCACCCTTGATGCCGGTGTAATTCATGAAAATCGACATGATTTAGCCTTCCCTGTTTTGAAGTTTCCAGATTGAGTCAACAACACAAATGAGCCATCAGGCTCGCTCCTTCTTATATCGCCCGTCGGCAACTCCACCGTCGGACGACAATAAGAATCCTCGCTCCTCGCGCTCCTGGGGTGTGGGGTGCGGCGCCCCGGCGTCATCGGCACTGTGCACCTGGATGCAGAAACCATCGTTGGCGTCCACGTCCACATTGATGTCCGCGACGGTTCCGCCCTGTGCCAGATGGCGCAGCAGGCGGTCGGAGATCGCGGGGAGCAGTGTCTGGTTGATGGCGGCGCTGATCTGGCGTGCGCCAGTGTCGCTCTGGCGGCAGCGCTGGATGATGTGGTCAAGCAGTGCCGGCGTGTAATCCAGCGCAGCGTCGTAGTTATCCCGCACGCGGTTCTGGATGGCAGCGAGCTGAAGACGCACGATCTCAGCCATGGCCGCCTGGCCCAGCGGGTAGTACGGGATGACGTCCACCCGCCCCAGGAACGCCGGTTTGTACACCTCCGCCAGTGCGGGTCGGATGGCCTCCACCAAACCCTCGGGTTCCGGGCAGGTGTCCGGGTCGTCAGCGAGGCGGTGGATCTGCTCGCTGGCGGTGTTGGTAGTCATGACGATCACCGTGTTGGTGAAGTCGATGTCCCGCCCTTCGCCATCCCGCAGGCTGCCCTTGTCGAAGACCTGGTAGAAGATGTCCTGCACGCCCGGGTGGGCCTTTTCCATTTCATCCAGCAGGACCACGCTGTAGGGGCGCCGGCGCACGGCCTCGGTGAGCACGCCGCCCTCGCCGTAACCCACGTAACCGGGGGGCGATCCCGTGAGCATGGAGACCTTGTGCTCTTCCTTGAACTCGGACATGTTGATGACCGTCATGGCGTCGTCCGAGCCATAGAGCTGCTCGGCCAGGGCCAGTGCCGTCTCTGTCTTGCCCACGCCGCTAGGGCCGACGAGCAGGAACACGCCCAGCGGCCGGCGCGGATCGCCGAGTTTGCTGCGGGCGGTCTGCATGGTCCGGACCACGGCGTTCAGGGCGTGATCCTGGCCCACAACCCGCTGCTGCATCGCCTCGCGCAGTCCGAGCACGCCGTGGATCTCGTCCACCTGCATGCGGCCCACGGGAATGCCGGTCCAGTCGGCAATGACGCTGGCGACCACCTGGGCATCCACCCGCTCATGCAGCAGGGGCGTCTCCCCCTGTTGGCTGGCGAGTTCGCGGCGTTTGTCCTGGAGATGCCGCCGCAGTGTCTCCGGTGCGTCGGCCGTCGCCGCGTCTGTCTCCTCGACGTCTTCGTTCCGCTGGCTGCTCTCGTGGAGCCGGCGCTTGAGATCGCGCAGTGCGGCGGTGAGCTCCTGCTCCCGCTGCCATCGGGCCGCCAGGGTCTCCTGCTCCGAGGCGATACGATCCGCCT